>VSNH01000022.1 GCA_009774215.1 Lachnospiraceae bacterium
GTATGGGGAGATGCTGACGGCGGCTCATTCGGTGGCGGAAGGAAATTTACAGACGGAAATGGAAGGGGATTGGGGGATGTTTTCTTCGTTTCAAGAAAAGCTCTCCGCCATACAGAGCGGTTTCTCCCGGGCGGTGGAGGAAGAGGTGAAAAGCCAGCGTATGCGCACGGAGCTGATTACCAATGTTTCCCACGACTTAAAGACGCCCCTTACCGCTATCATCACATACACGGAGCTTTTACAGGAAGAAGGCGTTACGGAGACACAGAGAAACGAGTATCTGGCGGTGCTCAAAAGGAAGTCTCTGCGCCTGAAAACACTGATTGAGGATCTGTTCGAGGTGAGTAAGGCGAACAGTGGCAATGTGGCGTTTCACACCGAGAAGGTGGATATCTGCAATCTGATAAGACAGATGTATCTGGAGTATGAGGACAGGGCGAAAGGGGCCGGGCTGGTTTTTCGCTTTCAATTTCCGGAGCAGAAGGTGTTCCTGATGCTGGACGGGGACAAGACGAGTCGAATTTTCGACAATTTATATACGAATATCATCAAATACGCCATGCCGGACACGCGGGTATATGTGAACGTGGAACAGGCGGCGGATGAAGTTCTGATTGAACTGAAAAATATCTCGGGCTATGAACTGAATATTCCCGCTGAGAGCCTGACGGAACGTTTCGTGCGGGGCGACAGCGCGAGGAGCAGCGAAGGAAGCGGACTGGGGCTTGCCATCGCCAGAAGCTTCGTGGAACTGCAGGGCGGTAAGATGGAGATCGGGATCGATGGGGATCTGTTCAAGGTGACGCTTGCCTGGAAGGTCTGGCAGTAGTTTGGCTTAGGGTTTTGCAGTTTGTTGCAAAGTCCTAAGAAAACGTAAATTGGGACTATGAGGCTGTAAGACTTATTGCGTTTTTCCTTCTATAAATTTCAGTATATTTTCATTCATGGGCTGCATGCGATGATATAAAAATCCGATTTCGCGTGGCGCTATGGGCTTGGAAAGTGCAATTTCAATCAGAGCGCCTTCCTGCAATTCCTGTTCCACGAACTGCTTTACGACACAGGATACCCCGATCCCCATCTTTGCAAACTCAATAAGCAGATCCATCTCGTTTACTTCGAGGATATGCAGCGGGGTAATCTTATTCTGGGCGTAATAATTGTCCAGATGTCTGCGGGAGACATTATCCTGATCGAGCAGCATGATATTGCCCTGCTCAAATATCTGGTCATTGCCGCAGTTTAATTTATTCCGGTATGCCGGGGTGCAGACAAAGATGTATTCAATCACGCCCAGAGAATGGTAAACCGCCGTTCCCGGGTTTTCGGGTTTTGCCACAAGGGCCAAGTCTATGCGGCCCTGTTCCACCATAGAGCAGGCTGTCATGGAGGACGTACAGGTAATGGACAGATCCGTGTTTGGATAGTGTCCCGTAAATTCCTTGAGATAGGGCATAAGAAAATGTTTGCACAGCACATTGCTGGCGGCGATCCGCAGATAGCCGGTGTTCTGACTGCGTTTGAGATGTTCTTCCGTATCTAGGAGTATCTGAAAGGCTTTCTTCGTGTTTTCGTATAGTTGACTTCCCTTTTCTGTCAGTTCAACCCCTTTTGATTTTCTAAAAAAGAGCGTGGTATTCAAATTTTCTTCCAATTTTTTGACGGTTATGCTGACTGCGGGCTGGGAGATATATAATTGCGCGGCGGCTTTGGATATGCTTTTGCATTCGGCGACGGCAAGAAAGATTTTGTATCGGGAGAGATTATCTAAGTTTTTCATAAAATTTGCTCCATAATTATAAATTGCAATTATATATTTTATAAATTATATATATTTGAATTATACCATTGTGTGAATTATAATGCAAGAAAGGATAGGAATTCCGCATGCTGCCGATGTAAAAAGTAACAGGCGGCTCCCGGGGATTGCATCTATACGGACGGATAGAATTGTGATACACTAAACAGTAAGCGCAGAGAGAAGACAAGGAGGAACGACAATGGGAATGACAATGACACAGAAAATTCTGGCGGCGCACGCCGGTCTGGATAAAGTGGAGGCAGGGCAGCTGATCGAGGCTGATCTCGATCTGGTGCTGGGCAACGATATCACAAGTCCCGTGGCGATTCACGAAATGGAAAAAATGAAGGTGGACGGTGTGTTTGACAAGAACAAAATTGCCCTTGTGCCAGATCATTTCGTCCCCAATAAGGATATCAAGTCCGCGGAGCACTGCAAATGTGTGCGTGAGTTTGCTAAGAAAAACGAGATTACCAATTATTTTGAGGTGGGGCAGATGGGCATCGAGCACGCCCTTCTTCCGGAGCAGGGGCTGACCGTGGCGGGTGACGTGATTATCGGCGCAGACTCCCACACCTGTACCTACGGTGCGCTTGGTGCGTTTTCTACAGGTGTTGGCAGCACGGACATGGCGGCAGGGATGGCTACCGGCAAGGCATGGTTCAAAGTGCCTTCCGCCATCAAATTTAATCTGACGGGCAAGCCCTCCGAATGGGTCAGCGGCAAGGATGTGATCCTGCACATCATCGGCATGATCGGCGTGGACGGCGCGCTTTATAAATCTATGGAGTTTACCGGAGACGGCATTGCGAACCTGACCATGGACGACCGATTCACCATCGCGAACATGGCGATTGAGGCGGGCGGCAAGAACGGTATTTTCCCGGTGGATGATCTCGCCGTTGCTTACATGAAGGAACATGGCACGAGAGAATATAAGATATATGAAGCAGATACAGATGCGGTTTATGACGAGGAGTACACCATTGACCTGCGTACACTGCGCCCTACGGTGGCATTTCCCCATCTGCCGGAGAATACAAAGACCATTGACGAAATCACGGACGACATCAGGATTGACCAGGTGGTGATCGGCTCCTGCACCAACGGCAGACTGGATGATTTACGGATTGCCGCGAAAGTCCTGAAAGGCAGGCATGTGGCGGAAGGTATGCGCTGTATCGTGATTCCTGCCACGCAGAAAATTTACTTACAGGCGATGGAAGAGGGACTTCTGAAGATCTTCATTGAGGCGGGCGCGATCGTCAGCACCCCAACCTGCGGACCGTGTCTTGGCGGCTACATGGGCATTCTCGCGGAGGGTGAGCGTTGCGTGTCCACTACAAACCGCAACTTCGTGGGCCGTATGGGACATGTCAATTCCGAGATTTATCTGGCAAGCCCTGCAGTGGCGGCGGCAAGCGCGGTGGAGGGGAAAATATCCTGTCCCTGCAAGTTGTCATAAAAGGAGGTTCGGTTCTACATGGGACTGATTGCCAATCAGATGGCAGTAGAAATGCTATGTAAAATAACAGAGAAAATCAAAAGAGTCTGTACTAAGGATGAAAAGAAATCAGAGAAGAAAGAGAAAGACGGCAAAGGAAGGGAATGATAAATATGAAGGCTGCAAAAGGACATGTTTTTAAATACGGGGACAACGTGGATACGGATGTGATCATCCCTGCGCGCTACTTAAACTCCTCCGACCCGGCGGAGCTGGCGACGCATTGTATGGAAGATATTGACAAGGAATTTATAAATAAAGTGCATAAGGGTGACATTATTGTTGCCACAAAGAATTTTGGCTGCGGTTCTTCAAGAGAACACGCGCCCATCGCCATCAAGGCGGCGGGAGTAAGCTGTGTGATCGCGGAGACCTTCGCCCGCATCTTTTACAGAAATGCCATAAACATCGGCCTGCCTATCGTGGAATGCCCTGAGGCGGCTGCCGCGATTGAGGCGGGAGACGAGGTGGAAGTGAATTTTGATTCCGGCGTGATTACCGACGTGACCAAAGGGACGACTTATCAGGGGCAGGCATTCCCTGAGTTCATGCAGAAGATTATTGCGGCGGAAGGGTTAGTAAACTATATCAACACCAATCAGAGCAAATAAGCCGGTTAAGCAAAGTGCAATCCAAAAAAGCAGCGCAGCTGTAATTTTGCGTGGACTAAGGGGAATCAATTATGATCTACAGGGTCGGTGACGGCGACAATCCCGCCTATGACTATAGCAGTCAATTAAAACCTGCCAAAAATACGGAGGGCCAGGAAAAATTCAGTCTGGAACGGCAGAAGGAACAGGATGTTCCCAAAAAGAAAGAGGAAAAGGGCGAAGATAAAAAACTGCATCAGAAACCCGGCGTTGATATCAGAACGCAGGGCGGCGTGAAACTGGAACTGTCCGGCGGCAGGGTAGATGAACGGGAACAGGCGACGGATGTCGCCACAAAGTCCGAAAACACGGGCGACGGGTTGTTCGGCGGTGTGCTGTCGGTTTTGAAAAGCCTGTTTGCGGCGCTGGGAAAGTTCTTTTACAAAGTTTGGAATGATCCGCCGCAGGAGGTCGTTTCCGAAGATGTAACGCCTGAGGAAGCGGAGCGCTATACCGAAGAATATTATGCGATGAAAGGGATTCCCAGACCGGAAGTCTCGGCAGAGCGAAAAAAGGAGGAAATGTCTGCAGGCGCAGATGTTTCGGAGACGGCGGAAAAAGTCGCGGAAGGCGTAAGCAATCAGGAAGGGAAAGAGGACTTCGAGGAAAAACAGGCGGAGCGGGATGAAAAAATCCGAAAGCATCTGCGTTCCGGAAATCTGGAGCAGGTGATCAGCCTGCTTACAGACGACGGCAGACGGTCTGTCGCCAAAAACTCCACGCTGTTAACGTATTACGACAAAAACGGAAAACTAACGCAGATTAACGCGTCGGACAGAGAGCGGATTCTGCACGGAGACCGCCATGTAAAAACACTGTAGTCTCAAAGAACCACAGTGTTTTTTCCGTTCCGTTTTCCGCAGTAGAGGTTATAATCGGCTCTTGTGATCGTGTCCTCCACCGACTCCTTTCCGTCATAGAGGGCGACGCCCAGCGTGAGGGAACAGTGAATCCATTTATCGTTCAGTTCAAACACACGGTTTGCCACATTTCTGCGTATATTTTCCGCGATGCGAAGGGAACTTTCTTCCGAGGCATTGTTGATCAGAATCAGGATTTCCTCCCCGCCCCAGCGGCAGACATAACCATGCCCCTTTATCTGCTCGGATGTAATTCCTGCAATTCCCTTTAAAACCACATCCCCGAAATCATGTCCGTAGGTGTCGTTTACTTTCTTGAAATTATCAATATCGCACATAATCAGGGCAAAGCTGGATGCCGACTCCACAGCCTGATTGAGAAAGATATCCATGCTTCGTCGGTTGTAAAGCCCCGTCAGCGGATCTGTGCTGGCCAGCTTATCCAAAATAGCGTTCTGATGCCTGAGCTGGCTGCTGGAGAGCTTCATCTCAAACACAAAGACCAGAGAGAAGAGGATCAGAAACGCAAAGGCGCATAGGGAATTAAACACATAGAGCGCCATCTCCAGAATGAAATTGTCTATCACAACAAGAGGCTCCCCGAAGAAGGAGAGAAATTTACAGGCCAGAAAAGCGACAGCCGCGAAAACAGCCGACACGGTGGCTATGGTAAATTTCTTCCGCCGGATATCGAGGGTGTAGCAGATGTAAAAACCGACCGGAATAATGGCGATGATGTACTGGGCGAAGCCGAACTGCCAGCCGAGACAGATCGTAGCGGCAAACGAGTGCAGAATGACTTCTATGTATGTAATGAAGTAAATGGTCAGATAATGCTCCCGCTCGCCCCACATCAGCCAGAAGCAGGCCGCGTAGGTGAGCACGCTGCCAATATTGAAATAGAACAGAGGCATCACCCGAAAAACAGCAAAAATAACAAGCAAAAGAACATGCACGGACGCGATGGAACCGATCAGTGCATGGAATTTCAAGCGGTTCGTGATCTGGGTTTTGCCAGTCAGAACATCTTTTAATTTGTTCACGCCCTTTTTCAGACGGGTTCTCCATTGGTTTGCATTCATAAGCCGGATTCCTGTTTGTAAGATGTCTCACATAATTAATCTATTGTATTATACTCCTCTCCATATTATTTGTAAACCGCCCGCCCTGTCAATCTATGCCGCCATTCGGTTTGTTTACGCCGACCGCACATAAAACACTTGTTCGGTTACATATTATCTGGTATACTCTTTTGTATGGATACGAATGCATTTGAACAGGCAAAATTGAAGGTACTGTTAAAACAGAATGATCCCCATGGTTTTGGGACACTTCAGGAAAAGACGGTTCACGCGGTTATGAAGCTCTACTACGAACCTGATGAGGACTGCCATGAGGTGCCTGTGGAGGGATATATCGCGGATATTTACAGTGACGGACATATCATAGAGATACAAAACGGGAATTTCGGGAGGCTGCGTCCGAAGCTCGCCGCCTTTCTGCCGCTTTATCCGGTCACGGTTGTGTTTCCGATCCCCCATTTTAAGTGGCTGATCTGGATGAACGAGGAGAGCGGGGAACTTTCCCAAAAGCACAAATCTCCGGTGACGGGAAACGCCTACCATGCCTTTGCGGAGCTGTATCGAATCAAACCTTTTTTAAAGGATCCGCACCTGTCCTTCGCCTTTCCGTTGATTGACATGGACGAGTATCGGCTTTTAAACGGCTGGAGCCGCAATAAAAAGCGAGGCTCCACGCGCTACGACAGGATGCCCCTTTCCCTTTACGACGAAATACGAGTGGAACGGACAGAGGATTTTATGCAGTTTGTGCCGATTGACCTGGCGGAACCTTTTACGATTACGGATTTTGCGAAGGCGGCGGGAATTAGACGGGAGCTGGCCGCGGATGCGGTGCCGATTCTCATGTATCTGGAAATTCTGCGAAGGGACGGAAAGCGGGGGCGCGAATATCTGTACCGGGTGAATGAGTGAGCACACGACGGCACAGCTCTCTGTTTTGCCAATAACAGTGCAACAATTCCTTTTAAACCGTATTTTTGTTCCTGCACGGCTTGCAAAATGGTGTGTGCGGCAGCTTTGAACACACTCTGCACAGGTCAGCCGGTAGCCGGAAAGGCATGGGGCATTCCCCATAATATGGTACTTTCCCTTTACAAAAATACCAGATTTATGGTATGCTACGCATAGCAACGGCAGTACTCCGGCAGAGGGGAAATGAAGGAAATCCTGCAATACTCGATTTTTGTCGAAAAATTCTCCCCGCAGTCCGTTTACTGCAAAGTGAGGTTAAACGAAAATGGCTAAGACAGATTCAAACACATATGATGCCTCCAGCATCACAGTTCTGGAGGGATTGGAAGCGGTTCGGGTTCGTCCCGGCATGTACATCGGCAGCGTCTCCACCAAGGGATTAAACCATCTGATCTACGAGATCATGGACAATGCGGTGGACGAACATCTGGCGGGCTATTGCAGCACTATAAAGGTGACGCTGGAGGAGGACGGCTCCGCTACCGTTTCGGACAACGGCCGTGGTATTCCCGTGGGAATGCACGAGAAGGGCATCAGCGCGGAGCGGCTCGTATTCACCACACTGCACGCGGGCGGAAAATTTGACAACGATGCTTACAAGACCAGCGGTGGTCTGCACGGCGTGGGTTCCTCGGTAGTAAACGCCCTGTCTGCCTGGCTCCATGTGACCGTGAAGACCGGCGGGCAGATCTATGAGGATCACTATGAGCGAGGCATTCCCACGATGGAACTGAAGGGCGGGCTTCTGCCCGTAGTGGGAAAGACAAGGGAGTCCGGCACTACCATAAGCTTTCTGCCGGATGACACTATTTTTGACAAGACCCGGTTCAAGGAGGATGATGTGAAGAGCCGCCTCCATGAGACCGCTTATTTAAACCCGGAGCTTACGATTATCTATGAGGATAAGAGAGGCCCGGAAACAGAACATATCGAGTACCATGAGCCGGAGGGCATTGTGGGCTTTATCAAAGATATGAACAAAAGCCGCGAGGCGATTCACGATGTCATTTATTTTAAAGGCGAAGCGGAAGGCATCACGGTGGAGTGCGCATTTCAGTATGTAAATGAGTTTCATGAAAATGTGCTGGGCTTTTGCAATAATATTTACAACGCTGAGGGCGGCACCCATCTGACCGGATTTAAGACCATGTTCACAAACGTGATTAATACTTACGCCAGAGGGCTTAACATCTTAAAGGAAAAGGATGTGAACTTTACCGGAGCGGATGTGAGAAACGGCATGACGGCGGTTGTCTCCATCAAGCATCCCGATCCCCGCTTTGAGGGACAGACGAAGACCAAGCTGGACAACCAGGACGCGGCGAAGGTGGTCAGCAAGGTGACGGGCGATGAGATCGTCCGTTTCTTTGACCGCAATCTCGAGACCTTAAAGAGCATTATCGGCTGCGCGGAGAAGGCGGCAAAAATCCGAAAGACCGAGGAGAAGGCTAAGACCAATCTTCTGACGAAACAGAAGTTCTCCTTCGACTCCAACGGGAAGCTGGCCAACTGCGAGTCGAAGGACGCTTCCAAATGCGAAATCTTTATCGTGGAGGGAGACTCTGCGGGCGGCAGTGCGAAAACCGCCAGAAACCGCATGTACCAGGCGATCCTGCCGATCCGCGGCAAAATTTTGAACGTGGAGAAGGCGAGCATCGACAAGGTGCTGGCAAACGCCGAGATCAAGACGATGATTAACGCCTTCGGCTGCGGTTTTTCGGAAGGCTACGGCAACGATTTTGATATCTCCAAGCTGCGCTACGACAAGATTATCATTATGGCCGATGCGGATGTGGACGGCGCGCATATTTCCACATTGCTGCTCACTTTATTCTATCGCTTTATGCCGGAACTGATCTACGAGGGGCATGTCTATATCGCCATGCCGCCCCTCTATAAAGCCATGCCGTCGAAAGGGGCAGAGGAGTACCTCTACGACGACAAGGCGCTGGAAAAGTATCGGAAACGGCACAAAGGTCCTTTCACGTTACAGCGGTATAAGGGGCTTGGCGAGATGGATGCCGAACAGCTCTGGGAGACGACCCTTGATCCCGACAAAAGACTTCTGAAGCTGGTGGAGATCGAGGATGCACGCATGGCGAGCGAGGTGACGGAGATGCTGATGGGTACGGAGGTGCCTCCCAGGAAGGCGTTTATCTACAAAAATGCGCAGGAGGCAGAGCTGGACGTCTGACTGCTTTTTGGGAATCAATTTTCCGGCGGAATCTGACAGAAAAATCTGCCGGGTGATAAAATAAAATCGGAAAACGGATATGAAGGAAGGGTTTCCCGAGATGACAGTATATAAGAGAGAGAAGAAAAATGGACGACAGAATTATAAAAACGGAATATTCCGAGGTAATGCAGAAATCCTATATCGACTATGCCATGAGCGTGATTATCGCACGAGCCCTGCCGGATGCCAGAGACGGATTGAAGCCGGTGCAGAGGCGGACGCTCTACGACATGCATGAGCTTGGCATCCGTTACGACAGACCTTACCGTAAATCGGCCCGTATCGTGGGTGACACCATGGGTAAATACCATCCCCACGGCGACAGCTCCATCTATGAGGCGCTGGTGGTGATGACCCAGGAATTTAAGAAGGGGCTGCCCCTGATCGACGGGCACGGCAATTTCGGCAATATCGAGGGCGACGGCGCAGCGGCAATGCGTTACACCGAGGCTCGTCTGGAGCAGGTCACGCAGGAGGCCTTTCTGGCTGATCTGGACAAAGATGTGGTGGATTTTATCCCTAATTTTGACGAGACGGAAAAAGAGCCGAGCGTGCTGCCCGTGAAGATTCCGAACCTTCTGGTAAACGGCTCGGAAGGCATCGCGGTGGGTATGGCGACCAACATTCCGCCCCACAATCTTGCTGAGGTGATCGATGCCACTAAGGCTTATATGCTGGATGAGAATATTACGACCAGAGAGCTGATGCGCTACGTGAAGGGACCCGATTTCCCCACGGGCGGCATCGTCATCAATCAGGACGAGCTTCTGGAAATCTACGAGACAGGCATGGGGAAGATCAAGCTGCGGGGTAAAGTGGAGGTGGAAAAAGCCAAGGGCGGCAAGACAAACTTGGTCATCACCGAGATTCCCTACACCATGATCGGCGCGAACATCGGCAAGTTTCTGATGGATGTGGCGGCTCTGGCGGAGACGAAAAAAACGCAGGATATCGTGGATATCACGAACCAGTCCTCCAAGGAGGGCATCCGCATTGTGATTGAACTGCGCAAGGATGCCGATGTGGAGAATTTTAAAAATATGCTCTACAAAAAAACCCGTTTGGAGGACACTTTCGGGGTCAATATGCTGGCTATCTCGGACGGCCGTCCGGAAACCATGGGGCTTAAGGCGATCATCCGAGAGAACGTCAACTTCCAGTACGAGGTGGCGGGGAGAAAGTATCGGAACCTGCTGGAGAAGGAGCTGGAGCGCAAAGAAATTCAGGAAGGTCTCATCAAGGCATGTAACGTGATCGACCTGATTATCGAGATTTTGCGGGGATCCAAGGATCGTGCCATGGCGAAAGCCTGTCTGGTGGAGGGAAAGACCGACGGCATCAAGTTCAAGTCCAGGGAGTCCAAGGTGATGGCATCGCAGCTTATGTTTACGGAGAAACAGGCCAATGCCATTCTCGAAATGCGTCTCTACAAGCTGATCGGTCTGGAGATCGAGGCCCTCATCAGTGAACACGAGGACACCATGGCGAATATTTACCGCTATGAAGATATTTTGGCCAGAAGGGATTCCATGGCGCAGGTTATCATAAATGAACTGGACGAAATCAAGGAGAAATACAAACGGAAAAGAAGGACGCAGATCACCAACGCCGAGGAAGCGGTCTATGTGGAAAAAAAGGTGGAGGAGATGGAAATCGCCTTTCTGATGGATCGTTTCGGCTACGCCAAGACCATCGACACGGCCACCTACGAACGAAATAGGGAAGCCGCCGACGCAGAAAACCGTTTTGTCTTTGTCTGTAAAAATACGGGAAAGGTCTGTCTGTTTACCAACACGGGGCAGCTTCACACTGTGAAGGTTGTGGATTTACCCTTCGGAAAGTTCCGGGATAAGGGCGTGCCTATCGACAACGTGAGCAATTTTGACTCCGCGAAGGAGTCCATTGTCTACGCCGCAAGCCAGAGCGATTTAAATCTCTACCGTGTCATTTTTGTCACAAAGCAGGCGATGCTCAAGGTGGTGGACGGCGGTGAGTTCGACGTGGCCAAGCGCACTGTGGCAGCCACAAAGCTGGCGGACGGCGACGAAGTGGTAAGCGTGACGGCATTTAAGGAACAGCGAAACATGATTCTGCAGTCCAAAGCAGGCTATTTCCTGCGCTTTCCCGTGGAGGAGATTCCCGAGAAGAAGAAGGGCGCAATCGGCGTGCGGGGTATGAAGCTTTCCGCCAAAGACGAGATTGAGGCGGTGCATTATTCCCAGAACGCGGTGGAACAGACCATCAAATATGGCGACAGGACGCTGGAGCTGAATAAAATCAAGCTGATGCACCGGGACAGTAAGGGCGTGAAGGTGAGAGTCTGATACACGCGGCGGAAGCAGCGGCTTTCGTCCGGCAATGCAGAGGCGGCTGAAAACAGGAAAGCCGTGCGTGAGAGTGAGGAAAAACAATGAGAGTGATAGCGGGAACGGCGAGAAGCCTTCGTTTGAAAGCGCCGGACGGGATGGACACCAGACCTACCACGGATCGGATCAAAGAGACCCTTTTTAATATGTTGCAGCCATACCTTAGCGGCGCGCTGTTCGTGGATTTGTTCAGCGGCAGCGGCAGCATCGGTATCGAGGCTTTAAGCCGCGGTGCAAGGCATGCCTATTTTGTGGAAAATGAAAAACGGGCGCTTTCGTGCATTCAGGAAAACTTACAGTTTACCCATCTTGCGGAGCAGGCGACGATTGTAAAGACGGATGTGCTTTCCGCTCTCTACGGGATTCACGAGAAGGAGGCGGATATCATCTTTATGGATCCTCCTTACGACTGTGGACACGTGGAGCGCGTGCTGGCGGTATTAAAGGCGCTTCCCTGGGTGACGGAAAATACCCTGATTGTGATCGAGACTTCCCTTCGCACCGACATTTCCGGCCTGGAAAGCTTAGGATTTTCTGTGGAAAAGGAGAAGCGTTACAAGACGAACCGTCATGTTTTTTGTCGGAAAATATAAGACTTCGCAGTTTTTTCAAAAAAATACAAAAAAATGAAAAATAAGTAAAGACATTTCGGCAAAATTGTTTTAATATGGTATCATGAGTTTCGGTTGAGCGATACATTTCTTGTGATAAAAGTGTGAGGGCTTGCTATGAAGGCAGCAATTTATCCGGGAAGCTTTGACCCGGTGACCTATGGACATCTGGATATTATCAGGCGTGCCTCTGAAATTTTTGACGAGTTGACGGTTAGCGTCCTGAACAATAAAACAAAGACTCCATTGTTTTCTGTGGAAGAACGTGTTAAAATGTTAAAGGAAGCGACCCGTGATCTTCCCAACGTAACGATTGATTCTTTCAGCGGTTTGTTGATCAATTATGCCGCCGAAAAAAATATCCATGTGGCGATCAGAGGGCTGCGCGCTATTACCGATTTTGAATACGAGCTGCAGATTGCGCAGACGAACCGCAAGTTTTCCGATGGAAAATTAGATACGGTGTTTTTGACGACCAGTCTCGAATACGCATACTTAAGTTCTTCCACCGTCAAGGAAATTGCAAGCTTTAACGGGGATATCTCCGAGTGCGTGCCCGATTTTGTCGGGCGGTTGATCTATCAAAAATACGGATATAAGAGATAGGAGCAGGCAATGAGCAGTAGAATTGAACAACTGATCGATGAGATTGAGGACTATATTGACGGCTGCAAATTCCAGCCGCTTTCCAAGACCAATATTATTGTAAATAAAGAAGAGATCGACGAGCTTCTGCGGGAGCTTCGCATGAAGACCCCGGATGAGATCAAGCGCTATCAGAAAATTATCTCCAACAAGGAGGCGATCCTGAATGATGCCCGCACAAAGGCGGAGGCGCTCATTAAAGATGCCACGGTGCAGACAACAGAGCTGATTAACGAGCACGAGATCATGCAGCAAGCTTACGCACAGGCCAACGAAGTGGTGCGCATGGCGACCACGCAGGCGCAGGAGATCCTAAACAACGCGACCATGGAGGCCAACGGTGTCAAAACTTCCGCCATGCAGTATCTTGATGAAATGCTCTCCAATCTGGAGAACGCCATGACTGCCACGCTTACGGCGGCTACGGAGCATTACGAGAGTTTCTTTAATACGATCAGTGGCTACAATGAGATTGTGAAGGCGAACCGTGCAGAACTGCGTCCTGTGGAAGTAGAAAAAATGCTTAAGGAGGCTGAGGGGGAAGCTGAGCCCGGGCCGGAGCTGGATCTGATGTAATGGAGATAAGAGTGCGGAAAAATAGGTGGTGGATTGAAAAAGACAGGTGGGCCGGTTTCCTTATGAAGCCGGCTTATTCTATTCGTAAAATCCGGAAAATAGGGTGAAAAGAAGTTCTAGCCGCTCACAGCAATGGCTGTTTCGCGGAGAACTTCTAAGTTTCACCCAGAGAAATGCGAAAAGTACTAAGTTTCGCATAGGAGAATGCCTGAAATACGGCATTTTCTGCAATACGGAATCGTGGTGGTTAGTTTATGAAAAATGGTCTCGGGCCTCGCCTGCAAATAAATAACATAGCGGAATCCCTGCGCCGGGTGGCGGTTTGGTCACTCTGTCTCTGTATTTCCTTGTGCCTGATCAGGAAAATATCTGTCTGCATTGACGGGGATATGCTTCCCGATGTCAGAGCGGCGGAAAATCCGGCCGGGACGGAGCCTGCCCCCGCGCCGGAGACCGCTGGGGAGGGGATGGCGGAGCAGCCGGAGGAGCAACTTGTGGTTGTGATCGATCCCGGGCACGGCGGCGAGGAGGAGGGCGGCATGTACGATTCCTTCATTGAGAAGGACATGACGCTGATTACCGCCAAGGTCATGAAGGAGGAACTGGAGAAGTACGAGGATGTCACCGTCTATCTGACAAGGGAGGACGATCGGAAGCTGTCTTTAGAGGAGCGGGTGGCGTTTGCCAAAGAGGTGCAGGCGGATTTTCTCTTCTGCCTCCACTATAATCTCTCCCAGGATCACAACACGCTTTTCGGGGCGGAATGCTGGGTGTCCGCTTTTGGTCGGCATTACAGCGAAGGATATGCCTTTGCCGATATCGAGATCGGCGCGCTGGAAGACCTGGGCCTGTACTCGAGGGGTGTCAAGACAAGGCTTGGGAAAAAGGGGACGGATTACTACGGCATCATACGTCATGCCGTGGAACAGGATCTGACCTGCGTGTTGATCGAGCACTGTCATATGGATCACGAAAACGACCGCCCTTTTTGTGAAGGAAAGAAACAGTGGGAGACGTTCGGCAGGCTGGATGCGGAATCAGCCGCCAAATATTTCCGTCTGCGGTCGGATGCCCTTGGCGTAGATTACAGCGATTATCCGGTTCCGGACATTCCGATTCCCTCCGGCGTTATGCGTCCCGACACGACGGAACCGGATATCTGCATGATCGAGGTCACGGATCAGGAGATGGAGACGGGGGATATCACGGTGGAGCTGTCCGCTGTGGACTATGACAGCGGTATGCTGTATTATGATTACAGCTATGACGGCGGGAACACCTTTTTACCGCGGGTGGCTTGGGGAGATAAGACGCAGGACACCATCACCTTTACTATGAACGTACCGCCTCATATCATACCCCAGATCGTGGTGCGGGGCTACAACGGCTATGATCTGTATATGGAGAGCAATTTGGTATCCCTGCCCTCCATGGACTATAAGACCGAGGAGGAGATTGCGGCGGAGCTGGCTGAACAGGAACGCATTGCGGCGGCTGCAAAAGCCGAGGCAGAAGAACAGGCGAAGCAGGACGCCATCTCTGCGGAAAATCAGGCAAAGAGATATACGGAACTGCCGGAAAAGGGGAAAAAGGAAGAAAAGCAGCCCACGATCCGATATTTTCTGATGGTATGTCTCGTCTGTGCCCTGCTGGTGGTCAGCCTTGCGTTGTCCATGGCGCTGATTTTAAGGGGCGGGAAGCACGGAAAACGGCGGAGAAAGCAAAGACGACGCAGGCGGAAACACTGACGGATGCAGGAAAAAAGCGTATGGAGGCGTAAGACAGCGGCAGGCGGAGAGAGAACGGCACATAAAGCCGATGGCGGCAGGCGAGAGCGATATGACTGCCGGGGGTCAGAACGGTCTCCACAGCCAATAGATGATAGCGGTGACAGCAGTCTGCGCCAGTTTATGACACACATAGGCGCGGATGGACAAATTGGTGCCCCGAATCATGCTGTAGGTCTGGGCGATGCAGGAAAAACCACCGAAAGGCAGCATAGCCAGCACGAGAAAAGGATGGAGAGAACCACAGCGCGCGATCCCGCCGGTGATTTCCAGAATGCAGTAATAGGCTTTCAAAAGTGTGTCCGGCAGACGGGTGAAGGGAACGAAGAGAATGTTCAGCAGATTGAAAAACACCATATAACCGCCCAGCTTCGCGATGCCGATCAGTCCGGAGACGACGGCGTGATCAGTGGCATCAAAAAGCCCTTCCGCCTGTGTTTTTTGTTTCGGCAGTGCAACGGCAGATAACTCCGTCTGGACTGACTCAGTCGGTCGATTCAAGAGCAAGGGCGTCTGCGTCGTAAATAAACGGCCAAGAAGGAAAGAACCTTTTTTCATCTTGATTTGACGGTCAAACGAACATGCGCGTATGCGCGTCTGACTCTCGGATGCAAAAACGGGAAATAGCAGGGGAAACCGCATCACGAAAAGGCCGTATACTAACGGCACGCCGTACATTACGAAAAAAGGCACGAGCGGCTGTTCCAGAGATAGTGTGCTTACCACAAAGCTCAGGAAATAAATCGGGCCGATGTTATTACAGAAGGCGAGCAGAAGGTTACCTTCCCTGACGGAGAGTCTCCCGGTTCGGCACAGTTCCCCGGCAATCCGCGCACCCATGGGAAAGCCGCAGAGGAATCCCATAATCAGAGTGTAGGAACCGTTGGGCGTGGTGCCGTAGAAGAAACGCAGAATGGGATGAAACAGGCGCACAAAGCCTTCCGTCAGGTTCATGTTGATTAAAATGCCGGACAGAATCATAAACGGAAGAAGCGTCGGGATCATTTTTTCAAACCAGAGTTGCAGTCCCGCAAGCGCATACTGCAGGGAGAGCGCCGGATAGCGCAGAAGCAGGAAAATCAGGTAAACGCCGATGGCCATATACAGAAAGCGGACAAAGCGGCTCCAAAGGTCTTTCGATAGTTTGCGGACAAAAAGCGGTGGCTTTGTGTGATCTTTCACTTTTTCCTCCATGTCAGGATCGTGGGCAGTCTCGGCGTTGTCAGTCGCCGGGGATGCGGGCGGTTTTGTACATATATATTCCGAAAAAACGCGTTGGCATGACAAAAATACGAAGGAAATGAATAAGAAAGGAACTTGCGGAATGATAGAAGCGGTTATTTTTGATCTGGACGGCTCCATGGTGGATTCCATGTGGATCTGGCGTTCCATAGATATTGAATATCTGGGAAAATTCGGAATCCCTCTGCCGGAGAATCTGCAGGCATGTATTGAGGGCATGAGTTTTTCCGAGACGGCGGCATATTTCAAGGAGCGTTTTTCTCTGCCGGACGATCTTGACACCATCAAGGAGGACTGGAACCGCATGGCGTGGGATAAGTACGCAAATGAGGTGCCTGTCAAAGCGGGCGTCAGAGAGCTTCTGGCATACTGCCGGGAGCACGGCATCAAGGCCGGAATCGCCACCAGCAATTCCAGGCAGCTTGTGGAAAACGTGGTGCAGGCGCATCAGATGGAATCCTGCTTTGACTGTATTATGACGGGATGTGAAGTGGAGAGGGGAAAACCTGCGCCGGATATCTATCTGGCGGTGGCGAGGGAGCTCGCCGTCACGCCGGAAAACTGCCTTGTGTTCGAGGATATCATACCGGGCATCCAGGCGGGAAAGGCGGCTGGTATGCAGGTCTGCGCCGTCTACGACGCGTATTCGGAGCATCAGGATGAGGAAAAGCGAAGGCTTGCGGATTATTATACCTATGGTTTTCGGGAATTGATAGAAGAGGGCGTCCTGTTATGAGGCGGATTTTTCTGATTGTATACGCGATTATCATTGCGGCAGTCACCGTAGGATTTCTCATATTCGGGGAAAATAAAGATCCCCGGTTTTATGTGACGATGCTGATTCTTGCAATTGTGGGGAAGATCGTTTCCAATAGGATGGAAAACTGAGCGTAACAGCAGAGCTGTGACATGGCGGTCAGAGGGAGGAAAAGATGGGATTTCTACCGATTACAAAACAAGATATGGAAGCGCAGGGCATAGACCGGCTTGATTTCGTCTATGTGATCGGGGATGCCTATGTGGATCACCCTTCCTTCGGACATGCCATAATCAGCAGGGTTTTAGAGTCCCACGGATACCGCGTGGGCGTCATTTCCCAGCCGGACTGGAAGGATGAGAACAGCATCACGGTGTTGGGGCGGCCCAGACTTGCCTTTCTCGTGTCAGGCGGCAACATGGATTCCATGGTGAACCACTATTTTGTCTCCGGGAAGCGCAGACCCACAGATGCCTACACACCGGGCGGCGAGCCTTATAAAAGACCGGATCACGCCACGGTGGTCTACGGCAACCTGATCCGCCGGGTATACAAGGATGTGCCGGTGATTATCGGCGGTATCGAGGCGAGCCTCAGACGGATGGCACACTATGACTACTGGTCAAACAGCTTCAAGCGCTCCATATTGCTGGACTCTCAGGCGGATCTGATTTCCTACGGCATGGGGGAAACGTCCATTGTGGAGATCGCGGAGGCTCTGGACAGCGGCATCGCTGTGAAGGATATTACGTTTATTTCGGGAACGGTCTACAAAACGAAGGATATCGGCGGCATTTACGATTCGGTTACGCTGCCCTCCTACGAGGAGATGAAAGCCCACCCGGAGAAATATGCTGAAAGCTTTCGAATCCAGTACAACAGTACCGATCCCTTTACGGGGAAAACGCTGGTGGAACCCTATCCAAACGGCATTTATGTGGTACAGAACCCGCCCCAGCCGCCGCTTTCGACGGAGAAGATGGACGCCGTTTATGACCTTCCCTATATGCGCACCTACCATCCCTCCTATGCGGATGCGGGAGGCGTGCCCGCGATTTCGGAGATCAAATTCTCGCTTGTCAGCAACAGAGGGTGTTTTGGCGGGTGTAATTTCTGTGCGTTGACCTTTCATCAGGGCAGGACGGTACAAGTCAGAAGCCATGACTCCATTTTGCGGGAAGCACGGCTGATGATAAAGGAGCCGGATTTTAAAGGTTATATCCACGATGTGGGCGGTCCTACCGCCAATTTCCGGCATCCCTCCTGTCAGAAACAGATGACGCAGGGCGTCTGCAAAAACAGACAATGCCTTTTCCCGCAGCCCTGTCCCAATCTGGAAGTGGATCACAGTGACTATCTTGCGCTTCTTCGAAAGCTTCGGGCGCTGCCCGGCGTGAAAAAGGTCTTTATCCGCTCCGGCATTCGCTTTGATTACCTGATGGCGGATCCGGACGACTCTTTTTTCAGAGAGCTGGTAGAGCATCACGTCAGCGGACAGCTCAAGGTGGCGCCGGAACATATCGACGACCAGGTTCTCAAATATCTCGGTAAACCAAAGAAAGAAGTGTACGAAAAGTTTGTAAAAAAATATACAAAGTTAAACGAACAGCTTGGTAAAAAACAGTTCCTTGTGCCTTATCTTATGTCGTCCCATCCGGGTTCCACCCTGAAGGAAGCCATTGCGCTGGCGGAATATCTGCGGGATCTCGGCTATATGCCGGAGCAGGTGCAGGACTTTTATCCCACGCCCTCCACAGTGTCCACGGTTATGTACTATACGGGAATTGACCCGAGAGACGGGAAGCAGGTGTATGTCTGCCGCAATCCCCATGAAAAGGCGATGCAGCGGGCGTTAATCCAGTACCGCAATCCCAACAATTACGAGCTGGTCAGGGAAGCGCTTGTGAAGGGCGGACGGGAGGATCTGATTGGTTTTGACAGGAAATGCCTGATCCGGCCAAGGAAGCCGGGAAATGAAAGTGCCGGCAGATGCAGCAGGCAGGAGAGCGGAAAAAGCTTCAAAAGCGGACCGAAAGAAAATAGCAGGAGTGCAGATAATGGACATATGCGGTCAGACAGCCCGAAAAGTCACAAAGGCAACGGTGTCCGTAAGAAAAGAACGATTCGTAATGTGCATAAGAAGAAAAAGTAACTCAAAAAATCCCGCAGGCGCCAAATCATCTGCGGGATTTTTTGATTAATTACACAAGATAACATACATTCTTTTTGACTGTGTACGCCAGTACTCGCAATCGGAACCTTTCCTCACGATTTGTTTTATACCGTCTGGCCTTTTCCGATATAAACCGGGAAGGTATCCGTTCCCTTCATTTCCTTTCCGGCTGTGATCGTAACATCCTTGTCGATAATCAGATATTCGATGTTTGCGCCTGCCTCCACGACGGTATCCTGCATCAGAATACAGTTCTTTACCGTCGCGCCTTTTGCCACTTTGACACCGCGGAAGAGCACACTGTTTTCTACTTCTCCCTCTATGATACAGCCGTCAGCCGCCATCACGTTCTGCACTTTTGAGCCGTTGACATACTGTGTCGGATGATCTCCCCTGATCTTTGTGTAGACGGGAGAGCCGGAGAAGAGCGCGTCCAGATTATAGTCGTCCAGCAGCTTCATATTTTCATCGAAATAACTCTTCATATCCGAGATAAACCCTACATAGCCGGAATATTTGTAGCCTTTCACATTCAGCTTATTGATCTGCGGCATCAGCACATCACGCATGAAGAATTCCTGTCCGCGCAGCAGTGCGCTTTCCACCATCTCCACCAGAAGCTCCCGGTTGATGATAAAAATATTCATGGAGAGGTTTTTGACGCCGTCCTCCTTGGAATTGATGTAGATCTTCCTGATCTGGTCCTCTTCCATATCAAAGGTATAATAAAAGCTTCTGCCGTCGTTTTTGGCGTTGATGAATCCGCCTGGAATCGGCTGCTCACAGTAGGCGAGCGTCATATCCGCCTCATTCTCGATATGTGTCTGCAGCATGGCGTGGAAATCAAAGTTCACCACCATATTGGTGTCTGACATGATAATGTATTTTTCCTTGGCGTCACGCAGGAAATCAAGAATGTTTGCCAGCGCGCTTGCGCGTCCCACATAGGGTTTCGCCTCTTTTTCCGCAAAGGGCGGGAAGATATGTAAACCGCCGTTTTTGCGAACCAGATCCCACTCACGACCGGAACCGAGATGATCCATCAGGGAGTGGTAGTTTTTATTCACGATCACGGAAATATTTCCGATGCCGGAATTGGTCATGCCGGATAAAATAAAGTCAATGATGCGGTAACGGCTGGCGAAGGGAATGGAGGCCATCAGACGCACATTCACCAGCTCAGGAACCAGCGCGTCGTAGCTGTTCGGGAAAATGATACCGAGTGCACTTATATTTGATTTTACCATTGTTCTTCACCGCCTTTCATATCATTTTTAACGATGGCATTCGGGCCTACGACAGCGCCCTCGCCGATTGTAAGACCCGTGCCGATAGTTGCTACGCCGTCTTCACTGCCTGAAGGCATTGCGCCGACCACCGCATTTTCACAGATCGTCACATTCTCCGAAACGATACAGTGCTTCACCACCGCGCCGGATTTGATGGTTGTGTGCCCCATGACAACCGCATCTTCCACCACCGCGCCTGCGTCTACCTTTACGCCGGCGAAGAGGATCGAGTGCCGCACCTCGCCTTTGATCCGGCAGCCGTCGGAAACCATAATGTTCTCCACCACCGCGCCTGCGCTGATCTTATGGCCGGTCATGCCTACGTTGCGGCTGTAAATCTTCCAGCTCTCGTCGGAGAGGTTGATACCGCTCTGTTCTGCGTCCAGAACCTCCATATTCGCTTCCCATAAGGAGTGGATCGTCCCCACATCCTTCCAGTAGCCGTTAAAGTGGTATGCATACATCTGTCTGTCATCGCGCAACAGATTCGGAATGATGTTATTGCCGAAGTCATTTTCGGAGTTCGGGTCCGCCTCGTCCTCCTCCAGATACTTTTTCAGAATATCCCAGTTAAAAATGTAGATACCCATAGAAGCGAGATTGGATTTGGGGTTCTTCGGTTTCTCCTGAAATTCCGTGATCTTATCGTTTTCGTCCGCAACCATGAGACCAAAGCGGGGCGCCTCCTCCCACGGAACTTCCATGACGGCAACGCTGAATTCTGCGTTTTTCGCCTTGTGGAATTCCAGAAAATCACTGTAATCCTGTTTACAGATCTGGTCACCGGAAAGAATAATGACATATTTCGGATCATAACGCTCTATAAACGATATGTTCTGGTAAATTGCGTTTGCCGTTCCTTTATACCAGTCAGAGCCGCCGGATTTTTGGTAGGGCGGCAGTACATGTACACCCCCGTACAGGCGGTCAAGATCCCAAGGCTGCCCGTTGCCGATATATTCATTCAGCACGAGCGGCTGATATTGGGTCAGGATACCTACCGTATCGATGCCTGAGTTGACACAGTTGGACAGCGGAAAGTCGATGATTCGGTATTTTCCGCCGAATGGAACAGCCGGTTTTGCAAGTTTCTCGGTAAGCGTATACAGACGTGAGCCTTGTCCGCCGGCAAGAAGCATTGCAATCATTTCTTTTGCCATATTCGATTTCCTCCTTTTTACAATTTATAAAAATTATACATCACATTTACTAAAAATGATAGGTTTTAAAAAAATATTTTGTGAAATCTGATATATTTTTTTGACCTGCATTTCTCGTTTCCTTCAAAAAGTAATTGTTTACGGAAGACAGTCAAAAGTGGTACACTAATCACAGAGTGAGAAACGCGACAAGTACTTCTAAAGGACATCCCGCCATAGGACGGGACGCCAAGTCAGCAAGCTGACTTGGAAGTACTAAGTTTCGCATAGGAGAATGCCAAAAGTACGGGCATTCTCCGCAGGAATTTCGGAATCATGAGGTGCATATGAATATCGCTGTCATTACGGGCGCTTCCTCCGGGATGGGGATGGAGTTTGCCGTACAACTGGATCAGTGTCTGGGCAGAACGGATGAAATCTGGCTTCTTGCACGCAGAAAGGAGCCGCTTGAAAAACTGGCGGACTCCCTGCGGATCAAAGCCCGGGTTATCGTGATTGACCTGACGGATGAAACGGCCCTGAGACAGTTTGAGGAAGTGCTTGCCATACAGAATCCACGGATTACGGTGCTGGTCAACTGTGCGGGCGTGGGCAGCCACAAGCTTTTCGCCAGACAGAACAAAGAGGAAATCGACACCATGATTCAGTTAAACATTACGGCGCTGACCCGCATGACCATGCTGTGCCTGCCCTATATGAAGAGCGGCAGCAAGCTGATACAGGTCTCCTCCGGGGCAGCCTTTGTCCCCCAGAGCGCATTTGCCGTCTATGCCGCTTCCAAAGCCTATGTGTATTCGCTTAGCAGGGCGCTTTCACAGGAACTTAAGGGGCGGGGGATTACTGTGACCGCCGTCTGTCCCGGCCCTGTCAACACACCGTTTCTTGCCCATGCCTACGAAGACATGTCCGGGTTTGGCATTCTGAAAAAACTTACCATGGCGAAAACCGCCTGTGTGGTGAAGAAGGCAATCGAAGACTGTAAAATCGGAAAAAGCGTCTCCATCTGCGGCCTGCCCGTGAAGCTGTTGTATCTTTCCACCCAGAGCGTACAGAATGTGATGATGAAATGTAACTATTCGCCTCCGGCTTCATAGTTACTGAATCCGGTCTATTCCAGTTTTGCCTCTGGCAAGGAGACCGGATTTTTCGAGATCTTTAAATGTTCTTACGGACTTTGCAGTAAGTACAAAGTCCCGGGCTGAACTGTTACGATAAAATATCTACACGTCTGAGTCTGTTTCGACGAGGAGAAAGAGGGATGAAATGAAACAGTTTTTTACGCCGAAAGGCAGTTATGGCTATATAACAAGCAGAAAAAAGTACACGGCTCTGCGGACGCTTCTTTTCTTTGCCATTTCCGCAGCCCTGTATATCTCGGGAATCATAAGAACCGGTTCCAATAAAAACCTGCTCACCATCGTGGCGGTTCTGGGCTGTCTGCCCGCCTGCAAGAGTGCGGTGAACTTTATCCTCTTTTTGAGAGCGAAGGGCTGCAGCAGCGCTTTGCACGAAAAGGTGGCGGCATATGGGGACGATTCGATGACCGTGTTTTATGATATGTATTTTACTTCCTACCAGAAGAATTACCCGATAAGCCATATGGCATTGAAGGGAGATATGCTCTGCGGTATCACGGAGCAGCTTTCCTGCGACTGCAGGGAAGCGGAAAAACATCTGGGGCAGATGCTTGTGCAGGAAGGCATCAAGAATGTGACGGTTAATATCTTTTCTCAGGAAGGTAAATACATTGACCGACTAAGTCGGTTGAGGGATATGCAGGTGGAGGATCATAAAGATCGGGAAGGAATTATCAATTTGCTGTATAATGTTTCCATCTGAGACTTTTTTGTCCGGTTTCTACCGTTACCGGCAGTAAAAGGGGTATGCTATGATTGCCGCAGAAATTTGAGAAAGCTACTGCGAACTTATCAATTTTAGCATTGCATACAGACATTTTGGCAAGTGCCACAAGGAGATTTGCCATGTACCAGGCGATTATCACAGACAGGGAAGCAGGACAGCGATTTGACAAGTATCTGCAGCGGATTCTGCCAAACGCGGGCAGCGGCTTTCTCCATAAAATGCTTCGAAAAAAGAATATCACCCTGAATGACAGGAAAGCGGACGGCAGCGAGAAGACTGTTGTCGGGGACTGTGTGAAGATTTTTTTTGCGCAGGAGACGCTTGATAAGTTTATGGGGAAAACATCCGGACGACTTGTGGAAAATGAAAGTTCCATCAGTCAGGAGACGGTGGCGGCGGCCGGCTTTGTAGATAAATCAGGTCAAATGACAGATCATGCTGTGGAGAACAAAGCCGATCGCAGTAAAAAAGCAGAACGAATAGCGGTCGCGGCATTCAGTGCAGCAACATACCGCCGGGCATACAGAATACTACCGGATATTCAGGTAATCTTTGAGAACGATCATATCATAATTGCGGATAAACCTGCGGGCATTCTGTCTCAGAAAGCAGAAAAAACGGATATTTCCCTGAATGAATGGCTGATCGGCTATCTTCTTGAAAAAGGGAATCTGTCCGAGTCAGATATTTCCTTTTATAAGCCTTCTGTCTGCAACCGGCTCGACCGAAACACAAGCGGTATGGTGCTCTGTGCAAAAACGCTTCAGGGAGCGCAGCTTCTAAGCACGATTTTAAAGGACAGAACCCTTCATAAATATTATCAGCTCTATGTAAAAGGGCATATTACGGAAGAACAGATGATCGAGGGGTATCTGGTCAAGGATGAGAAGAAAAACAAAGTGACGATACAGCCCGCTGATTCGCGGATGTCTGGCGGCAGCCCGAAACAGTCTGCGGCAGAGAAACAATCCGAACCGTCAGACGGCCGCAGGATGCCGGAGAGAAAATCATCTGACAGGAATGGTTCTTTGATTCAGACCAAGTATAAACCGCTTCGTGTAGAACAGGATAAGACGCTTCTGGAGGTGGAACTGATCACGGGGAAACCCCACCAGATACGGGCGCATCTGGCAAGTATCGGGCATCCGCTGCTTGGGGATTACAAGTATGGGGAACGGGCGTGGAACGAGAGATACCGAAAACAATTCGGGGTAAAGTCACAGCTATTGCACGCTTACAAGGTGATATTTCCAACGCTGGACGCGCCTTTTGCGGATTTAAGTGAACGCACTTTTTTGTGTGAGCTGCCGGAGATTTTTGGGTGTGTCTCAAATTATATCTAGGGAAGCGCTGATTAAATCAGCACTTCCTTAGAGCCTCCGGCGGATGCACACGGATTTGCAAAGGAATGTGCCGCTTCGCGGCGCAAATCCGGTGCGGGAAACGCTTTAATCAGCGTTTCCCTAGGAAATGGGAGATAACTGCATTGTTGACAAAACCGAAAAATGGCTGGAGTGATTTTCAGCTTGATCATACTTCTGTATATGGTCTCAGCTATCTGGATGATATCGCTTTTGAGTGGATTGACCAGGCGATACATGGGCTTGAGACAATGATGCCATTTTGTGTAAAAGGTTTTTTGGAGCCGGATCGATTTTTGTGTCTGGTAAGCTATTGGAACTGTCATATCGTTTGTGAAGATGACGAACGATCGCCATTGGCGCCCGAAGATATAACGAATGAGTACTCCCACACAAGCATGCTTCAGTTTTGTGAATACCTCTATGCGGACGTCAGCGAAAATGTGGAAGAGTGGAGTCAATTTGTAGACTATGGGGACAATACAGATTTCTGTTCAAAAAAGAAACTGCTCACGGAGAAACTGGAAAAGCTGGAAGAATTAATTAACAAGCGCAGAGAATGGTTCGGGGAGGACAGGTGCTTTCTTTAAAGCCAAGGCAGAACATTTGTTCTTGCTAATTTCCTGCCGTGGATGTATAATAGAATGAAAAGAACAAGTGCGAAACGTTTTGAACGAGGATTGCGATGGCGACATGGAACTCCCGCGGGCTGCGCGGCTCCACTTTGGAGGATCTGATCAACCGTACAAATGAAAAATATCTGGAAAACGGGCTGGCGCTGATCCAGAAAGTGCCCACGCCCATTACCCCCATCAATATCGACAAGGACAGCCGCCATATCACGCTCGCTTACTTTGACCAGAAGAGCACGGTGGATTACATCGGCGCGGTGCAGGGGATTCCCGTTTGCTTTGACGCCAAGGAATGCGCGGCTGACACCTTCGCGCTTCAAAACATCCATGAGCATCAGGTAGAATTTATGGGACAGTTCGAGAAGCAGAAAGGGATCGCGTTCTTTCTTATTTATTATTCCCACAAGGATCTCTTTTACTATCTGCCTTATGAAATGCTGCGCTACTTCTGGGACCGGGCGAAGGAGGGCGGGCGGAAGAGCTTCCGTTTTGACGAGCTGAACCCGGCGTATGTACTGCCGAAGAAGCACGGGGTTCTCGTGCCTTATCTGGATATGATACAAAAGGATCTGGAGGACCGGGTGGAGTAGTGCGACGGGCTGGTGTTAAGCCAGGATGGCGTGGACTATCCGTATGACCATTTTGACAGTATGCACTTTGACTTCATTTGCAGATGCGAGAGCGACGAATGACCGGAATAAGGTAAAAACATGGCTCAAGGAGATAAATATGAAAAGAGCAAATATACATACATCGGCTGCGATAATCTTATCAGCGGCAATTCTATTTACGGGCTGCGGCGCTAATACAGGCGGCACCACGGAAAAGCTGCAGATAGAGCCGATTACGGATGCGGATGAAAATGCGGTGCAGACGGATACGCCAACGGGAAATGAGACAGAAGAAACAGAGGACAAGGCTGTGGCAGCCGAAAACAGTGTAACAGAAGAAAATGAGGCTAGCACAGATACGACAGAAGAAACGGACATAACGGAACAGCCGGAAACGCCAGCCGACGGAACAGCTGTCTATAAGGATGTGCTTTCGCAGTACCGGGATATGGTGCAGCATGATTTTTACAAGGAGTTTCTGGATTCTGACGACTACGAGAGTCATTTTGGGAAGGATATCGGCATCGAAATCCGTGCCCACAGGCAGGGTATCTTTTATGCGCTTTATGATATAGACGGAAATGGGACAGAGGAGCTTATCATAGCCGGTGAAGAAGGCGACATCGGTGTGTCGAACCCCGCTTTTGCCCCTTGGAACTATGATTTATACAGTTATGATGGAAGCAAGGTGGTTTCTGTCTTTCCGGAAATGGAGTTCGGGTATCGGACGAATTTTTCCCTTTATGACAACGGTGTGATAGGTGTATCTTACAGCGGAAGCGCAGCAGAATCTGGCACTGATTTTTACAAAATAGGCAGTGACGGCATCACGCCCGAATTATTGGATTCTTTTTCTGTGGTCTGGCAGCTGGAGGGAGAGGAACCGAAAGCCTCCTATTATCAAAAAGATAAAGAAATTACCGAGGAGGCGTACAAAGACTGTCTGCAAGACTACGAAACGCCTCTTCCAGAAGAACTGAGCTGGCAAGAGATTTACTAGACTGATTGACAAATAGGTAAAATTAGCATATAGTGTAATGAGTTTGGCTCGCTAATAAATTAGCGAATTAGTACTTTAAAGCGTTAAATTGGAGGACGTATGAGCAAAAAATTAGTACATACGCCGGAAGGCGTGCGGGATATTTACGGGGAAGAGAAGGCGAAAAAGACGGCGGTGGAGCGGCTTTTGCATGAAAAGATCACGGGCTATGGCTATCGGGACATCCAGACCCCGACCTTTGAATTTTTCGACGTTTTTTCCAAGGAAGTGGGGACGACGCCGTCCAGAGAGCTTTATAAGTTCTTTGACAAAGAGGGCAATACGCTGGTTCTCCGCCCGGACTTTACGCCGTCCATCGCAAGGTGCGCCGCCAAGTATTTTATGGACGAGGACGTGCCGATCCGATTCTGCTATCAGGGGAACACCTTTACCAATACTTCGCAGCTGCAAGGCAAGCTTAAGGAAGTAACCCAGATGGGGGCTGAGCTGATCGGCGACGGCTCCGTGCAGGCAGATGCGGAGATGATCGCCATGACGATCGAAGCGCTCTATCATGCGGGATTGTCCGATTTCCAGTTAAGTGTCGGCAATCTGGAATATTTCAAGGGCATCTGCGCGGAGGCGGGACTTGACGAGGATACGGAGCTGGAGCTGCGAGAGTTTATCTCCGGCAAAAACTATTTCGGCGCGGAGGAGCTGCTTGACCGCATCGGCGTGCATAAAAAGGATAAAGAACTGCTTCTCAAAGTAAGCGATCTGTTCGGAACGGTCTCCATTCTGGAGGACGCGAAAAAGGCAGTCTCCAACAAGCGGTCCAGACACGCCATCGAGCGGCTTGAGAAGGTGTATCGGACGCTTGTCGATTACGGGGTGGAAAAGTATGTTTCCTTTGACCTAGGAATGCTCAGCAAGTATAATTACTATACGGGCATCATTTTCAAGGGCTACACCTACGGCGTGGGCGACGCGATTGTGAAAGGCGGGCGCTATGACAGTCTGCTCGGACGATTCGGCAAAGAGGCTGCCGCCATCGGCTTTGTGATTGTCGTGGACGATCTTCTTGCCGCCATGGAACGGCAGAATGTGATCATTTCGGGAATAGAGGAGCCTGTGAAACTTTATTATACGGAAGAAACTTTTAAGGAAAAGCTGATGGAGGCTAAGCATATGCGGTCGTCCGGGAAGAAAGTGGAACTGCTTCCCCAGAGTGAGAAGTAATTCTAATGATGTCCCGCCATAGGGCGGAACGCCAAGAATTTCTAAGTCTCACTCGAGAGAATGTCTGAAAAGCGGCATTCTCTGAATATAAGATAAATATAGAAAAAAGAGAGCGTACTTGAAAATGAGTGAAGAGAGATATCTGACATTCGCCCTTGGGAAAGGGCGTCTTGCCAATAAAACAATGGAGCTTCTGGAGAAAATCGGCATTACCTGCGAGGAGATGAAGGATAAGGATTCCCGTAAGCTGATTTTTGTAAATGAAGAATTGAAACTGAAATTTTTCCTGTCAAAAGGACCGGATGTGCCTACCTATGTGGAGTATGGCGCTGCGGACATCGGCGTGGTTGGCAAAGACACAATCATGGAGGAAAACAGGCGCGTCTATGAGGTGCTCGATCTTGGTTACGGCAAATGCCGGATGTGCGTCTG
This sequence comes from Lachnospiraceae bacterium, assembly GCA_009774215.1. Classification (GTDB taxonomy): domain Bacteria; phylum Bacillota; class Clostridia; order Lachnospirales; family Lachnospiraceae; genus UBA3282. The sequence continues at coordinate 28,829 of VSNH01000022.1, forward strand.
CGGACCGGCCGGAGCCAGAGAGCTTCTGCAGCACCACGAGATGATACGGGTCGCCAGCAAATATCCCAATATCGCCAAGGACTATTTTTATAATAAAAAGCATCAGACCGTGGATATCATCAAGCTGAACGGTTCCGTGGAGCTGGGACCGATTGTGAAGCTTGCCGATGTAATTGTGGATATCGTGGAAACCGGGTCCACGTTGAGAGAAAACGGACTTGAGGTGCTGGAGGAAATCTGCCCGCTGTCCGCAAGAATGATTGTCAATCAGGTGAGTATGCAGATGGAGCCGGAGCGGATTAAAAAGCTGATCGCGGATCTGAAAAGCCATCTGTAGCCTGTGTCAGACAGTATAAAATCCGGGCCGGTGCAGATTCGGTACCGGCTGAATGAGTGTTTTTGCCTTTCTTGAAAAAGGCGCCATAAAATATATCTCCGGGAGGATGACAACAATGGAAAATGACAGAAAGGGTTTTCAAATGAAAGAATTTAAGGGAATTATCATCGCACTGATTGCGGGGGCGTGCGCCATCGCATGTGTCACTATTTTTTCACAAAACATTGTAAATTACAAGAAAACTTCCGGCAGTGAAGGATTGTCGGCAACCGGCTCCGCGAACTGTGACTTCGAGGCGGACTTAATCGTTTGGCGGGGCAGTTTCTCCGGGCAGGGAGCCACCACGCAGGACGCATACCGCTCCATAAAAAAGGATGCGGAGCTTGTCCGTAAATATTTGGTGGACAGCGGCGTGAAGGAAGATGAGATGGTATTCAGCTCCGTCACCATCAACGCCCGTTGGGAATCGGAGTACAACGAAAATGGCGATCGGATACGGGATTACATTGACGGCTACGACCTTTACCAGAATGTGTCTATCACCTCGACAGACATTGATAAGATCGAAGGCATTTCCCGGGATATCTCCGGGCTGATTGAGTCCGGCGTGCAGTTTGCCTCTGAGGAGCCGGAGTATTACTACACCAAGCTGGACGAACTGAAGCTTGATTTGATCAAGGAGGCAACGGAGAATGCAAAAAATAGGATTGACCTGATGGCGCAGGGAACCGGGGCAACGGTAGGTGAGCTTTTAAACGCCAATCTGGGCGTTTTCCAAATCACCGCGCAGAACAGCAACACCGAATACAGCTATGGCGGCTACTTTGACACCAGCTCCCGGAAGAAGACCGCGTCTATTACAGTCCGTTTGAACTACAGTATCGTAAACTGAGCGGTTTCCGGACACGATAAGGATACCATGCGCGAAATGGACGCTCAAAGTGTTCGCTAAATTTATTATTGATATCTGCCGCATAGCATCAATTTGCGTGATAAAATAACATAGGAAAGTGGGAGAAATTGTAACAATATGAAAACAGTACGTTTGACAAAGGATTCACAGCGGAATCTTCTCGACAGTCTCTTAAAGAGGAGTCCCAACAATTACGGACAGTATGAGTCCGTGGTGGCGGATATCATTGCAAATGTCCGTGAAAAAGGTGACAAGGCGGTTCTTGACTACACAAGTCAATTTGATAAATGGAACTGTACCGCAGAAAATATCCGTGTGACCGATGCGGAAATTGAGAAAGCCTTTGCAGAGGCGGATGCCGAGTTTGTCGCAGTGATGGAAAAATCGGCGGCAAATATCCGCGCATTTCACCGTAAACAGTTGAAAAACAGCTGGATTGACACCAGGCCCGACGGTTCCATTCTGGGACAGCGTATTTTGCCGATCGCCGTTTCAGGCGTCTATGTGCCTGGCGGCAAAGCCGCCTATCCAAGCAGTGTGCTGATGAATGTGATTCCCGCCAAGGTGGCGGGTGTGGAACGGATTGTGATGACAACCCCCGCGGGAGCAGGCGGCAAGGTCAATCCGGGCACATTAGTGGCGGCTAAAATTGCGGGTGTTGATGAAATCTACAAGGTGGGCGGCGCGCAGGCCATCGCAGCTATGGCTTTTGGCACGGAGAGCATCCCGAAAGTGGACAAGATCACGGGGCCCGGCAACATTTTTGTGGCGCTTGCAAAGAAAGCCTGCTTCGGCTATGTCAGCATCGACTCCATTGCGGGACCAAGCGAGATCCTTGTGATTGCGGATGAAACCGCCAATCCCCGCTATGTGGCGGCGGACTTGCTCTCCCAGGCAGAGCATGACGAGCTGGCAAGCGCGATCCTGATCACCACGGACGAGAATGTGGCAAAAGAGGTAGAGCAGCAGATCGAGGTTTTTTTGCAGGAACTGTCCCGGGCGGATATTATTCAGAAATCTTTGGATAACTACGGCTATATCCTGCTGGCGGATTCCATGGACAGCGCGGTGGAGGCGGCGAACGCCATCGCCTCAGAGCATTTGGAAATCTTGACGAAAGACCCCTATCAGGTGATGACAAAGATCAGGAACGCGGGTGCGATTTTCCTTGGCGAATACTCTTCGGAGCCTTTGGGAGACTATTATGCGGGACCGAACCACATACTGCCGACAAATGGCACGGCGCGGTTTTTCTCCCCCTTAAATGTGGACGATTTTATGAAAAAGACCAGTCTGATCTCTTATTCGAGGGAAGCCTTGGAACAGGCGCATAAGGATATTGAACTGTTTGCCGAGAAGGAAGGGCTTACCGCCCACGCGAATTCTATCCGGGTGCGGTTTCAATCATGCGAAAAGTACTTCTAAAGCTCAGCAGCAGAGGCTGCATCGCAAAGTCAGCAAAGCTGACTTGGAAGTACTAAGTTTCGCATAAGAGAATGCCAAAAAGCGGCATTCTCTAGGACGAGCCTGCTCGTCCGTTGATTGTGAGTCACAGCCAAGTCGTGACATGGCGGTTAGTGTTAAAAGAAAATAACAGGAAAAATGTCAGAAGGAGATTGTCATGCCAAGAACAGCGACAATAGAACGGAACACGAAAGAAACGCAGATCAGGGCGACCCTCACTTTAGGTGGTGCGGGGAAAAGCGACGTGCACACCGGCATCGGTTTCTTCGACCACATGCTGGAGGGCTTCTCAAAACACGGTTTTTTTGACTTGGCCCTACAAGTCAACGGAGATCTCCATGTGGACGGACACCACACGGTAGAGGATGTGGGCATTGTGCTCGGCGCCGCGATCAAAGAGGCGCTGGGAGATAAGGCGGGCATCAGACGTTACGGCTCCTTTATCCTGCCGATGGACGAATCCCTCTGTCTGTGTGCGGTTGATCTGTGCGGCAGACCATATTTCGTGTTTGACTGCGACTTCAAGGCAGAGCGGGTGGGAGAGCTTGACACGGAACTTGTGCGGGAGTTTTTCTATGCTGTCAGCTACAGCGCGGGCATGAACCTGCACCTGAAAATGCTGAGCGGCGGGAACGCTCACCACATGATCGAGGCGATGTTTAAAGCGTTCGGCAAGGCGTTAGACGAAGCGTGCTCTTATGACCCGCGGGTGAAGGGTGTGCTCAGCACCAAGGGCGCACTGGCATAGTAAGAGAAGTACTTCTAATCACTCGCAGCAAGGGCTGCATCGCCAAGTCAGCAAAGCTGACTTGGAAGTACTAAGTCTGCAAAGCAGATTTTTCTCACACAGGAGAATGCCCAAAATACGGGCATGCTCCGCATTAATTTGAGATTCCGCAGAGCGGAATCATGGCGGTTAGCGTGAGAAGGGGAATCCCTAAAAACAGGCATTCTCCGTATGAATTTATACATTATGAGATAAGAAAGGGAAACCGGCAGTATGGCATACAAAAAATTTATACCCTGTATTTATTTATATAAAGG
>VSNH01000220.1 GCA_009774215.1 Lachnospiraceae bacterium
GACAACGGGTAAAACCGGGAAAGGAGGGATTGCTTATGAGTGACTATGAACTGCTGACGGTTGTTCTGATGATTCTCGGAATCATCGTTTCGATTCTGATAGCGTACATAAACCACACAAAAAAGTGACCGCCCCGTCCAAAGGTAAGGTCACTTTCTTGTAAGTGTCTTTAGTTTGGGCTGACCGTCTATCGGCAGTATCCCTTTTGTGCTTTTATTGTAGCAGATTCCCACGCATCTGTCAAACGCCGAGGGGCTTTTTTCGGCTCTAAACGGCGGTGAGGGGTGCCTGTAGGGAATATTATAAAACGAAGGGCTACGCTGGCAAGTAGGAAAGAATATTTTATGACTATTGAAAAGAATGGTCAAAAGATTAAAAATGGAACAATGAATAATTCAATAAAAAATGCAATTTGAACCATTGACAACTAAAATGGACTGTGATATTCTATGGTCAGTTGAACGAGACGGAGGAATTAGTATGAATGAAGAAATCAAAGTTCATCCGATTAAATCATTTAAAGACTATGGACTGGCAAAACGGAATTTTGAGGAACTGACAAAAAAAATCAGTTCGGTGAAGTTGGATTTGGAATTGGATGATGAAGAAACACCTAAACTAGAGAGCGGAATTGTGGAGATGGAACAAAAGTTAGAGGAGCAGAAAAAACATATTACTGAGTTTATCAATGCACAGGGAAATTACGATTCTAAGTTTTTAAGCAGTAATCTGGATTATTTGCTAAAGATGCATGGTCTGCGGATTTCTGACCTTGAGGAACTGTTAGGCGTGAGCGCAGGGTATGTTTCCAGAACAGTGAATCCGGATTCAAAGAAAAGATTATCTGTGGATATTGTTTGGAAAATATCGGCGATTTTTCAAATTAATGTCGATGATCTTTTAAATATTGATTTTCAGATTCCTACCCAATCTCTATGTGATGTAATTGCTTTTTTTAAGAAATTGAAGCAGGAGACTGATGAAGCAACAATTCATTGGAACAATCAAGGTAATAAGGAAGAAGATCATGAAGGAATATTTTTCAGGAAATTGGAGGAAGGCGGACTGGACGGAACAAAGCGGTATAAGTACGCTCCAGATGGGAATGCAAATGAAACAAAGGCAGTAGGGCTTACGGATGACATTTTTTCCGCAGAAACCAGTATAGGCCACCTTTATATTTTGCCGCTTGAAGATCAATTTGGTGAAAAGGGATATGAACTGTATCGTTATACAGGCCGGGAGGATTATAATCAAAACTACTATGATAGTGATGGCCCAGACCTAGAGTTGATTTGCTCAACTTTTGATGATAAGAGTAATACATTGAAAGGGAAATGTGATGAACTTTTTAAATCTGTCAAGTTGCATGAATCAGATTTTGTAATATCTGAATCCGCAAAAAATTTAATTGATAGGTATTTAAATCCTAAAAAGAACAATGCATCGGATGGCTTTATGAACATACCAGATGGCATTGATGAAGAACTGCCATTTAATTGAGGAGGTGTTATGAATGGAAGGGATAAAAACCAAAGGGGTAATCAAATGCCCTTGCTGCAGTAAGGGGAAGATTTTAGCGTATGAAGATGCCGCAGGAAAATCCTCTATTCAATGTAGCAAATGTCATACATTTTTGCTGGTGGATTATGATAAAATGACCGCAGAGCCAACTTTGCGGGAAAAAGAAGTTTACAAAATGGTTGTGAATGAATAAGGGAATGTTTGCTAACTGAGCAACAGGGCGTCAGATAGGACAGCCACTAATAGCCAGAGCAGATTATTGGGACAGGGTATAAAACCTACCAGATAATTTGTTCTGGCTATTTTATATGTGCAAACAGGATATAGGACAAGCCATGCAGAGGATATTTAGAATATTATGAGAAAGGATGGGATGAATATGGCAGACTACATTATTCAATTATTAGGAGGGGTTGATAAATTTCTATATGCGCTGATTGTATTTTTGGTAATAAATTACATAGCAGAAATGCTACTTGTAATCGTGGGGGAGGAGAAGCGTTCCAATGTGTTTTTGCTAAAGAATATGTTTAAGAAAGCAGCGATATTTATTTTGGTGATTGTCTCCAATATTGTAGGTACAATCATTGAAAGCAGTTATGCAATTCGGACGACAGTTATTCTGTTTTACATTTCAAATGAAGGACTTGCTATATTAAAGAATATAAATCGGCTTGGAGTGCCGCTTCCTCAAATATTGGTAAAGATGCTAAATCAGATAGGGGATGGGAAATAACATAGTTGCAGAAAAGTCCCCCTTATTGATAGAAAGAACCCATTCCGAAATGGGGTGGGTAAAACCCCATGTAAAAGTTACCCCACCCTCAGAGTTTCCGTGCTTGTATATGGGGAAACAGTAAAAATTGAATGGATAAGTGATAAAATCTTAGAGGGCTGTTTCGGCAGTCCTTTTTCTCATGTCTTA
>VSNH01000221.1:0-3580 GCA_009774215.1 Lachnospiraceae bacterium
CTGGTGGCACCACCAGACAACCCCACCACTCGGTGGGGTTTTGTTGTAAATAACAGATTACTAACGTTTTACTTACGCCCGTCAGTAGTCAATTTTTAATAATCCGTCGGCACAAATGTAGGCACAGCGGTTTTTGATAATCAGCGTGTTACAAAAAATGTCGGCTCAAAAGTTGGCACACCGAAAAATGGCGAAAGTAACAATCAGGCGGCGCAACGAAAGCGAACGCGCCGACGGCCGGGCGGCCCTGTATGCCGTCCTGAACATCGAGCGGATAAAAATCCGCCTCCCCCTTGACATTGCGGTAACTTCCGCAGAATGGGATGAGACAGCCGAGCGCGTCCGTGGGCGCGGTCAGCAAGTTAAAGACTGGAATCTTATCATTTCCAACACAAAAGCGAAAATATCCGACATTCTTGTGCGGGCGCGTCTGACAGGCGAGACCCTGACGAAAGACAGTTTTCTGGCCCTGTATCGTAGACCCGGCGAGACAATGAACTTTATCGAGTATGCCCGGCGGCACTTGGAGGCATTGAAAACCGCCCTCCAGCCCGAAACAATGCGACACCATGCCGCCGCACTGCGCAAACTGGAATCCTATAACCCACGGCTCCAGATTGCCGAGATAACACCCGACTGGCTGCGCGTATATGCCGCCTATCTGCGCGACAAACACAACAACAACCCCGGTACAATCCGCAAAAATATGTGTGTAATCCGTATGCACTACTACGCCGCGATGAGAGCCGGTAAGGTAAAAAACAATCCGTTCGAGGTGTACAGGATTCCACAGGCCGACCCGATTGTTGTTTTTCTTACCGAGGACGAATTAAATGCGCTAATCGGTGTGTTCCGCTCCGACAAACTCGATGAAGGCGAAACCGACGTGCTGCGCTTCTTTCTCTTCATGTGCTTCACTGCGATGCATATCTCCGACGCTCGAAGTCTCCAAATAGAGCAGATTCACGGCGGCGAAATACACTACACCCGCATAAAGACCCGGACCCGCGTAAATATGCCGCTGTCAGTTCCGGCGGCTAAACTTGTGGAATACTACAAGGAAGGAAGACTGCGCGGGCCGCTGTTCCGCCACTTGCCTACCGACCAGGCCTTCAACCGCATAATAAAACGAATCTGCCGACGGATAGGCATTAACAAGGCTGTCAGCGCGAAATCAGCCCGGCACACGTTTGCAACACTGTATTACAAAAAGAACAACGGAGACCTCGGCACACTTTCAAAACTGTTGGGCCATACGCAAATCAGCACGACGATGATTTACGCCCACATAATGAAAGATAGCCGGGTCGCCGGTGTCTCTGCCTTCGATGATATGCTATAATACGTAAACGGAGCAATCCACCGCCTCCTTCGCCTGTCTGCCCCGCTCTCGGTGTTCCTTGATGTGCTTCCACATTGCGGCCACCATATCGCCGAGTTCATCGGCTGCCGCCGCGTCGGTGTCGGCTTCGAGCAGACCGACGAAGGGGGCGCGGTCTATTTCCCCGGTATGATTCAGTGAGTAAACCGCGAAAAGGAAATTTCGCTGCGCCGTATCGGTAAGGCGGATTTTCTTACCGTTCCACTCGAAACCCTCTATTATATCCGACTGTGTGGCCGCGTCAATCTGCGCGTCTATCACCTCCCGGATTTCATCGACGGATGGGCGGTGGTCTGCGACTGCCTCGAAAGCGAACCATCCGCCGTCCTCCTTGTGGTGATTCCAGCGGAAGGCCCAGCGGTCGCGGCGCGGGTTTATACACTCTATCGGCTCCAGATGTTCGGAGCAGCTTATTTTCTGAAAATTCATACTGTTGGATTTTAGGTGAAAAGATATTCGGTGAAATTGCCCTGCGCGTTCCGTGCCATAGTCACCTTGTTCTCGCCGAGCATTCCCTTCTCTTTCAGAGCGTCGCAAATATCGCACATATCGGGATAGCCGGTAAAGAACTTCACCACGTCGCCCTTCTTCAATGTCAGGTTGCACGCGGCAAGCTGCGAGCGATTGGGAACTATGACGCGGGCGCATACAAGATATTTCGATTTCTCCACCGCGTCTGTTTCCCCGGCTTCGCGGGCTTCCCGTAACTCTTTGCGCGACCACTTTGTCGACACGTCGGTCTGAAAGTCAAGAATACAGAGAGCGGTGCCCACCAGAGCGTTAAGCGACACACTCCGGCAAGCAAAATTTTTCTGTCCGTTCCGGCGAACACCGGGCGAAGTTGATATGCCCAGTTCCGCCAGAGATTTCAAATTCTGGTAATCAGCCATTTTTATTCCTGTGATTTTGAAAAATAGATGTTTCGCGTCAGCGTGTTTACAGAGCGAGTAAAAAGACGCGATTATTTCCGCCCTGCGTCTCTTTGATTTCAGCCGGTGCAGCCTTCGGGCCGCCTTGACTTTGTTCCTTTTGCGAATCCGTGTATGGTCGGTGTAAATCTTGTAACCGAGAAAGTCGATACCTTCAGAGATAGGATAAATCCGTTTGTTCGGTTTGACTTTCAGCCCCACGGATTCCACCCGCTGTTCAATCAGCCGGGAAACGTGCCATAAATCCGGCTTGTTACAGTCTATAACCCTCTTGTCGTCGCAATACCTGTAATAATACTTCACCCGGTTTTCTGACTTCAGGAAATGGTCGAGAGCTACCGACAAAAGCAGATTTCCGAAATGCTGCGATGAGCGTAATCCGATACTCAGGGCGTGTGGCAGGAATCTGACAAATCGCTCCAGCAGAGTAAGGATTATCGGGCCCTTGAAAAACCTACGCAACACGTCCATCATAATATCCTGTAATATGCTTTCGTAAAATTTGGTAATATCGTCCTCGTAGACATAAAGCATATTATCGGGGTCAGCGGCGAGGTCGCGCCGTATGATTCCGAGAAGGTCATGGACACCTCGGTTTTTCAGGGAGGCGGCGGTAGTCCTTATCAGCCTTTTGAAAGTCAGGTCCTCGACGATGTTCATAATGGCATGAACACCGATTTTCTCGTAATATGAGTAAAGGAATTGAATCTTTCGTATCTTCCCGCCTTCCTTGATTTCTTCCTCTCCGTATGTGGTTAAGTGAAAGATTCCCGCCGATATTTCACCGGCCAGCCATGCCTCTATACCGTCTATATGGGCGAGTATTTCTCTCCCCTGTGGCGATTCCTTGCGGTCAGTTCCACGGGGTACGGCGAAAATCGCCTGCCTTATGTTGGGGGCGGCGACAATCAGCGGAATTATGTCGGAATCTTTAAGACGCTTCATTTTATTGATTTTTAGCCTTCATTTTTCCGGGGCCTGAGTGTTTCGGCCGACGACTTGCGCCGCCCCTACTAAACTCCACCCCTGCGCGTGATGTTTCAGCGTTCCGCACGTCGGCGGCTGTGCTGCGGCTCAATCCCCTGCCACGGCTCCGGCGACACGTCGCCATGCCGGAGGGCAAAATATCTTTTCAGGCTTAACGCTTATGAGTGCAAGGCGCGACCCGTACCACGCGTTCGTGTTCGATGAATCGTTGTTCGCGTTCATGTACGAAACACCGTTGTTCGAGTTGGCGTTGTTGCCGGAACGCAACCCGACACGGGCCGGC
>VSNH01000221.1:3680-46005 GCA_009774215.1 Lachnospiraceae bacterium
GGCGTTGTTGCCGGAACGCAACCCGACACGGGCCGGCGAGTTCTGTCCCCAGAATTTATCCCCGTAATGAGTTGTCTCGGTAGCCCCGACAAGCACAGGCACCACGTCCATGAATCGCCCGTTATGAAGTTCGGTAATCCATGAATCGGAGATGGTCGCGCTCTTGACTTTGCGGTCTCCCTGGTCTTTAAGGGTGCAGACCCAGTAATCGGAACTGAAGCCCTCCATCCATTCTGACACATTGCCCCAAAGGTTTTCATATCCGAGGGCATTTATTGAGGTGGCATTTCTTAATGTGTTGGTGTCGTCGTAATACCAGCCTCCGGCAGCTCCGAGTGTCGCCGTCGGTAGTTTGATAGTATCTTTCATTCCGAGGAAATCGGTCTTACCCGTCGGAGTGGTGTTTGAGCCGGAGCCATATCCGCATACGTCGGAACTGTCGCGGTTGCCGTATGTGGCAAAGAAAAGCCGGGCGATGTCGCGGTGCATGGCATAGGTTATCAGAGTGAACCCTTCGCCACGTTTGCGGCAATAATCGGCGAATTGCGCCTGTGATACGCTGCAAGTTGGGGCCACTCCGTTGATACTGCGAATCTGCAAATTGCCGTAGTATGCTTTATTCACACCACAGAGATATTCCCCGGTATTCCATGCGTCAGGCTCGATAGCGTCTATCTGGTCGGAGGTGGTGAGCCACACGAATGAGAAAGACCCTTCGCGAAGACAGGTGAAAGCGATTTTTTCAGCCTTAGCCGGAACGGAGGTAAACAAGTAGCTGCTTTCGGTCATTCGCCCGGAGTTGGCTGCGGCACGGCCTACAATATTATTGGCTGCGTCAAGGAAAACAGCACCGTAAACCGAAGAATTGACAGCCGGCCACCTCACCTGCCTGTAACCGGCTACCGGGGCAATAAACACCCGGTAATCATCATAAACCGTAATGCTTTCGTCCAACGTGGCGTATGTGGAAGCGACACGACAAGCCGAACGGTCGATAAGTTGCATATCCTCCGGGTAGAGTTTCACACCTTCGGGGGTGGTAACTTTTTTCAGCGAACTGAAACAGTCATAATGGCAACGGTTTATAAAATCATCAATGCCCTTGCACCAACGGTCTGGCTCGTACATCATAACGTCGCCTTCGTCCGCCTTTGTCGGGTGGGCGAATCCCTGAAGGTTGGCCTCTGTACCGTCGTGGTATTTACGGCTGTCCGAATCATCAAGCGGGCAGACGGTCATTTCACCCTGCGCCGTGTACTTGGCCATGACGCGGTGGCGTTTGGCGAGAATCGCGGCGATATGGGCCGACGGTTGAAACTCGTTATCGTAGTCGTAGCCGGTTTCATTGTCGAGATTGGAAATGTTCTTACTGTCTGCAACCGTTTCGTCGTACTTGATAACCGTCCATTCCGGCTGCAAAATGTTGAGTTCCGGGAAATGCGCCTTTAACTCGTTATACTCTGATTCTGGGAGATACTTTGTAAGTTGGTAAGTACCGACAAGGCGGCAAGTGTTGACGGTATTTCCGTTTTCATCGACGCCTTTCATCGTAAGGAACTGCCGGAGCAGTTCGCCGCGTCCGCTCTCGTTTATGCCGGTAACACGTAGATAGGTCGTAGTCGGGCATTTCTTCAGTATGTCGCGCCAGTCGAGCTGCGGGCAGTTGTCAACCACAAGGCGGTTGACAGCCACGTTTGCCGGAATCTGCAAGCCGGAAGGCGCGAGGCTCTGAAGGTATCGGAGTTCAAGCGTCTGGAGCGTCGCCGGAAGTTTCGCAGTGGCGAGTTTTCCGCCCTGTGCGAAAATAACATTGGTGAGCTTCGTGTCTGCTCCGTCGAAAGTGTCGAGTTTCTTGTTTTCGGAAAGATTGAGCGACAACAATCCGTTCAGGCCGTTGACATTGATACGCTGGAGATTTCGGCACGAATCCACAACAAGGCCGGTCAGCGTGGTTTGTCCGTCAGCACATGAGGCGTTAAGGTCGGTAAGCCGGATACACTTGTTAAGGTTGAGTGTCCCGACGATTGCGTGGCTTATCTTCGTAAGGTCCAGCCCCCGGATTCTTGAAGCCCCGTAAACATTCTGAGGGTCGTTTACGATAAGATTCTGCCGGAATGTCAGTTCTACCGTATCGCCCGGATTCTCGGCGCGTAGGCCGTGAACCGTCGGGTCGCCGTTAGTCATTCCGTAACCGAAACAGAACCGCTCGGCTGCGGTGATTGTGAGGGCGCGAGGATTGGCCGCGAAGTTATAAGACAGATAGATGGGAAAAGCGTCATCGCGGTAAGTTCCAGCGCAATACTCCGAATCCAAAAGGTTGAAGCGGTTGACAATGGTATAGGTTCGGTGCGCATAGCGCGAACCCTGAAGGGCAAAAAGATAGTCCTTGCCCTGTTCAAGCAGTGGAAGAATGTATTTATATTCCCCGTCCTTGTTGTAGATACGTTCGGCCCATGCGCCCATCATTTCCTCGTTGAATACCTTTAAGACGTATTCCGTTGACATATTGGCGCGTATGGTCTTGGCTGCCTCGGCGAGTTTTTCGGGGCAAGCGCGTACCAGTTTCCACAGTTCCGAATCATGGCCGGCGAAACAATAGGCTCCCTGGGATTCATCGAAAGAATCGAAAGTTATCATATAGTCGAACTTCAGGTAAGAATCGTTTCGCTCACCAAGCAGAGTGTCCATGTCGTAGGGTATGAACATCCAGTGAATACCGTCCCACGTTACCAACATCATATTTTTGGCACGGTTATCCACGGCCATGAAGTAGTCCGTAATGATATACCATGCGAACGGCGAATCATTAAGGAAATAATCCCGGTATTCAGAAAGGAACTTCGATGGCTTGCCCTTGCAGTCCTGAATCCACTGCCAGAGGCGAATCACTGCGGCCTTGTCGTCCGCATGAGCGTCGGCCCACTTGGTGTCGGCCTTGAAGCGGAATTCCAGTTCATCATCGAAATTCGACATCGAGGCAGTACCGAACAGGCAGAGCGCGGCCGAGTTGTTCAGGAACTCCAGACAGATACATTTGTTACGCTGTCCGTTGAGCGTCGCCGCGTCGTTGAATCCCTCGATACCCTCGAATCCGTAGACAATTGCGGAATCCGCCTTCTCGTTGTTGAAATTGTATTTTCCGAGGAACTTGGCGACGCCGGAACCGTCGTTGTCGTAGAAAAGATTTATCGGGAATCCGTCTACACCTATACGGACATCATAATCTCCCTTGTATGCAGCTTGCGGCGGTGTGAGCCAGCCACAACGGCGGAACACGTCGTTAACGATTCTGACACCGCCGGTGTTGTGGGTGCTGGAAGAATCCGAAAAATCGGCCTTCAGACAGAAGATTGATACAGGGCGCGCCCCCGGCTTGAACGAGTATTCCAGAGAAGGCACGTTTACACCGTTCACTTCCAGCGTCGTTCCGTACTGTTCCGAACGGAAGAAATAGAGGCGGTAATTCTTACGTGGGTAGGTAGTCGAAGATGTTCCCTGTATGCGAAGGCCGATTTTACGGGCGACAAAATCATATTCCTTGCCATACTGCGAATAAAAGTAGACATCGACGGGAACCTCGAATTTCTTGTTATTGGTCTGATTAACGAGGTCAACGTCTCCGACAATGCGCATTACGCTTTTACCCTGTGCGCGTAACTTGTCGATGCTCACCTCGTCGGTTTCATCGTCGAGAATGTCGTTTTTCTGAAACAACAACACCATTTCGTCGGCCGTGGTGCGGTCAATCATATAATTCGACAATATTTCATCATCGGACAGGGCGCGAGAGTAAATGCGGACATTCCGCAATTCAACGTCTGCCGCGTCGCCACTGACTTTGATTTTCGCCGGGTTCATCTGAATGAGAGACGCGGCGGCCTGATACTGAAGGGAGCGGTCTCGGATTCCGTTCACATAGAGTTGTAAAAGCCGGTTTTCCGCCTTGCCTTCCACCACAAACGCCACTTTTATAGGCACGTCCGGGGCAAACTTTGTTTCAAGTTCCTGCCCTCCCGACACCACGATTTTAGCCTGTTCGGCCGTCATCTGGAAACCTACACCGTCGGCCATACACTCCATTACCACACCTTCGCGGTCGGCTACGTTGGAACACATCAGCTCCGCCTCGATAGTGAAGCCGGTAGCGGTCGCGTCAGTTACAAACGGAGTATCGTTTATTACGATATTCGCACCGTTGGTGAGAAGTAGCGCGTCGCCTGTCCATCCGTTCTTGTTCCAGTCAAAACCGTGGAAGTCCGTAGTTATACCCTTAAACTCCCACTTTGCCCGGTCGGTCTCGGCTTCGGAGTTGCTTCGCCCGGCGGCCGACAGCTTGACGCGGAGATTGTCGGTAACTTCCACCAGATTGATAGAAGATTCCACCACCTCGATATTGAAGATATATTCTGTTTCCCCGGTCTTGAACTTCATCGCCTCCGTTCCCGATTGTGTGAAACGGTTGGTGTATTTCTGCACCGAACGGGGCGGCGACACGCGCTGCGAGACTATTCCGTTATGATATACGGTCATTTCCGCCGGAGTAATTTCGGGGTCATAAACAACGAAATCAAAATCAAGGCGTTCAAACTGTCCTACTTCAAGCGTCGGCGTAAGATAGTCCGAACCCTCGAAAATCCTTCCGTCGGGGAAGATTATCATCGTGCCTATGAAAGGAGCAGACACACGTCCGGCCGCGTCCTTCTTCAGAAGGTCGATATATACCGATTCCGAAACAAGGGTGAGGGTTTCCGAGGCTTCGAGTGTGGCAACCATCTGGACGTTGTGGCAGCCGAGTGTCAGTCCAGACATCGGCACTGAAAAGCTGCCGTTTGTCTTGCCTGACTTGGTTACCACGGTAGACTTGTATTCCTGTCCGTCAAGATATAGCGTTATGGTCTTTGAGCCTGAACCCGATACGGTGAAAGGTATGGTAACGGTTTCATCAGGGCCGTAACCGCCTCCGGCGATAGAGTTTGCCAGATTGTACGCGCTTGAAAGAGCCAGTGTTTTCGCCTCCACACCGGCCACGGCCTGACGGGAGCGAGTTGCCCCAGTCTCCGGGTCTATAACGGTGGCTTTTACCGTAATGTCGGTTTTCCCACTCCTGACATACCCGGTAATGTCAAGGTCATAAGAACCCCGTGCCACGTCATTGAGTACCGTCGAGAACGTCGTAACTGCTCCGTTCTTTACGGTAATTTCAATCGTGGCGCGTTGGCCGGTGGATTCTCCGTTCTGGTCGCCTCCGAGATATTGGTGGTCGAAAAAGTAGGAAAGCATTACCGGGCTGCCCTCACGAATAACCGGGTTGTCTACCGAGGCGGAAAGCACGATTTTTGCGGATTGGCCCTGTTCACTTCCGCCTCCACCTTTCCCTACGGGAATATCACCCCCGGCGATTTCAACGCGGCTGCTGTTTAGTATGGCGATATGTGCTTCCGTCTCGTCCTCGTTCAATGAAATGTCAAGGTCGGCGACGGTCTTTGCTTCCAGTTCCGCGATTTTCTGCGTTATTACATTGTTCTGTACCGGGTTTGTCGATTGCGCATTGAGGGTTTCGTCGATTTCCACCTCGTCAACGGTTATATTAACAACACCGTCAGCGTCCGGGGCGACAGTCTGGTTATTGAGTTTAATCCCAGTAATGGTACCCTTCCCGCCGGTGTCCTCCCATGCTGACGCGGTTTCCCACTGTGTCAGCGTCGAGCCTTTGAACTGTTTGGTTTCCCACTCGCCTGTGCCGAGGCGGTAAGTAATCCAGCGTCCGAGTGCGCGATGTGTTGCCGGAACCGCTTCGATTGCGCTCTGAAGGTCGTAGAATCCGTTTTGGGGTGGCACAAGTTCCGTTATGTTGATAAGGTTGCCGGCTCCTTTTTGTCCGACACCCTGCCAATCTTCCCACACGATTGAGGCCCCCGGTCTGCCGGAAAATGCTCCCGTTCGGTATTGCAGTCCGTCGGAATCGAACAGATATTGTGCTATTTTCAGCGACTGCCCCCCTCCGGCAAGGCGTTGGCCCGGCATACTTTTGACAATAAGGATATTTCGGGTGCTTCCCATAAGCACTGTGGCGGGGTTATAGTAATATATCCCGGTATCTGTCGTGGTATCAAGGTCGAGTGTGTCAACGACGTGAATAGCGGTGTTAAGTTCTTCGACAACCGAAATTCGGTCATCGTGGCTTTCATCAATGGAATTCAGACGCTCCACCTCCCTGTCAAAGTCATCAAGCCTCTGACGTATCGCGTCCAAAAGACTGACGAGGCTTTCATTGTCCTTGATTCCACTAAGGAAGGCTATTACCTCGTTGAAACTTTCGATTGCGGCGGTCGCGTTCTTCCCTAAAAGAGTGTTGATTGCCGCCTCGTTGGATTTGGATTTTGCGTCTGCCGCGTTGGCGGTGTTTCTTACTGCCGCTATTGCAAGCTGCACCGTGTCAATAGTACGTTGCAAAGCCGCGTCGGCGGCCTGCCGCTCGGCTTTCTCGGTCGCTACTGCCGAATTGTTCGTTAAAAGATTCTTGTAACCTTTATTGAGGAAATCGAACACGGCGGCCACCATTTCGTTGGTAACGCTTTCCGGGTCTTCGGCGTTCTGGATAGTCAGAATAAGGCTATCTATGAAATTTTGTGTGGTATCTGCCATTTTATCCTTAATTAAACTGTTTGCTGAACTGTTTCGAGAATATGCGCGGTTTGCGGTTCTCGCTTCCGTCGATAATATCCTGCATGATGTTTTCTTCGGAAGATGATATTTCGAGTTTTACGGTAAACTTCTGCGGCGATTCCGGGCGCGGGCGGTAAGTCAGTTCCTCCACCGATGGGATAACCTTTATCGGTAGCGGTGTCAGGTCGAGCAAATAGACTTCCTCGCTGCCTAACATATCCATTAAGAACCGTATTTCGTCCGGGCGTTTCACTCCTGTCTCGACGCTTATAGACTGCTTGCGTTCCACTCTTTCACGGTCGGTGAAAAACTCCGTCGTTCTTGTGTCGTACCGTTTGAACTGCGATTCGTCCGCGTCGGTATATTCCGGCGTTATAGAGAGTTCCCCGGTAAGTTCGATTATCTCGAACACTCCGAGGGAATTGCGGAACTTCAGGCGGTAGCGTTCCCGTGTAGGGTCGCAACGCTCCACCACGATACGACACGAAAAATTGGAATTATAGTACACGTCGAACACTGACGAAAGCACCTGTTCTTGTTCCGCGAAATATCGCCGGAGAGCCGCCACGTCGAGGACGGCCACCCCTTCGTCAAAACTGTCATTCTCATATATCGAACCGTTTGTGCGCTCAACTATCCTTATAAGGTCGCCGGTTCGGCGAGGAAAAAAGTAAAGCGGATAAAGTTCCGTTTCCTTCATCACAATGCGCCATGAGGCTGTCCGCGTCGTCAGGAAAAAATTGCCTTTGGGATTGAAGAAACGTTCCTGAAAAATATCCTTGTTGAGTTGCAGAAGGCGTTTGAAATTCTGCCGGGATATTCCTCCCGGTATCACTATGCAGTTATATTCTGCCTCGTAACCGTCAAATTCAAATAAGCACGACAATTCACGGTCGCACATATCTCCGGTGTCCTCAATCTGCCATATCGGCGAAATATTGCCTTCCGGCGGCTCGTTGAAAAACGTAACAAAAGCGTCCGCAATTTCCGCGACATTCATAGACAACGGGGGCGAGAACCGCCCTTCGTAAATTGTGGTGCCGGCATAGATTATTTCACACCTTCCGTCCGGGATTTTGTTCGGGTTGTCAATCGGAAACGATTCCCGTAAGATAATCGGATTCCGAGAGAAGGCATAGCCGCTTTTTATTCCTTGAACATTCATATCTTACAAATGAAGTGTTACGACGGCCACCGAACCGTTGAAAGAGGTTTCAGGACCAAGCGAGTTAACGAAATTGTCGCGCTCCGGCGACGGCGTTACCATAAAATCAATAAAGGTACGGAGGGAGCCGGTATGGCTCTTCCTCCATATATCGTAATACTTGGCAACGTCGGCAAGCTGCGGCGCGGAAACTACATTGTTATTATCCATATTGCAAAATTGGCGTTAAAACGTAGCCGGACAAAGGACTAATCATTTACCCACCGGGCCACAAGAATGACATCGTATTCAACTGTTACGGTAACTTCCCCCAGCGGTACTTCGTCCAGTTCCCAATCTTGGGGGCCATCCTGAAACGACATATCGTGTATTTCAAAAACAGAGTATGTAATCAGGGCTTTGTATTTCCTGTAATTCCTTTGCCCAGCTGTTCCTGGCTTCGGCACTTTTGAATCGGTCTGCCACGTAGGAACGGTGCGTGTTATAGACTTGAAAATCATACCTCCGACACCGATATAATAATAATCGCCTTCCGTTCCGTGCGATTGATAGCCGGTATCTTTGATGTATTTTTGGACTGCTGCGGTTCTGGTCTCAGGTGTATTAAGGGTTTCGCCGTAGGTCTCCGATTTTAAGCGCCATTCGAGGTGTCGGGCTGCCGCCGCGAAATCCGGCACGTTCTGCTCCTTCTTAATATCATATTTCCCGTGGGTCTGTATCGTGCGGAGTTTGAGGTCGACCGGCACGTTACGACCTGAAGGAAGTGAATATGTCGCTGTATCAATAAGACAACGTATATTTCCCACCTTTACCGGGCTAAGCACGTCAAGGCGGAACAAATCAAGCTTATTGAACACCGCCGGAATTTCGACGGAGCGGTTTCCATGCCGGAGTATTTCATCATAATCAGCCCAGAATTTATTAAATAATCCGTCCTTGAACTGAAACAGTAATGAAATTGTCGGTGTGGTCCCGTCATCAAGAATTATCTTTTGTCCGCTGTCATCTTCCGGGGTCAGGCGTCCGAAACTTTTCTTAATCTTGGTATATGCGAACATGAAGGCTAACGGCGTTGTGTCGCCGTCCTCGTCCGTCTCATCGCTTCCTTTTATGTAACTATGGTAATGTCGCGCCCCGAAAAGGTAGGTCGGACACATATCGTTGTACGAATGTCCTGTGCCGGTTCCCACGTTTGACACACGTATTACCGGCACCCATTCGTCATCGCTTGACAGTTCCAGCGGGTTAAGCCCCTCCGGCTGCGGGTCCCAGTTAAAGAAACTCGACGACTGAAGGCGGATTTTGCCGTTCTCGGAATCAAGCCGGTACCACATACCCGTTACGAACTCGCGGGCTAAAAAGCTGGAGCCGGTAGTTACCGAGGTGTTGCCGGATTGTGCCGCCGGAACTGCGGCACGAGGGGTTGAACGCAAAGCATAATAATCCCTGTCATCGCCGTAGTCGTCGCGTCCGTCGTCTCGGTCGTCGTCAGGCTCCGGGTAATCATCGCCCCACGGGTCAGGCGGGTCTGGATAATCCGGGTCGTCCGGGTCGCGGTAATCATCGCCCCAATCGTCGCGAACATCACCGTCCCATTTCGGTTCTTCCGGCGTTCCTGTGTTCTGCCACTGGCTGACATGGTTTCCGAGGCGCACTTGTGAGACATCAAGACCTTTCGCGAAATCCTCGAACCGTTCATGGCTCGGTGCAGCTCCCTCAATAGACGATTGAGCCGATAACTTGATATATTGCCGTTCCTCGTAGGTGATTTTAGGGGTTCCGGCAATATGGTAATCAATAACGTAACCCCCTGTCTGGTGAATAATATCCTTTATCAGTACAAGCCGGGCCGTGGCCGTATTGTAGTCAATGTTATACACCAGCCCGAAACGTACCCACAGGGCGTTCAAAAACTCCTCCACTGTACTGTCCGGCATAAGGTCGGCATAGCGTATTGAGGCCCTGCAACACGAATCAGCGGCATTGTTTAGAACGACAAGACGCGAAAGTTCGAGCGATTGTGCAAAAGGATTGGTTACAAGTGTCAGCCCCATATCTGCAAATATCAATTCCAGAATACGCCAGACACGAAGGAAAGGCGAAACCATATAACCTTCGGGAACGCTTACCTCCGTTATTTCACCATTTATCAGCCGTTTTACTTTGGTCGGTTGTTCAAGGCCACGGGAACCTACCAAATTCAAAACTTCCCAATATATTTTTTTGTCTTTGTCGCTGCCGGTGCTTTCATTGTTGACAGCGAGTGGAAACACGGCAAAATCATCTTTCTGCGGGTCTGGCTTTTGGTAAATACGGTATAATTCATCAAGAAGCAGGTCAATCGGGTAGCCTTGTTGTGAAAGGTCCGGCGTATATGTCGGGAGATTGGAAAGTTCGGAAAGTTTCTTTTTCTGCCATTTGGCGTAGGCTGTGGAGTTATCAAACCCCACATTAAAGGTTATCCCCTCCTTTTTCCCCGCCTCGGTGATGTTCATTGCACCACGCCGGATATATGCGCCGTCTTGAATCTGCGCGATACGTTCGGGATTGTTGGGGTCAATACCCGCGTCAATCCTCGCCGGAAACGATAGAATCCTATTGTTCCGGCGGGTAGTCGGAACGGTTGCCGGTATTGACTGGCTTCCCCGCTCGTTGTAAATAGGGTTGGAATCCTCTATTTCAATAGAGAAATCGGAAGGGAGGTCGAGAGCTTCGCCGTTGATTGTTATTTCCATAAATATAAGCGGTTATCTTTTTCGTGTGAAAGGAGCGCGGGCGCGGTTCATTGTGTCCTCTGCGCGTTCCAAATCGCGTAATACCACGTATGCCTTCAGATTCTTCAGTGCTTTACGAAGTTCCTTTATGGTGGCCGTCAGTTCCGAATAATCGGGAGCCGGAGCGGCTGAAGTATATCCACCTTCAGCATAACCGGCGGAAGGAGTTCCGACGGGAATACCTTGGCTGAGGAGTTTGTTCCGGCGTATCGCCTCGATAGTACCCACTGCGTCAACCACACGTGGGTTATCCATTATCGGCTTCGGTACGACATATTCGCCGCGATGAACGACACCCGCCACCTCGTAGCGGTCTCCGTCGCCCGTATATCCGCCGTCTGAATACCCGGTCAGCACACGTTGGGCGGTTGCCGGTTTGGCGGCCGAGCCTCCGGCGGTATTGCCCGGCTGCATATTCTTGATTTTGTCGCGCTCCGCCTTTGCCTGAATCACTTGCGCTATGCCGGTAGCGGTCAGAAGGGCGGCGGCAATAGCTCCGCCAATAGGGCCGAGGTCGGCGAACGCCTTCATAATCGAAACCGCCGTGTCGGCAACGATTTGCGAGATTTTTATGGCAAAATTGACATCGGCATATTTCTTTTGAATTTCAAGTTTCTTGTTTTCCTTTTCTTCTTCGAGGGCTGCGGTATCCTCCCCGTTG
Source organism: Lachnospiraceae bacterium (assembly GCA_009774215.1). GTDB lineage: Bacteria > Bacillota > Clostridia > Lachnospirales > Lachnospiraceae > UBA3282. The sequence continues at coordinate 14,947 of VSNH01000221.1, forward strand.
TTCTTTGCTTGTTGTATCAGGACATCAAATTTCGCGTCGCTCTTGGCAATTTCCGCGTCCTGAATGGCTGTGAACATGGAGCCGGAAAGGTTTGCATAATAATCGAAATACTTTTTGGCATTATTGACCCCGATTTGCAATTTCTTACGCTGGTAATCCTTTTCCTTGATAAGCCCCTGACGGTGGTAACTTTCAAGCTGTGCAAGTTCGTGGTCGTATTGCTGCGCCCATGATGTACCTGTTAATTCCTGTAACTGGTAAAGTTGTTCGAGATATTGGAAATTAAGCGCGGCGATTCGTTGTTGTTTGTTGGTTTCGAGTGCCACGGCTTCCTCCGTTCCTTCTCCCACGGCCTGAATCATGGTGTTATATGTCGCCTCAATATTACGTTTCTGAAGGTCGTAGGTGTCGGTGATACCGGCGTAACTGGTGGTATCGGTCATCATATCGCGCAGAAGTTCGGCCCACTTCCCCGTGTCGGTGAGCGTCTGCGACTGCATACGCCTAATATCCACCTCCAATTTTCCAAGTATCAGGCGTTTATCTTCCGCGCCGAGATAATCCGCGTTCTGGACCTTTGTATAATAGTCCTGAAGTTCCTTTAACTGTGAATTGTGAAGCTGCTGTTTCTGCTGGAGCAAATAAATATTTGCTTGCCCCTCCGTAACTTCTTCAGACATTACGGCATGGCGCAACCTCTGTTCCTGAGTGTCGTAGAAGGCTTGTTGTGCCGCAAGTCGCTGCTCGTGTCCGTCGGCTTCCCTCTGGGCTATTGCCTTGTTAATTTCCTGTTGCGCCGCCACAATCTGCTGGCCGATTTGATTCTCACGCGCCTGAATCTTGTCGAGGGTCTGTGTGTGGGTCGCGTCAGTTTTGGCTTTAAGGGCTTCAAGAGCTTTAATCAGGTCGCCGGAATATCTTATTACTTCTTCATTTTTCTTTATGATGATTTCGTATTCCGGGAGGTCTCCCTTCAGCTTGTTTATAGCCAAAAGATTCCGCTGGTGCAAGTCATCAGCGGCGGCGGTGGCTTCATCGAGAGAATCCTCCCCGTATGTTCCGGGGGTATGGTGTTTCTTGTTCTTTTTAGAGCCTTTGCCCTTCAGGGTGCGCAGTCGTTCTTGGATTTTCTCTTTGCGGGCCTCGATAGCCTCAAATTCTTCATCGGTTTGGGGGTCGAGTTTGCGGAGTTCCTTCAGTTCCTTACGGAGTTCCTTAACCTCGTCCACAACCGCATGAGCGGCGGAGCCTGTACTATTCAGGCCTTGGGTAACGTTGCCGGTGGTAGTAGTGATTGTTTCGTCAGCTGCGGTAAAAACGTCCTCAATATTGATTCCGTTGGCCTCCATATCGGCTTTGAAATCATTGAGTGCCTTTGTCGTTGTGGAAACGGCGCGATTGGCCGCGTCGAGTTCCATTTTCATATCATTACCCCAAACTTGCTCTGAACGTTTTACATTGACTTTTTCGCCTTTCTTTATTCGGATTGTGGGTAAGAATGGAATATGTCTACCGTATTCAGAGTAATAAGTCCTGTCATCTTCGACAATATCATTTTTATGCGCATCCCACTCTTTCTGTGCCTTGCGCTGGCGCGATTTGGCGGCCTCCTGTTCGTTTATGTATTGTTGGTATTCATCTTTATAATAGGCAAGACGCATACGTTGTTCCATAGATGCAATATATTCGTCGAGAGCCTTTTTATTGGCTTTCAACTTTCCGCGTTCTGCATCGAGATGTCCGTTGTATTCCGGGCAAACCCTATTTATTTCCTGTATGGCCTTCAGACGGCGTTCCTTTGAGGCGTTTTCATTTTCCGCGACCTTGACAAGTTCGAGCAATTTTGTTTTTTCTGCGGCGAGTTTATTAGTAAACTCCTCACGTTTCCGGGCGTGTTCCTTTGCATTTTCCGCCATCTTTTCCTCGGCCTCGTTAAGTTTCTCGGTAGCCTCTGCCGCGTCATTGGTGCCGGAACACCATGTATAAAGGGCTGCGCCGAGTGCTGCCAGTGCGCCGATAACTGCCGTCCACGGTGTCGAGGCCATTGCAACCTTCAGGGCGTTGAATGATGTTGTGGCCGCCTTGATATTGCCTATCATAGCCTTGAAGCCGGTAGCCAGAAGGAGAATCGCGGCCCTGCAAGCTGCCATTATTGCAGAACCGGCGCGGAGTGTGGTAAAATAAAGTTTTGTCGCGGTATGTGCGAGGAATACGGCAAGTTTATATGCTGCGAATCCGGCGGCCACGCCTTTAATCAGACCTCCGAATTTGGTAAGCCATTGATAAGCCTCCCCAACCCACTGAACCAAAGAAGTCAGGGCCTTGATTAAATCCTTTATCGGGCCGTTTGTTCCTTCAGATATTTTCAACACCAGTTCTTGCGCGGCTGACTGAAGTCCGGCCATCGCTCCAGCCACGTTGTTAGACATGGTGGCCGACATATCGTTGAACTGCTTGTTTACGTCGGTTATTGAATCCCGTAATTCTGTAAGAGAATCCGCCGAGTTCAGGAACGTGGAGAAGGCGGCCACGCTTCGTTTGTCCGTCAGGTCGAGGGCTTTTGCGAGGTCAATCCCTTCATCATTGAGTTTCTTTAATCCTTTTGCGAGGTCATCGGCATTTTTTACCGGGCCACCGAGGGCTTTTGCAAGGTCTCCGTTAGCGTCGCAAAGATTAAGAATAATATTACGGGTTGCGGTGGCTGCGCTTGAAGCGTCAAAACCGGCATTTGCAAGCTGTCCGAGTAATGCCGTGGTATCTTCAATCGACAGACCGAAAGCATTTGCAACCGGGCCGACAGTAGAGAGCGAGGCTTCCAGTTTGGAAAAGTCGAGCGCGGTTTTGGTAGTGGCTACGGAGAAAGTGGCGAGAACGTCCTCCGTCTCGCTTGCGTCCTTGTTGAATATTCGTAGGGCTGCGCCCGCAAATGCGGAGGCGCGGGCGAGGTCTGTGTCTACGGCCTTGGCAAACTTCAACACGGCCCCCTCCATTTTTATAATCTGGTCTTGCCCGAATCCGAGTTTTGCCAACTCAATCTGAAGCCCGGTAACTTCTGCTGCGGTGTATGAGGTTGTTGCGCCCAGTTGCCGGGCTGCTGCTGTCAGTTCCTTTATTCCGGCTCTTGTTGTTCCGAGGATTCCGGCAAGTTTGGAATTTGCTTTCTCAAATTCCACAATGATATTGAAGGCATTTTTGAAAGACCCTACCACAAGGGCCATAATCGTCATGCCTATTGCAGAAAAGAACCCTATAAGGGTTTGCTTCATCTTTGTGAGCGAAAAGAATCCGCCCTGAAGTCCGCGGGCTGAGGCGTTGGCTTTGTCAAGTGCTGCCTGAGTTTTGTTTATTTGGTCGCGTAATTCTTTATAACGCTTAGGGTCTGCGGCTTTGGAGGTATTATTAAACTCACGCTGCAAGTCTTTCAACCGCTTGCGGAGTTGGGAAACGGTCATTGTAGTAAGGTCAAACCGTTTCGCTACTTCGTCCATTTTACGGCGGTTTTCCGCCATAGCACGGTTATTCTGGTCGATAGACTTACGGAGATTATTCCATTCTACCGACCCCTTCTTGCCCTGTGCCTCCAGTTCCGCCATTGCCTTACGGCTGGCGGTCGTTTCCGCTTTGAGGGATTTATTTGCCTTTTCTAACTTGTGGTATTCCTCTTGCGCCTGTGTCGCGTTGAGAGTGAGAACCCAGTTAATATAATCGGGGGATAACTTCTTAGCCATTGCGCCAATTTGTTTGTTGGCGCAAAGGTATTAAGGCACGGAAACGTGCCGAAGGACACTAAATTAACCCTCCGTCGGCATGGTGGCCCACGCCGGAAACCGCTCCATTCGCTTCGTCAGCGGACGGACGGTCGATAACCGCGCCGGATTCGCGGTAGCATTTCTCAACAAAAGCCCGATTCTCCCGATTCCATGTATCGAGGTTTTCGCGCATGATTCTTTTCTTCCGGGCTTCAGACATCGCTCCGGCTCTCGCCCAGAGGACGAGCCATTTCCAAAATGTTCTGTGCCGTTTCATCGTTCAAGCCCTTTCGTTAATAATTCCGTTATCAGTTGGGAGATTGGTATTTTCCGGCGGTCGGCTTCGTCGCATATCATTTCCAAAAGCCATGTCGGAAGATTAACGGAGAATTTAGTCCTTGCCACTCCGTCAATCGGTTTCCTTCCGGCTCCTTTGCGTGAGCCTCCGCTGCCATATCCGCCCATAGTAGTAATGTTTTGATATACAAAGATAACAATTATTTTTTGAATAATGCGGAAAAATTCAAAAGAAATAAATATGTTGTAGAACATATTATCGCCCGGAACCGTTAGGCTCCGGGCGATATGCAACGGCGGAAGTATGCGGGTTATTCCGTGGTATCGGCCTTTTCTTTCCGTAATTCGATTTGTGCCTTTATCTGTCCGGCTACTGTGATAGCGAACGTAAGGAAGGCCGCCCAGATAAATTCAACGCCGAGGGAGGCGAGAATGGTTACAAGTGCGCCGTGGATTCTCCATAAGGCGACCCCGGTAAATATTCCGGGAAGGAGAACGGCGAAAAGTTTTAGAATCGAAGTGACGATGTTTTTTAACTTTTTCATATTGATATTATTTTGATTGGTTGTTGATTTGTTTCAGTAATTCCGGGAAATGCTTTTCGAGCCAGTCGCGGTATTCATATTTCACGTTCTGAAGGGTCTCCTTGTATAATATTCCCCAGACTTGGCGGTTATAGATTTGGTAATTACCGTGTCGCTTCATGTCGAGAAAGCGGATATATGTCGGTAATGTTGTTTCGGTCCTGACACCGGCACCGTCCGGCGATATGCGGTAACGTGGATTCGTCAAAGCTGCCATAAGTGCGCCGCTGCGTCCTTGAATAGTCGCGCCATTCCGCTGTTCCCTCACTCTGTCATGCCCTTTTTGATATATGCGCGAAGAAGCGATAAGACGTTGAGCCTCCAGAATGTCGCGGATTCCTTTCTCAAGCTGCTGCTTGAAATATTGTGCCTTGATTCCTTCCGTTTCCATTTCTTCAAGTAATTATCTTGAATCCGACAGACCACCCGGCGAAACCGGCGAAAAACTGTGTTTCCGGGAGTGTGTTCAGAGTTGACACGTCAAAGCGCATAAGCGGACACCCTGCGGCGAGGTCATCAAGCATTTTCGATTTCAATTCCTCGACTACGGTTTGCGAGGTTTCGAGAACGCTCCATGTTTCCCGGCGTTGGGGGTCGTACTTCTCCATGACGAACACCACACATTCGTTTTCCTCCTTGAAGCTGTCAATGTTCTTTGCTTCGCTTTCAGCCGCTGGAGGTAGGACAAAGAGAGTAACCGAACCTTTTTGAAGGGAGGTTATTCGTTTTGCCATAGCCTCGTCAACAGTAACGGGAATAACCCCGGTAATGAGTGGAATCCTTTGCGCGAGGCGTTCCCAATATTCCTTATATGCGGTAAGATTTATCATATCTGCCCGAAATAATGGTTAGCCTCTGCGGTACGGCGTTTTACCAGACCGGGGAGAACCTTGCCGCCTCCGTGTACCCACTTGGCGAAGTCGGCGCGGATTGTGGGGTCGGCGGGGTCGGTCATCACTTTCTTGAAAAGCGTCGATTTCTGGAACGCTCCGATTCCGATGTTATAAGCCAGCGAAACAAGTGCATCGAACTGGTTGTTATTGATTCTCGCGCCCCTGAGTTTCGCCGCCACACCGTCAGCGAATTTCTTAATATCCGCCTCGAAAAGCGCGTCAGCCTCGGCTTGTGTGATACGCTTGCCGGGGAAAACATCTGCCCCGGTATGTCCGTAGCCGATTGTCAGCACTCCGGCGGGGCAACGGTACGCCGTCAGCCGACAGCCTTCCCACGCCTTGATTTTTGATTTAATAGACTGTGAAAGTTCCATTATGATTTATTTTTGTGAATTGTTTTTGTCGTGTATATACTCGAATTTGCATTTGTAGAGATACAGCAACACTTCCCAGAAGTCGGCCGCCTCCACGTCCTTGACCGTACCGAACAGCCTGGCGGTGGCAACCTCGAAAGTGATACCCGTCCACCCTGTCTTGTCATCAGGGCGGGAACCGCCGGAACTGCGGAATATTATGCGTAGGTCTATTTTCTTACCGTTAATATCAATCGGCCCCGCCTGTATCGCGCTCCATACCGATGAAAACAGTGTCGGTGCATGGAAGGCGAGAAGGTCCGGCACGGAAGATTCTCCCGGTATATGGTAAAGAACACGGGCTATATCGGCATAACCTTCCGCCACACCTTCGGCATCCGCCTCTGCCAGACTTTCAAAGATAGTAAGACATTGCACGAACTCGCCGAAAGTGATACCGTCGAGCCAGTCGCCGGGGCCCTTGAATCCTTTATACTCCGGGAGTAGGTTAACCGGGGTGTCAAAATCGAGGCTCTGACGCTCCACACCGTTGACGGTTTTTGTTCTGAAGAACCTTTCTATAACTCCCTGCTGCTTCTCCAGTTCTGCGATATGTTCCGGCTTCAATATGGTGTAATCCACTTTCTTCAGCCCAATCAGGTAAGAGAACCAGCGTACACGGAAATAATCAGGGTCTATAACTCCGCCTCCTAAAGCGAAGGCGAGAAAGGAATAATATTCATACTGCGCCGGGGTAAGTTCCCCGACACAGACGGGAATATCGACGGAGCGGCCGCGTGTGGTTATTGTTTCCATTAGAACGACATACCTTTACTGTGAACGATAGGGCCGCCGACATACGGCACTGTTTCCACACCCTCGGCGTTGAAATCCGCCACAACTTGCTGAAGCCGGTCGATGCACCGTTGAGCGTCAGCACCCAGCGACGCGGCCACGGCTGCGCGGGCTGACTGCTCGGCTTTCAGGCGGGATTTTACCGGCTGCGACTGCTGCACCTGAACGACTCCCTCCGGGATAACTTCGACGGGCAGACGTTCCACCGCCTTCTGCATGGTGAGCAATACCACGGCGCGGGCTGCTATGTCTCCGAATAACTCGGTTTCCTTTTCGCTTCCGGCGAGAATCAGCCCCAGCACCTTGCCGCCGAGAACCGGCACGATCTGTGCTTGCTGAACTTCGCGCATTATCGGAAGGAGCGTAACGAATAGCCGGTAAGAACCGATGTTATAGTATTCGTCGAACTGCTCTTTTGTACGAATCAGACATTTGTTGCGGAGCCTGTATTTATGCGAGTTGACCCAAAAGGGGAACTGGAAGCGTTCGAGCGATTCAATAAGCGCGTCCGTCGCCTCGTAAGCCAGACGCAAAATATTTTCTTCGTCCTTGAACTCCTGTAATGCGGTAAGCCCTTTTTCATTCTCTCCGAGACGGCGGGAGCGTCCGGCGGTGTCGTGCTGCGCGTCGAGTGTCGGGATTATCTTCAGCCAAGTAAAGAAAGCCACCGCCTGTTGCAGATACTTCAACGCGGTTTCCTTATCCGGGTCAGACTCCCCACTCTCGTAGAACTCCGCAAGGGCTTCCACCGGCTCATGACCGACAATGGCCGCCACGTCGCGGATTCCGAAGGGAAGCACCGGCTCCCACTTGTCGAAAGTAATGTCATTTGCTATAAGCCCGACGGCGGCGACAACTTCCGCACTGCCGTTACCGTCTCTGTCAAACAGTTTCATCGCGTTTCAGTTTATAGGGTTTCCAGTCATCAAAATCTTTATTGAATGACCGTATATTATCGAATATTTCTTCTTTGTAGAATCGCGCCAGCCCGGTATCAAGAGTTATAACCGTCTGTTCACAGCGCGGATTACTGTTGAGATTGGCCGAACCCTCCACGGCAAAATCGAAACGCTCACCGAATCCGGCCATAACTTTGGAATGATTGCGGAACACCGCCACACGTCCGCCCCTGAAAGCTGCCGCTCCTTTCAATGTGTTGTAGACCTCTACAAACTTTGAATCGAATATTTCGCCGAGATATAGGTCGATACGTCCGATAAGCCCCTGACTTTGCCAGCGCAAAAGTGTTTCCGCGTCGGTGATAGCCATTGAGAACGTAGAAAGCAATATATATTCGAGCGGTTGCTGTTTGAGGATAGCCCGTAGATATGTAAGAGCGTCCACGTCTCCGAACGAAAAACAGTGATACGCTTCGCCGGGGTTGAAGTGCCACGGCAAAGATTCTTCAAGGAACAACTCCGATTTTACGCGGCGTTCAAAATTACGGCTCAACGTGCGATGAACCCCGGTTTTCTTGCCTGTGTTCATATCTTCGCCGCGTTCCTTGCCTTCATCTTTTCCACGTCCGGCGGCCGTTTCCTGTTTCTCACTGTTTCCGAAAATATTACGCATTGGCTTTCATTCTGTTTTCGGGGTTGACATTCTTTTCAGCCTCGACGACTGTACGGTAAAGACCGATTTTTATATTTGAACCGGGGAAATTCACATCAATGAACTGTTGGAACGGTCGACAAAGCACCATGTCCGGCACGGAGGTTTCAGTAGCGTTATAGACTTTCAGGGCGTAGAGTTTTTCCGAACCGCTTCCCAATTTGGTATCAAGTATCAAGTTGGATAATGAGGGGTCCAGACCGAACCCGGAGGTGGCGGCCGCCTCGGCTTTCTTGCAGATAAGCACCTGCGCCTCGATATACTCCTTTACCTTGTTGTCAATAGGCACTATCTTCCAGCCCTCAAAGTTTCCGGCTTCGGGATTCCAGAACTGCGACGTATGAAGGAACTTCCCGGCGTTTTCCCTCCCGGTCATCGCTGCGGCATAATGCTCCATCGCCTCGTCCTTGAACTTCTCCAGCATTTCGGGCGAATACTGAATACCCTTTTGCTGACATATATCCTTTATCCGGGCTTCGGCTGCGTCCCAGTAAGACTGCGGCGATTCTATATGTTTGGATATGGCCGAGGCGTTGGCGTTATAAGTGGCGAGCAAGGGCGCGAGTGTTCCGGCCAACTCCAGCCAGTCGAACGCACCGATAAATCGCGGAACGCTGTAATGGTCGTGTCCAAAACTGTAAATATTATAATACGCCAGAGACACCGGGTATTTCATCGGATTGGCGGGGTCGAAAAGCGGATATAAATGCGAGGTCTTGCTGTCAGGCACCGGCCAATCGGCCACCATTGCCTCGGAGGGTAATGCATTGTCGCCCGGCCAGACAAAACGGACTTTTGAAGCCGGAACGTGTTCCACCCTCACAATGCGCCCCGCTCCTATCCGCGCCCCTCTCGAACGTGTGAACTTCACCCAAAAGCCCTCCAGATGACAGAGGTCTATCAGGCAGCGGTGCATTTGGGTAAGATAGTCGGTTTGCTGGAGTGCTGCGGTAATCTTTTCATCAATTACCCATTCCCTGTAAAAGATATTGTTTTCGTCCACCGCGTCTCGATACAGGCGCGGGCCTTCCCCCCATTGCAAACCGGCTTTCTTGCCCATGATACCCTCCCCGGCATAGAATTTTTCGAGCAATCCGCATACGCGCCCCGGCAAATTATTGTCAGGACCGAAAGGAATTATCGGCGTTCCGTTAACGTTCATATACTTGTAGCCGAATGAGCCGGAGCCGCTGCGCAACATAAAGTGCGAGGGGGTCCAGCCACGGCCGCCGGAATTGAGGCTGAAGGTAAATATTTCTCCGGCTCCGTTGTCTACGAATCCGAAATTTCCGCTTCTGCGTATCATCGTGGTAATGTTGAAGTGTTAGTTTAAGATTGTGCGGCGGCCGTTGAACTCTACGATTAACGGCTGCCAGCACACACGGGCAAGCCCGGTCTCTGTATCAGTAAAAAATAATTTGTATGATGAGCCGGAAATTTCCTCGTCGGAGGCTTTCGGACGGACGCGGGCGGCGTTAATCCTCACAAGGTCGCCGCCGTTGCGCGTCTGTCTGTTCCACTTGCGGAACTTAATCGAAAACGTTCCTCCGGCGAGGCTAATCCTTTTCATTTCCTCGATAGCCTGAAACAAATCTATTGTCTGCGGTTCTTTATCCATGGCCATACGTGGTCAGCTATAATTACATAAATGACATAAAGCACCGTAAATCCGAGAAGTGCCGTTCCGATAAGCGTTTCTAAAGGGATAGACGGGTCCACCTCAGTCTTTGTTTCTTTCTTTTTCTTGGTGTCTGTGTCAGTCTTGCCGGAGGCTTCGGAATGACGCGTAGCGTTAAGCCCATAAAACCATTTGCCCTTTTCCGTCTGCATGGTGTTTGCACCCTGTAAACGCCAGTCATAGTTCCAGATGATAACCGTCGGACGGCCCGCTGAATCTCTTTCAATCTCGACTCTACCTCGTTCATCAGCGCGGACGTTGGAGGAATCGGCGCGGGTCTCTTTTGTTTTCTCGGCGGTAGCGGCGGCGTTGAATGTAGAATCTGCGGAAGATTCGGAAACTTCCTGTATGGTTGTTTCCTCGACAGCTCCCTTAGTAGAGCGACAACCGAACAAAATGCCGAAGCAAGCTGCTGCAATGCAGACAAGCACATACGCGAATAATTTATCATATTTTTTCATAACCATGAATCTACTTTGCGATTTCGTTTAATCGTTCCTGAACATTTGCCTTGAATTTGTCGAGTTCATTAGCGTAATGAATGGATATTCCGAGCAAAGAGGCTACGAACGTGCATAAGATGCCGAAGGCGGTAATAACCGAACTGTGTATCTCTCCCTCCGGCGGAATAAATAGACCTATAAAAAGCAATGTCAGTCCGGCGGTCATCGTAACTACTGCCAGAACATAGATTATCACCTCCTTGAAAGAAAGTTTATCAAATTCTTGTTTCAGATGCTTCATATCGTAGGGCGTTTATTATGCTGCAAAATTCCTTATATTATGGCTATGAGCGAAGGACAACCCCCGAAAGTAAGCGAAAAACGCCCGATTCCCATCGAGCGTCTTTCTTGCCTATAAGTTACGATATTGGTAACAATCTTCTTTACCTTGAAATTTATTCCTTAACGACTTCCCCCGATTCCTCTGGCTGCGGATAGTTGGAATCGTGACTATCGTCTATGTCGGTGAATGTTTCTTCCACACGCTCGGCGATTTCTTCTTCCGTCGGTTGTTCCCGGCACTTGTGGCGGGCGACAGGTCCGGCGATTGTTGCGAGGTCTTGGCGTATGCTGTCAATGGCTCGGAGCGTCGCCACTGCTTCCATATCGTCCATACCCAGTTCCTCGGAGGCGTGGAGTACGGTATTAAACAGGCGGTCGAGGGTGCGCCGGTAGTAGTCGTATGTTCCGGCGGGGTGCTGAAGTCCGTTTATCGCGGAGAGAGCTGCGTCGCTTACTTGTATGGTATTGTTTTTCTTTTCCATGATTTTCTATACTTGTGATTGTTGATTGTTTACCAGTCTTTGCCGACACCGAGTCTGTCTTGGCGTATGTCGCGGAAAGTTTCACGTATAGCCCACGGTGTAAACCCGACAAGGAATACCAGTCCGCCATAAGCGGTTATTCGCTCGCTGTCAATGCAAACGCCCCACCATGCAATAAGGGTGGCGATTACGGATACAAAGATACTGAATTTTTCCGATGTAAGGTAAATAATTGCTTTAATCGGTAGTTTCTTCACTCTCGGCCGGCATAATTCAGCCGGAGCCGGTAAAGTTTGAGTTGCTTTCATTGTTGGGCTTGTTTAGATGTTGTTTGACGATTTGAGTAAGGCATAAAAAAGGCGTTCGCCTCTCCATGTCGTCAAACAAGCCCGGAAACCGACGAAGTAGTCGTGTTACTTAGGGTGGAGAAGGCGAACGCCTTATATCGTATGTAATCAGGCAAATAAAATGCCCGAAAATATTTCGAGCCGCTTTCGCGACTACTTCGGCAAACTGCCGGGCTTGTTGACGGCACAAAGTTCGGAAGAATATTGTGAACAAAAAAAAAAAAGTTAATAAAATTTAATACAGAAAGAAAAAATAAAGCCGGAACAATTTTGCCCCAGCCCTACATTGTGTTTAATATCGTTAGCGATTTTCTTTCACCTCGCAAGTGGTAATATTCCAACTCGAACGGTCGAGCGGATTCCCCTCAAAATATGTAAGTGTAACGGTATATCGCAATGCTTGTTCCACCCCGAAAGAATTTTCAGCGGTCAAAGTGCCTTTTATCCGATAGGTGTTATCCCCGAACTTTTCACGCGTTACCGACATTAGAGAAAAGTCAGCGGTCGCCGGGTTGTTCAACTGACTTTTAACCTCCTGTTTTGCTATCTGGAAAGCGGCTGCTTGGATTTCATCGCTTGAATCTCCGGCAGAATCAGAGTTTATACCCTGAAATACCGCGTATATTATAGCGATTATTATTGCTGCAAAAATCACCATTCCACAGCCTTTGGCCGCTTTATCGGTTTTTTGCAATTCGGTTTTTACTTCCGGGCTGGTTTGGGGGTTCATGTGGCGTAAGATTGGTGTTATCTCCGCCGGATTCCGGGTGTCTGACAGTGCAAAGTTACGAATTTTTAGCGGTAATGAGGTGAAAATTTGCAGTTTGCAGAGCAAAAAACGGCATTTCAGAAGTAAAATTTTGGTCTTAAAAACACCATTTCACTATAAATAAGGCAGTTAACCGCATTGAAAAATAAAAACGCTATTTTTGACACGCTCCGAAGTGCGGGCCGCTCTGAAGGGAAAAAATAATTACCACCCCTTACCAAAGGTGAAATGTGAGCGTTCGGGTTTGTTACGGCGTTACCCGCCGGCTCGGTGAGCGCAAAAATAAGCCCGGCGGTATGGTCGGCCGTCGGGCGGTAATATGGTCGGTAAGGGAGCCGGTAACTATGTCAGCCGCCGAATCGGTCGGCCATCCACTGTTCGGCAAGTTCGGCCGCTCCTGACGCTGCGGAGGGCGCGGCTTTGGCGGCGTTCAGCCACTCGCGGCGCATCATCAGGTACTTGAAAGCGTCCGAGAAGTTGGTCGACAGGCGGGGGAGTTTCTTCGCCTCCAGTTTCTCGGTTTTCTTGACTTTCGCCACCACCTTTTGCTGGCCCCGGTGCTTGACTTCGGCCTTTGCGCCTTCGATACTGCACACCATTTCCGGGCAGTTCAGAACATCGACAAGCAACAGGGGAAGGCGTTCGTTCTCGCCTCGCATGAGTTCGTGCATAAAATCATATTCGGCGTTTTGCTTAATCGTGGCTTGCTTGCGCGATTTCAGTACGACAGTCCAGCCGGTACGTCGACCGGCCGCGTCCTTTTCGATAGCCTCCTTAATCTTTCCGGCATAGTCCTCACCTTGTTTCTGGAAGTTGTTGCCGGAGCGGTCATAATAGAGGTTCAGGGTCTTAAACGTATGCGAATTAAAGAAGTCGAGGAATTGATCGGCGAGTTCGCGGAACCAGCCCGGCGGTATCTCGTAGAAGTTTTTATGCACCCGGTAACGTCGGCCGTCAGATTGTCCGATAACCAACGAAAGCATATTGCCGAAGTCCATGCCTCCGTCAAGGGGCCGGGAGGGGTCGAGGTGTCGCAGTTCCGCAGAGGTGAAGGCCGCCACTCCTGAAACAGTTCCATCGGTGTACTTGTGTGAATCTCCGAAAAGCACGTAAAATCTTGCGTCCTTCCTCACGCCCGGACGCATACCCATAACGGATTTAAGAAACTCGTGGAGTTCAAGTGCGCCGTTATAGAGACGTTTCGCATAGTCAACGGTAAGAATGTCGATGTTGACGAAACTCGATATATTCATAAAGAAGGTTTGCCCTTTGCGCAGCTTCAGCAGCCCTTCGGTATAATAGTCGATACGCTTTTCAAGCCGGGCAATTTTCTTAACGTCCGGGGTCACCTCACGGTTGGCGCGTGTGAGTTTCAGTTGCAGCCGGTTCAGTTCCCCGGCAGCTTGTACGATTCTGACAATTCGCTCCGGCTCCATTTCGGAGGCATAGCGGAAAAACCAATCATATTCTCCCTCGGTAACGTCCGGCATATCGGTGGTAATCGTAACACCTCCGTAGAGGTGGCAGCGCCCGTAAGTTATCGCGTCGCCTCGGAGAATAGGCATAACACGGGCAGCCTTTGAATCGGAAGCGTATTTGGCTTCATCGAAAATCAGGTGAGCCACGGATTTACCGGCAAGCAATGAAGGGTTGTCGAGTGAGCCGAGAAAAATAACAGAACCATTCCAGAACGAAAAAACGTGCTTGTAGTCATCGACAATAACAGAGCAACGACGTTGCCACTCCAGCGGCGGACGCTTGTATTTGACATAGTGAACCCCTTCGATAAGGTCATCAATTTTCCATCCGTTCTGAACGGCCGGCATTATGTTGTTTACAAGATTTGAATAGGTGTCGGCCACAATAGCGATAGGCGCGCCCGGCATGAGCCGGACGCACTTGACAGAACGCCGGGCGATAATGACGGTACTTTTAGCCACGCCACGGCCGCCGATTGCTATAAAGTTGGTGGTATCTATCCAGTCGCAGAAAACAAGCGCGTCAGAGCCGAATTTTACAGGCATTTCGGGGATTTTATTCGCTTTCATCGCCAAACTCCTTTTCGTCATCAATCATTCGTTGAATAAGATTGCGTTTCATAATTCCCGCATCCTCCTTCACGCGGCGGCGGCTAATCTCCGGGATTTCAGGTATCGAATCAATGAACGCCTCCAGTTCCTTGCGGTCGGCCTTCGGTGCGCCCATACTTTCGGGGTCGTGTGTGTAGAGTATGACGGGAGAAGCGTCGAGAAGTTCCTGGGGAATCTCTGGCGTGGCTTCATCGTAGCAGCCCCGGAGTTTCGCGGCCTCGTGCAACATACTTTTGGCCTCCTTCAGTTTTCCCATAGAGGCGGCAAGGTCGGCCCATTTCTCGTAACGTTCGGCGTATAGGTTGGCCCATGCGCGGGGGCGCACATTCTCCTCGGAATAGAAAAAATTGAGCGCGTCGGCGTATATCCGGCGAGCCATCCAGTCTGAAAGTCCGTAAGCGTCGGATTTCAGCAGCTTGATTATTCCGGCTTTGGTAACTATCCGCTTTCCTCCGGGAAACATCATACGCGCCCGAAGTCCGCGAACCATTTCCATTAAATCGAAATAGTCGCGTTCTTCGGGTGTCAGGCTTTCAAGATTCCCGGTAGACAGTATTCTTTCAATCTGGCGGGAATCTATTTCCTCGAAGTTTATCCGGGAGGGCTTACGGGGTAAATTCGTCATCGTCCAAATAGTTGACAAGTTCGTTAAAGCGGTTTCGCGCCTGAATCTTCTGGAGTTCCTTTATAGCGTCAATGTTTCCGGCAGTGGCGGCTTCCTGAAGTTTTATTTGCGGTGTGGCGATTCCTTCGGCACGGGCGGCGGCCAACATCAGGGCCAGAGGCGAACCCGGTAACTCGGCAATAATGCAGAATGCCCGGCGACGCTCCGGCGGCCATTCCATAGACACGGCGATTTCAGCCGAACGCATACCGGCGGAAGCCAGTTTGTAAACATCTTCCTCCTCCTTGGTTGTCAGAGGAAAATCGGGATATTTTACAATATCGTTATTCTCGGTATTCATTTTCAAGGCGTTTGCAGGTCGTATGGTAATATCCTTCGTCTTGCTCCATGAGGATAAAGCGGCGGCCGGAGCGGACAGCGGCCACGGCAGTAGAGCCGGACCCGCCGAAAGTGTCGAGTATCACCGCGCCGGGAGCGGTCGCGTCCTCGATAAATTTCTGAATCAGGGCTACGGGCTTTTGTGTGGGGTGAACTTTAGCCCCGTCAGTCGATTTAGCCCCGGAGGTGAACGCCCTTATATCGGATATTATGTTTGTGCCTCCGATATTCGCACCCTTTCCGGCATGGAACAATATAAGTTCGTGGATAAATGCGTAATGATTGCCGGGGCCGCTTAATTTGTTCCATACAAGCATATTGTGCGCTTTCAGGATTTCATCGAACAACGGATAATAAAACGCATATCCGCGCCAGTCGCAAAAGAAGTAAATACAGGCTTCAGGACGGCACACGCGCCGAAACTCGTTGAATAAATCCCGGTAGAACGGTCGGCATATAGAGAGGTCGCGGAAATTGCCCTTTTGTCCGTTGTGGGTCATTCCGAGAAAATAAGGAGGGTCGGTAACAATGCAGTCCACCGACGATTCCGGGAGGGTCTTTATAACGTCGAGACAGTCGCCGTTATAGACAGTTCCGCCCGGAAACTCGCGGCGGTCATATGTGGAGAGATTGCAGGAGGGATAACGAAACATTCAGAGCAGCGATTTTTTTATTCTGGATTTCGAGTTGGTGGCCCGCTTCCGAACGGTCGCACGGGTGGCAGCCGGGGCGCGAGAGGAAACGGAGGATATGAGCCTTTGAGCGTTCCGCCGCCTCGATAGCCACGGTTACTTTTTTTTTCGACGCTCAACCTCGGCCTTTAACGCGGCTTTCCTTTGCGTCCACACTTCATAAGCTGCGGCGGCTTTCTCGTTTTCCTCGCCTTTAGCCTTTGCGTCATCGAGTTTCTTTTTATGTTTTGACACGTTGGAGTTGGCGGAGTTGAGTTTTCCCACAAGTTCAACATCAGAGAGAGCGGTCAGGTCCTCGGTCGCCTCCATTTCGCGGAACTTGGCGGCTTTGCCGAGAATCGAGCCGGTTTCCCGGTAATGTTCGAGTTCGTCCCAGATTTCGCGATTCTTCAGATACTCGGTTACGATTGTCTCACATTCGGCGGCGGCTTGGGCGGAATCAGCGTCGCCGAGTGTCTGGAGACGGACGAACGCGGCTTTATAGTTGCCGTATGCGGTGAACATATCGGCCACCAGCACTTTCAGAATGTCGGGGCAGTCCGGGGAGTTAAGGAACGGATATTTTTCGCGGAAACGTATCATCTTTCTGACAGGCTCCGGGGCCTCGGCATATTTGGAGCGGGCTTTTTCCAGTTCCTCGGTAAGTTCGTCGATTCGGTCGGCGTTGTCGTCCATGGCCAACACTCGCTCCTGAAAATCGGGGCTTACCAATTCGTCGACGCTTACACCGAAAGAATCCGCCAGTTCGATAAGTGCGGTTTCATCATCAACCGGAACGGTTTTAACCGGGGCTTTCGTCTCGATCATGGCTTGCTTCGTTTTTGCCCGGCGCGGAAGTGCGGCAAACTCCGATTCGGTAAGTCCGGCAATTTTGCGAAGTTCATCAAACAGTATTTCGCGGGTAGTGGCGGTATCATCGACGACAAAACGGCGTTTTAACATCAGATTCACACCGAAACGCTGGTACAGTGCCACGCCCTCATTATAGTCTCGCGGGCCTTTAAGGTATTCGGTAATTACTTTTCTTTTGTCCTGTTCCATGATATAAAGTTTTTGACAGTACAAAATTAAGCGACGGTAATTACCGGCTAAAAGACAAAACGCTCCAAAGGGAGGCTAATACCTTCGGAGCGATTCAATATTATTTGCGGCCTGTTATATTCGGTTTCCGAGAGTAACAGGGGTAAGGCCTTCGCAATTTATAGAGAAGTTGGCACTCAATCCGAGAGCCTTCAACACCCGGACGATAGTAGATATTGTAAGGTTGCGGCCACTTTCAATTTTGGAAATTTGCGCAGTCTGAACCCCCACACGTTCTCCGAGTTGGGCTTGTGTCAGATTCATTGCCTTGCGGGCATTCTTTATCGACGCGCCGATTAAAGCGGCTTCCACGTCAGCGTCAAACGCCTCACGTTCGGGGGCGCTTTTCACACCTACAAATTCATCGGTAATTTCTCCGAGGGTGTACCACTTTTTTTTCATATCATTTGTTTTTTTCATCAAAATATTCTTTTCTTAATCTTTCTGCCTTTTCAATTTCTTTTCCGGGTGTTTTGCGCGTTTTCTTGACAAACCCATGTGTGGTGATTATCAAGGCTTGTTCTTCTGTGTCCCAGAACGCAAGCAGACGGTAAGCAATTCCCATATAAAGCGTTCTAAACTCCCAAATGTCGGAATCTTCCAATTTCTTGAACAATTCTTTATCCTGAAGGCCTCCGGCTACAACAGTAATGTTATAGATGATTTTCTTTGCAGCCTTAACCGGGAGAGTGCTTAGAAACTCCCTTACTTCCTTGCTAAGGATAACATTATATTTGGGTTTATCCATAAATGCTTTTCTTAATTACAATGCAAAGTTACAAAAAGTTTTCCATATATGGAAATATTTACGCGCAAAAAAATCCCCGAAGTCGGAGCCACGGGGATATATGTCGGGAAATGAGCCGGTAGAATCAGGCGGGGACGTATCGGCTTTGTTCTATCCATATCAGGCCGCCTTCTCCGGCGTCAAAAGCGCGGAGGGTGAGCTGGGCACCTTCTGAAGCAGTGAACACCTTGCCGCCACGCAACAGGATTTTTCCGCTCGTATGGGAAACGGTCGGTGATGTACCGGCAGCCCCCAGAAGCGTTATAACCGCGTCATGCGCTCCGCCCTCTATCTCGTCGATGACAGCAGAACCGCCCGAAAGCTGGTATTGCCCTTCGGTAACGAACGGGACCACTTTAACGCCGGCCTCGACGACTGAAACAGGTTCTTCGAGGGGTACGGTACCCTTATATATCTTGATGTCGTCGCCTTTGGAGATTTGGGCGAGGGTGAACTCGTTGGTGTTGCTTTCGTTGTTCCCGGTATAGGAGGGGGTGATTTTACACGGATTGCAGATTGAACCGATAAGGTCGGCGGGCTTGCCGGAGCAATAGCGCATAATGCCGATAAATTTTGAGTTCAGTTCGTTGACTTTGAACTCGCGCAACTCCTGACTGTTTCCGGGGTGGTTGAACTTGATAGAGGGGGTAAAACCGATTTGGTCGGTTTCGCCTTCGGCTGCGCTGGCAACTTCTGCTGTTCCCTGCGTCATGTAGATACCGATTCCATAACGACCGGGCTTCATAACGATATTGTCGACAATTACAACGCCTTTGTCGTCAGGAGACGGCATAAACGCGATGTCGTCAGTATTGATAAGCACCAGAACGTCGCGGAGCTGAATCCCTGTACCGGGATTGCCGGGGGCGCGTCCGACGGATTTTCTTATATATGTCATGTCGATGAAATTTTATGGTTTGAAATTTAAGGCACAGGGCGCGGCGCATTATCCGCGCCCCGGCCATTATCGGTAGGTTTAACCGCGTTCCACCTCGTAGAATTTGCCGTCGGCGGCCTTCACCAGTTTGATGAACGAACCGGCCTTCAGCGTCATGGCGGCGGAAAGTACGAAGTTACCGGCGTTGGCGATTGTCGAGGCGTTGTCGGCTCCGGCTCCGTGGATTGTGTAGACTGTTCCCGGAACTGCGTCGGTCAGGTCGGTAATCGCGGTGGCCTGTGTGTTGGCGTTGGTGACGAAAACGGTAGCACCTTGAACGCTCGGAGTGGTCTCGTCGGCGGGGAACTCGTAGGAATCGCCCGGAGCGGTGGCACGTTCGATTTCGATGAATTTGCAGTCGGCGCGTTTCATCACACGGAGGATTTCGCCTTTCTTGGGTGTCCATGCAGCCGAAAGGAGGGAGAATTTTCCATTTTTCTTGATTGTTACGCCGCTGTCTCCGTCGACACCGCATTTCAGGGATATGACTTGCCCCACGGCGGCGTTGACGATGTCTGTAATCTCGAACACCGAACTGTTGGCTACCGTTACGATTGACGAATGGAGAAGCGCGGAGGGATTCGCGTCGGGTCCGGCTTCAAGGAAGAAGGAATCGGGGCGGTCGTAGTCGTTACACCATACGAGCTGACGGGAACCGTCCATGTCGGCGGGGTCGGTGTATTTGAAGCCGACAGCCTCGGCGGCCAGACCTTCCTTCCATTCGCTCCATGCTTTCAGGCTCCAGTCCTCCTGTTCGAGGTTGAAGCGGAGCATTTCACCGGCGATGTGGTCGTATGTGTGGAAATTACCTTCGATAGTCCAGAAAATACGGTGGTGGTTGTCGGCGTTGGAAATTGTCTTGATTCTCACGCCGGGGAATTCCTTCACGTATGTGATATTCTTTTCGTAATCAACATTGCGGCCATAATGCGCCTCGTTGTATTTGTGATACCACGGGAGCATGAAAGAAGGGATATACAGAACGATTGTGCCGGTATCGCGGAATACCGAGGGAATCATCGATGTGCCGAGGTAGAACACTTCGCCGATATTGGCGGGGGTGATTCGCGGGAGGTTGAACGGCTTAATCTGGTAAACGGTCTTGCCGGAAGTGCCTCCGTTGGGGGTGAAGTCGGTATGCCCTTCCACTTTCTTGCGGAGGTATTCATACAGGCCGTCGGCGGCTTCCATTGCGCGGCCGGGAACGTTGGGATTGGGGTCTTTGCGAACGCCGTTAATGCGGCGTTGCTCGCGTTCGTTGTGGAGTTTCTTCGCCGTTTCTGCAAGCAGATACTCGATGAATGAGAGTTTTACGGCGTTTGAACCCTCTTTGTTCAGGTGTCCGATCCAGCTCTTTTCGATAGCCTTCAGGTTCTTGAAGCGATAAGCGAACATAACGTCGTACATTCGCAGGGTCTCGTGGTCGAACTCGTAGGAGCCTTTTGTAACGTTGTCGAAGTCGCTGTCCTGTGTGTTGTCAGCCTGTGAGAACTCGCCCAGCCAGATATTAACCAGCGTGTCGAGGTCCTGATGGCCGGATTCGAGCGGGAAAAGCGTTTCGATTGTCGGCAGCTCGCGGAGGAACGACTGAAGGCGGTCGCGCCACGGCAGACGGTAGAACGCGCCGAGGTCATCCTGAAGGCGTTTGTAATCTACGCGGTTAGCCACGGCGACGGCGAGGCTCTGACCCTGTGCGGCGAGAAGTGCGGCCTTGGCTCGCATATTGTAGGGGCGGTCGAGGCTGAAGAACTCGCCCGACATTCCGCCGAGCTGTTCGGTGTCGTCGAGGTTGAAGGCTTCAGGGTTCGCGCCGCTCTGTCCGGCACCCTTGCCGGGGTCGGATTCGGGAAGTTCGGAAAGTGTCTTAATCTTGGCGTTGAGCGCAGCGATTTCCGTCTCCTTGGCCTTGATTGCTGCGGCGTGTGCCTGTGCGTCGGTGGCGTTCTTCGTTTTAAGTGCTTCCAGTTCTTCAGACGTTTTTGTAAGCTGCGACACGGTATTTCCGAGGATAACCTTTAACGCTGCGTCCTGTCTGTCTTTGGAAGGTTCTACGGCTGGAGCCGGGTCGTTCAAGGCTGCGGCGAAATCATCGAGGAACTTGTCGGAGAATCCGTAACCTTTTAGGGTTGCGCGTTCCTCATCCGAAAGGCTCTTTTTACCGTCTTTCTCCTGAAAGGCGGTAAGTCCGAGAATACCGAGAATCGCGGGGATAAAATTCGCAAAATTCATCTTTTACTCTGTGTTAATTTGGTGGTTAATTACTGATATATTTGTTGTGCCTTCCGGCTCGTTGCCTGTGCAAGCACCCATTTAACCGCGTCGGCCACACCTCCGAACTGGTCGATATAACCGAGTTCCACCGCCTCGTTGCCGTCGAACATCTCGCCACGGAAAAGCGGCAGTTTAGGGTCGTATTCGATTCCGAGGTTTCGGGCCACGGTCTCGGCAAAAATTTTATGGATTTTTTCGGCGCGGGCCTTTATGAGTGATTCGTCGTTGTTCTCGACAAGTACGCGAGTTTCCTTGTTCTTTAGGTCGGCGGTGTCAGGATATATTTCCCGGTAGTCGATTCCGTTCATCTTGAAAAATTCGCGGAAACTGTAATGTGTGCATACGATTCCGACGCTTCCCACTTCGCAAAGTGGCGAGGCTATGAAAGTGCGGTCGCTGGCCGTACCTAACCAGAAATGTGCGGAGGCCATTATGCCGGTTACTACTGTGGCCGTCGGTTTTTTGCAGTTTTCTACGGCTGCGGCCGCCATATCGAGGTGCGACACCATACCGCCGGGGCCGTCTATTACAAAGACGATTCCGCAAATGTTGGGATTCAGTTCCGCCGCCTCGACCTGCTTTGCTACCCACTCCGATTCCCACGAATAAAGAACCCCGGTAAGAGTTATCACGGCGATAGAATCAACCGGCAGGGAAATATCGTCAAGTTCATACCATTTCGCCATATATGGAGCGGCGGTCGCCTTGACGGTGCATTTGTCGTCCTCGTTGAGTTTGGCGGAGGCGGCCTCTATATTGCCGGCCACAATCGCCGGCATGATGAGCGACACGAAACTTTCAAAGTCGTGTCGCCGTATGGTCCAGTTATCGGAAAATATACGTTGGAGCCTGTTCATGCAGTTATTTTTGTCGCAAAATAACTACTTATCGCGGGCGCGTGGAAGGACTTTAATCCGCTAAATATCCGTCCGGCTTCGTGTCCTCCCCCGAAAGCGTAACGGTAAAAACACCGTTCCCCGTAGTGTAATCAAGGGCGAGGGGGAAGTCGGGGGAACCCGCTACACGTGTGTTTCCGCTTTCATCGACGTATGTAGCCACCACACGCTGGCATTTGTATGATTCCAGAATGTCGGCGGCGGAATCCGATACGCCGGAGCGGTCAAACGTTATTTTCTTCTTGATAATCCCTTTGTCGGCGGTCGTCGATATTTTGACACTTCCCGGAACTGCGGCCGCGTCGTCGGGTGTTCCGACGGTTATCAGGATAACGCGTGAACGGAATCGGGCAAACCGCGTAAGCCGGACCACCGGGATAATCTTCAGGCTATGACATACCGAAACGGTCAACTGTTCCATAATTGCAGGCTATAAGTTATTGTTAATCAATTATTCAGCATTTTTTCCGACATTTTTCCGACAAAATTACCCTCAAAAAAAAGACAAAACAGGCCATTCGGTAGGTAAAATAATCACTGACTTTTGTGTATTTATTTTCGCGAGTAACGGCGTTTGGTCGTCCTCCGCTGCTTATCCCTCCAGCGTTGGTAATTCTTCAGCAGGGCATCTTCTGTGATTGATTCTATTTCGTAGCGGCATAGAAACTGAAAAACCGAATCTTTGAACTGAATACCCTTTAAGTGCTTGTTTTCGTCTATAAGGTCGTGCAGCTCGGCCCACATCATAAGGCGCATTTTGTCGCCGAGGCGTTTTGCAGCTCGCGCCGACAGATAATTGAACTGCTCCGGCGATTTGCCTCCGGCCATATTCGCGTCGCGTCGGTCCGGCAATGCAAATTCCAGATTGCCGGATTCAAGCGGGCAGTTAACGGGTCGTTTCTGAAGTAGGTCGTAAACAAGTATGTAAATGTCGAGTTTCGAGGGGAATCGGACGGCACCGACTTCCGGGTCGAAGTATTTCCCCCGGATATACTCGGCCACATACTGTTCGACTTGAATCTTTACTGTAATCATAGAGGGAGATTTGATTGATTATGAGCGCAAAGTTACGAATAAATTCCGACAATAGGATATTATATAGGCGACTATGTTATTATATTACCGACTTAGCCAAGATTTAACGCGAAAAACTTTGTTTTTTTGTAACACCGTTACAACCATTTGGAATCAAGCAATTTACACTCGTTACAGTTCAAAATTGCAGTTTGTAACTGCCCCCTGCGTTTTGTTACTTTTTCACCTTTTCCTCCCTCCCCGAAAACGTGTAACAAACCGCAATTTTTTTGTTACGCCGATTGTTACCAAGTTTGTCACACCCTCTTTTTCTCTTAATTCCTTTGATTTTATATTGTTACCACCTTTTGCAAACATCTGTTACAAGGTAACAAAGATTTAGTAAGAAAAAGGAGGGGGTAAGGGGTGAGGTTCGGCAGTCGCGGTGTGGGTAAAAAGGAAGCCGGGCGGTCATGCGTGGTGCAAGTTCCGCCCGGCTCACGGCTCGAAAATAAAAAAAATACCTTATTCATCAGTCTTCATAAAACAATACCACCGCGTCTTGCCCGAACGCCCGGTGATATGCCCGAATAACGGTTCTCGACCGAATCGTTTTAGAATCGGCGCGACTTTGATTTGTTCCTCGTTCCATTTGAACACAAGAATGCCGAAAGGCTGCAATACTCTCCAGCACTCTGACAGACCTTGAGCAATGTCATTACGATAATCTGCTGTCAGCCGTCCGTATTTGGCCCGCATATACGATGAATCACCACACCAACGGAGGTGGGGAGGGTCAAATACCACAAGCCGGAAAATATCATCAGGAAAAGGCATACACCGAAAATCCGCCACAACATCGGGATTCACTTCAATAGTTCGCCCGTCGCACAGTTCAAGAGTTTCCCGACGAATATCCATAAACATGGCCAAGGGATTGCTTTTGTCGTTCCAGAAGGAGCGGGAACCGCAACAAGCGTCAAGAATAGGCGGATAAGATTTATCGTTCATAAGGATTCCGGGGTGATATTGGTTCGTCTGGAGTTTCCCATGTCGGGTGGCGGTGTCCGTGCAGTAATTCGCATAAATTACGCGCATGAATTCCGGCGCGATGACATTCCCTGTTAAAATCATCGTCAAACGTTCCTTCCATTGCATACAGGGTTTCCAACAATTCGCGTATTTCGTCGGCTTCGTTTCTTGCAAGCGAAATGCGGTCTTTATCTTTCTTCATAGAATGAACATACTTTTGAATATCTGAAACAATACCACGGCTACAATCGAGTTTCCGGCAAGTTTGCGCTGCTGTGTTATTGAGATTCCGGCGGCTTGAATAGCGTTGATATATCGGTCGTCCAAGTCCATGAGGCGGAATGTCTCGCGTGGAGTGAACCGGCGAATCTTATAGCCGATATACACAAAATTGTTATCAGTATATGCTGAGGCAGTAACGGCCGGAGCGATTTCAAGAACATTCCCGGCGGCGTAGCCGTGGGACCTTTGTATCACCATAGGCTCGGCGACAAATTCCGCTGTGCTGCCTGTATTGCGGAAGTTTGAGGCACATACAGACCCGGCAAACTCTTTCAGGTGGCGAGACACCACAACGCCTTTGTTATCGCGTGTGTAGCCCAAAATCTTAGGCTCCGCCACGAGGCTGTCTTTCTCAACCGTGGTAATACAATTTGCCACAGTATCGCCGATTTCAATGCGTTGGGCTGTTTTTGCTCCCCGGCTGCGGTCTGACGGATTTTCGATGTTCCGGCCTCTGAACGCACAGGCCACGGGTTCGGCCAGGCACGTATCGGTGGGATAATGGCCGTAACCGGCACAAATCGCACCGGCTATTCCTTGAGAAGTTTGGAAATTGGTGGCAAAGCCGCAACCTTCCGACAATTTGCGTTCACAATGCCCGATAATCATCTGAAGCTGCGGTACAGTAAGATAATAGTTATCCGTCACTTTCTGCTCCAGTATATGGCGGAGGCGACGCTTCGGGGCTGCTGTTTCGGGGAATATGAACGGTTTGTGTTCTCCGAGGATTGAAACCATAAAAACACGTTGCCGATTCTGGGGAATCCCGAAATCCCGTGCATTGAGTACCTTCCAGTAATTGGAATAGCCCTGAGCCTCCAGCCACTCGCGCCAGCGTTTGAAGTTATCGGCGTGTTTCTTGAATGTCAACGCCTTTACATTCTCCATAAGGAGGTATCGTGGACGTTTAGCCTCGATAGCGCGGGCGCATTCCCACAATAACGATGAACGGGTGCCGGAACCCTCCGCGAATCCGCGTTGCTTCCCGGCGGTACTTATATCCTGACAAGGGAATGAATAGGTGAATAAATCAAAGTCGGGCATTTCCGCACTGGTCCAGTCTATCAGCGTAATATCCCCGTAGTTGGGAAATCTTTCCGTAATTTCCTTTGTCGGAGTGTATGCCTTTATATCGAGACGGTCGATTCTTTCGCCGGCAAGACGCGGATCGCGGGCGGCGTAATATGCCGCAACTGCGTAGCGGTCAATTTCCGAAAAGCCCACCACCTCGTAATCAAAAGAGGGATAAGCCGTTTTCAGTCGTTCGAGGGCTATTGACTGACTGCCATAACCGGCGAACGCTTCAAATACTCGTAATTTCATAAAATCGAAAAAAGGTTTGCCGGTTCTTCATCAGGAAGGAAGCGGCCATTAACTTGTAATGCTTTTCGCATGGCTTCGCGGAATGATACCCCGTTATTGGTGTAACCCATAATCATATCATAACATTTGGGGTGTTCCCGCAAAAGCGTATCAAATCGCGTATCATCTGCGAACTGTGAACCGAATCCGCAACCCATACAGCCTGTTCTTGCCGCCCCTTTATGATAGATTTCGGCGATTGGTAGATTTTGAGCGCGAATGTATTCCCAAATATCGGCTTCAGTCCAAATCGAAAGCGGCTTACTTGCCGGAGATTCCCCGAAAACGTTGCAGCCGCCTTGCCTTAGATACTGCGTTTCGCGTAATTTGCTTTCGGCGGCCATAGTTCCGACAATCGGACGGCGACCGGTTTCCCGCTCGAATCGGTGAAAAGGCTCCTTTTTTAATTTGTTGCAACACATTGCCGAAGTCTCGTAAGGCTCTGTCAATAGGTAACGCCATTTCAAAGCAAGCCTGAATTTACCGTTACCCATATATATCCCGGCGGTCTTGGAATGTGGATTTATCCTTACTTTGTGAACCCTGTCCGCTGTTTCTTTTCCGATAAGAGGAAAGCCGTATTTCGCCCATATCTGGCGCGGTGTGAATTGTGGGCGAATAATGCTAATGACAGCCCCGGCAGCTTGCGTCTGGCGCACAAACTTGATTATTTCGGGATATTCGTTGCCGGTATTGCAGAACACCGCGAGAATGTCCGGGAAAAGAACCCGGCAAAGGTGCAATAAAACCGTGCTGTCTTTCCCTCCCGAAAAGGAACAATAAACCTTATCAAGTCCACCTAAACGGGAAACAAAAGTGTCAATCGTTCCGAGGGTATGGTCGATTTTTTGTGATAGCGTCCAGCGTTGCCGGGCTTCCAGTGTCTTGCTATCCATAACGGTAACAGTTTAGAAAGGTAGTTTTCCCTGTTGCGGGGGTTGTGGGGGTGGATTCTTGATTCTGTCCGATTCGGCTACCGTGCGGAGATAAATCATTTCTTTCTGCACTTTCTTATGTGTAACCGGGTCTTCAATTCTCCGCATGATTCTCTGTCCGCTGTTGCATAGGTCTTGCGGATTCAGTTCTGCGACATATTCGCACGTATAGCAAAAGCCTTTCAGTGCTTTGGTAAACCTCTGCATTGACCATTTATGATTGCCGGAAAAACTCTTGAAGGCGTTAAACGCATCTTCCCTGACAATTTCGGTATTCAGGTGGTCGCCGTTTCCGTTCTCATCGACAGAGAAATACATTTCGGCCCAGTCTTGGAAGTTGTCGCCCATATCCCGGAGGAACTTGCGGAAAATGATATTGTCAATCCGTGGCTCGATTTTTACCGGCATATTCGCGACAGAAAGATAGAATCTGACGCATTGCATAAAGAAATTTATATCCGCTTCCCACTCGGCCTCTGTATATGTCGATGAATATAAATCCTTATTGAAATCGTCGTAAATACGTCGTGTTTCGAGATAATCGTTATCTTCAGTCTGCTGGTGGTAATAGTCGGAGAATACCACAAAAAGCATACGGCCGACGCTCGAACCGCCAAACTCTTTCGGTACGTAATTTGTGGTAAATGCGAACTTCGGGGCCTCGTTGAATTTCAACGTATAGGCGGAAACGTTCTTTGTGTTTATGGTGATGTCGGAAGTGATGTTGTCGTAAAACTGTTTGAACGGCAGATATTCGTCGCAGTCGTCAACTACCACGATTCCGAGGTGTTTGCTTATCTGCTCGAAAGCAAATTGATTTTCCAGTAACCGGGGATTGCGGCCGCTTATCTTCAGCCACCTTGTAATGTGTGAAAGAGCGCGGAACATGAATGATTTGCCGGAGCGTCCGTTACACTGGTCGTTCTCGCCCACGATATTATCCATGACGAACGGGGCCCATGCACGAGAATCCGATTTGAAACGGTGCAGCATAAACCCGATTGTAAAAATCTTGTTTATAAGACACTGTTTTTGTTCCTGTATCTCGGCAGGGGTCAGGCGAGGTCCGGCAATGTCGAATTTATGCTCCTTGCGGTAAGCCTCGATTTGCTCGGCAGTCCATTCGCCCGGCATTTGCTCCAGTTCCTTGCGCCAGTAGATACGGGAGGAGTTAATCAAATATCTGAAGTAATTGGAGGCGTGGGGGTAAACTTCGATGTTGAAATCTTCGCTGTCATAGCGTCCTTCCGGGTGCGTAATCTCGAACATATCGGGAAGGAATCGGACGTTATGAGGTATCACGTTTTCTTCCCACACATAGCGGCCTCCGACGGCTATACGGTTTTCGTGCTTGATTATCTCTTTGCCTGTTACTTCAGCCGAGAATGTCGGGAAGTAAAAGAACTGTGAACGTTCCGTGTAGTTGGTGAAATCCGGGTCGGCCTCCCGTAACGCCTCCAGAGAGGAAAGCGAAAGCGTAGGGGTTGATAATATCAGGTTGCGGAGTTCTCGCGGTTGTCGCGTATGAATAGACCATTTATGCACGAACTCGCGTATTTCTTTCGGGGTTACAAGCGTTACTATATTGCCGGTAATACGGATAAACTGCGTTCCGGGAGCGTGTTTGTCGCGGAGTGTGTAGAATCCGCTCAACATCAAAAATTCGTGTAGACAGGAAATGTCGATACTGTATTTGTAGCGGCCTTTGCTCTTTCCGTCCTCACCTTTGCCGCTTACCCATTGTTTAGTCCAGAACTTCGCCGGGGTGGCGAGTTCGAGAAGTCCGCGAAAGTCGCTGTTGCTTTTCCAAATCTCTATCCAGTCGCGGAAGTCTTTGCGAGGGTTGCCCCGGTGGTCACGGTAATTTGCGAGTTCGTCGGGTAGCCATATCGTATGAATGTCGATGAATCGCAAGGCAAGTTCCGTTCCTTTCACCCGGCCGGTCGTGTCGATGTCCGGGATATTGTAGACGGTTTCGACATATCTGGCTATCTGCCTGTATTCTTCTTCCGTAACCTTGTATGTCTCGGAGTTGAACCATAGCGGGTGGTAGCCGAGGGAACGGACGCAAATCGCGTCGCGCTCGCCGGAGCAAATGATGGCTTCCGGCAGTTTCTTTTCTTTGTACGGCTTGCCCTCGTTCGCCGGGTCTGAATTGAAGGCGCGTTCTTCAGCCTCGTTATAATCCCGGTAAGCTGCGATGAGTTCAAACAGTCCATTGATGTAACTTTGCGGCTTTTTACCTCTTGGCTGGTATTGGAATCGCCATTTCTTATCGACGTTAAGAGGCTCGTATATCTTATAAAATTTGTCTGCGTTACCTTTTTCGTCAACAAACCAACATTCCCGCATAAAAATCGGATAGTTCTCGTTGGAGAACTTGTGGATTGCTTCGCGGTTCTTTACCGATGTAAGACGTTTTACCCGGTACCAGTGCAACGCCTCCATGTGTTCCGGGGTAACACGTGGCCCCATTATGGCACATTGCGATTTCGTAAATTCTTGGTCTATATCCCATGTGCAGTCGCCCTCCGGCTGCTCTGCGGTGGCGGGTTCGCGTCTTATGTCCGGGCGATTGATTGAACGCGTTATCTCGTCCTGTATGTTGAACGTGGCCGCAAGGTCGAGGATTGCTTCAGTGAATGAAATGCCCTTCGCCTCCATGTGTATCTGTATCGGGTCAATGGCGCGGCCTTCACCTCCGAAGTCAGTCATTTTCCAGACCTTACCCTTATCTGTGTTGAATAGTTTTACCCGTGCGCTTGGTGTCCGTTCGTCAGGACGGGCGCGGAACGGTTTGTTTGTTCGTGCCGATTCCACGGCCTCCGGGTAATGCAGTGCGATGATACGGAGGCCGTCGTCGGTTGCCGCGTATAGCCTTTCAGGTGTTACCATATCATATTACAAGTTACATAATTACAAAAAATTATAGCGGTTTTTACCCCCCCGATTTTCTGAAAATCGGTTGAGCCGGTTATAGTTCCGCAAAATTGCCGAGAATCAGCGGTCGAGAGAAGGACGGCCAAAACGTTGTCATTCATATTGGAAGATGTTTAATTGAATACAGTAGCCGAAAGACTTCAGCCGGGCTTCGATTCTTTCGGAGCGATTCACCTCCGGCACCGTGGCCACTCTTTGGTTCTTGGCAAAGACATAGCCACGGCGACGCGCATAGTAGCGGAGGTTATACAACGCTTTAGGTTCTTGCATTGGAAACAGAAACGTCGGTATCGTATATTGCCGATATGGCATTGCAAACTATGTCTGTGAGTTCGCCCATTGGGAGGTCATGAGTAATACGGACACAACCGTTTTTATCATCATCAAAGAACACTTCGGTGGCTATGATGTCTCCGGCTTCGTTGATTTTATCGGCGATTTTGAGTGGCAGACGTTTGTGTTTTATCGTCAGCATTGCGCGTTCTGCGCTGGCGTTCAGTATGGCGGAGTATGCGCCAAAGGTGATTTCTTTTTTCATTTTTCGAGTAGGTTAATATACCTCCCCGGAGGTCGGACGCTTACGCCTTCGCCCCTCCCTCCGGCTTGGTAATTGTGAATATTTCTTTTCCTGACACCTGAAGGCTCACACGGTTGATGTCTCTTTGCGAGGCCGGACGTATGGAACAGTTTCCATAAACCCAGTTGTTAACCGTGTGCAGCGGCACAAGGCAAGCGTCAACCAAAAGGTGCTTCGTCTTGTTATAGTCCTTGCGTGGCAAAGAATCAAGCCAACCGCGTAAAATTTCGTTTGGTGTGAGTGGTCTAATTTCTTGCTCCATTTGCTCAATTCAAAAATTTGTTGTAATTTTATTATGCAAATATAGCATCAAAATTACTATTCAGTAATTAAATCACTCTTAAAAATTGTTAACAATATAAATTTTAATGGCTAACTTAATACTAATCAGAGATTTGTGCGAGCGTAAGAAAATGACTATCCGCGAACTCGCGCAAAAGATTGGCCGCAATGAAAGCAGCATACAGAGCGCAATCCGTCGCGGTACTACCAACTCCACCACAATAGAGTTGATAGCAAAGGAATTAGGTGTTTCAGCCGGTATCTTCTTCGACGGATTCGACGGGGGAGAAGCAACTGCCGAACTGCGCCGCGAAATCGCTCACCTGAAGGAACTCCTGAAAGAAAAAGAACGTACCATCGAGATACTAATGAGCGACCGCAACGCTAAAAAATAGTCAAATGTCGGCGCAATGTCGGCACAATCAGCAATTAAACTACTGACTACTAAGGGGTGCAATGTGCCTGGTGGCACCACC
>VSNH01000222.1 GCA_009774215.1 Lachnospiraceae bacterium
GGCGGGATGCGTATGGCGGAGCAGAAAGCGGAAAAGGAAACGGTGAAGATGGTTTATAAGAACGGGAGGATGGAGCTATATATCCATGAGTTCTTCCCATGCAGGTTGGCGGTGGCAAGGAAGGTGTTCCCGCTGATCCGGCGCTTTGTGAAAGAGGATGACAGGGAGAAACTGAAACAGTTCTTACGGATAAAGGCACGGGAGCATTCCGGGAAGGTTAAGGCATTTTCGGAAAAGGCGGAGTCCCTCAAAGCGAATTCGGAGGAATGGCATTTCTACCGCAGGAAAGCCAGGGAGGAACAGATCATTTATAACCAGTGCGTGAAAAATCTGAAATTATTGGAGGGCAGGAAGGAATGAAGCTACAGATCGCAACAGGCAATTCAAGGATGGAGAAACGCTGGAACAACGTGGAGATGGAGCTGGATGAATTCATAGAGCGCATCTCCCACACCATCCGCACGGCAGAGACCGTGGAGCAGTATATGAAAATGACGAAAGCGAAGCAGGACGCCATTAAGGATGTGGGCGGCTATGTGGCGGGCAGGCTGAAAGGCGGCAGGAGGAAAAAAGACTGTGTGGAATACCGCACCATCATAACGCTGGATATCGACCATGCGGTTCCGGGCGTGATTGAGCAGATAGAAATGCTCTATAATTACCGCTGTTTTATTTATTCCACCCATAAGCACACGGCGGAAAATCCGAGGCTGCGCCTTGTGATCATCTTATCCCGCCCGGTGTCGCCGGATGAATATGTGGCGGTGGCAAGGAAGGTGGCGGAGGACATCGGGATCGAGATGTTCGATGATACCACCTACGAGCCGAGCCGCCTCATGTACTGGCCGTCCACCTCCGCTGACGGGGAATTTATTTTTCGGGATATCGAGGGAGAGCCGTTAAACCCGGACGAGGTGCTTTCACGGTATAAGGACTGGCGGGATTCCTCCGAGTGGCCGGTGAGCAGCCGCCAGCAGAACATCGTACAGAGGGAGATGCGCAAACAGGCGGACCCGCTGGCGAAGGATGGAGTGATCGGCGCATTCTGCCGGACTTACACGATAGAGGATGCGATAGCCGCATTTCTGTCAGATGTCTATCAGCCAAGCGCCATGCCGGGGCGGTATGACTATATCCCGGCAGACTCACAGGCGGGCGTGGTCATTTATGAGGGGAAGTTCGCCTACTCCCACCATGCCACCGACCCGGCCTGCGGCAGGCTGATGAACGCCTTTGACATGGTGCGGATACACAGGTATGGGGAATTGGACGAAAAAGCGGCGGAGGATACGGAGGCATCGAAGCTCCCTTCCTTTTCCGCCATGAGCGAGTTTGCGGTCAGTGATGAGAACGTGAAGATGACCATTGCCGGGGAGCGGATGGAGAAAGCGGAGAAGGAGTTCTCCGGGGAGAATGAGGACTGGCAGAAGGAACTGGAGTATGAGAAACGCTCCACTGTGGTAAAGAACACATTAAGGAATCTCTTATTAATCCTGAATAACGATGAAAAGCTGAAAGGCATCGTGTTCAACCAGTTAAGTGACGGAATGGAGATCAAGGGCGCGGTGCCGTGGGAGCATCCGGGGCGGTTCTGGCGGGATGCGGATGATGCGCAGCTTATCTCCTATGTGGATCTGAATTACGGCACGTTCTCCATGAGAAATTACAACATCGCCGTGACGAAGGCGGCGGATGACCGCTCCTACCACCCGGTGCGGGAGTTCCTCGATGCCCTGCCGGAGTGGGATAAGGTGCCGCGGGTGGACACGCTGCTCATCGACTACCTGGGCGCGGATGACACGCCATACGTCCGCGCCGTCACCCGCAAGACCCTCTGCGGTGCGGTCTGCCGGGTGTTAAGCCCCGGCTGTAAGTTTGACACCATGCTGGTGCTGAACGGCCCGCAGGGCGTAGGGAAGAGTACGCTCATTTCCCGGCTTGCCGGGGACTGGTTCTCCGACAGCCTGAACTTAAGCGACACGAAGGACAAGACGGCGGCGGAGAAGCTGCAGGGGTACTGGATCATGGAGATCGGGGAGCTTGCGGGCTTAAAAAAGGCGGAGGTGGAGACGCTGCGCTCCTTCCTTTCAAGGCAGAATGACATCTACCGTGCGTCCTTCGGGAAAAGGGCGACACCGCACCTGCGCCAGTGCGTCTTTTTCGGCACCACCAACGCGGAGAAAGGGTATCTGCGCGACACCACCGGGAACCGCCGTTTCTGGCCGGTCAGGACGCCGGGCGGCAGCCGGAGGCATTCATGGGAGTTATCTAACGATGACATCCGGCAGATATGGGCGGAGGTGCTTGTGTATGTGAAAGCGGGCGAGCGGCTCTACCTTGACGGGAAGATGGAGGACACGGCCAAGTCCGAGCAGAGGGAGGCGATGGAGAGCGATGAGCGTGAGGGGCTTGTGCGTGAGTACCTCGACACGCTCCTGCCGGAGAAATGGGATGACATGGATTTATTCGAGCGCAGGAACTTCCTTCATGGGGAGGATTTCGGGAAGCCGGACTTAAAAGGCGCGGTGCGCCGTATGTCTGTTTCCAATATGGAGATATGGTGTGAATGCTTCGGGAAGGAGAGGGCGAACTTGAAACGCATGGACAGCGGGGAGATTTCCGCCATCATGGCGCGCATCGGCGGATGGGATTCCGGCAGGAAGAAGGAACGCATCTCGCTTTACGGGCCGCAGTGGGTTTACAGGCGTGTTCCGAAACGGGAGTGACGCTGAAAACTGGAACGGAACGCCCGCTGTTCCCATAAAGGCATTTTGGGAACAGAAATTCGGAACATGGGAACATCAGACAGGCACTGGCTTAGAAGGGTGTGTTCCTTTGTTCCAAAAAATAATTATATAAATGGAATATATAAAAAAGAGAGAAAAGCACATGTGAATACACCCATATGCGCGTAATAGGGATTTTTTGGTTTTTGGGAACTTTTGGCACAGAAAAGGAGGCAGGGCAGAATGAATTTTTATGAATGGATGATAGGGAAATATTACGGGAAGGACACGCCGAGGGGCGACCTTGCGGGGGACATGAAGCATGAAGAGGCTGGATTTCCCAAAGACGGGGACAGGCAGAGGATACTGGACTATTTGGATGGTATGTTTG
>VSNH01000223.1 GCA_009774215.1 Lachnospiraceae bacterium
TCAGACAAGTGCCACAGGCAATATCTCTTTGATTTCCGGATTGACAGATTCAGTTGCAAGTCGAAACAAAAGTATCGCAAACGGAGGAAATTTTTTAGCGGGACTTATTCAAAATGTTGGTTTTCTGGAAGAGGACAACCGCGTGCTCAGTTTTCCTACAAAACAAACCCGTCGTGACAACTCAACATCCACTGACTACAATAATGCGCTAACCGCTGTCAACGAAATTTCTTTTGATTTGAATCAGGCATTTGCACTTTACTGTGAGGATAACAATATAAAAAAAGAGGCTGACGCCTCAGCAATGCTGACCACAATGATTGCTTTCCTCAATGAAGTCAGTGGTTCAATGAATTCGGATGGCACATTATCTTACAAGGACTACTCTTTCAAATGGTATACCGAAAAAGAGCCAGGGGGCAGTGAGTATATCAACTGGTTCATGCTCATTTATGAGGCATTTAATAACTATGCACTTGATGGGGATGAAGCGGTAACCTCTGACAATGTATATTCCGGAAAACCAAATCAGCTCACGCAAGCGCTGGTTGGTGTGTTTGGTAGCATATTGGATGGTCTTCGTGGTATGCTGGGGCTTTGGTCCATGGACGAGCTCCTGTTTAATGTAGGCTTCCGGGGCAAAGGTTATGTTGGAGGGATTTTCCCAGTAAGTTGGGAACCATATGTGTGGTCACTGTTTACATTCATGGAAATTATTGCGGCCATGATTCTTCTGTTTGGTATTATTAACAACGTAATCAAAAAGGCTGCATCCACCATCAACACCATTCAACGTTTGCATTTTATGTCGCAGCTACAGGACCTTTTTGTTTGTGCCATTGCGTTGGCGTTACTCCCAATCGTTCTGCGGATTGTCATTTCTCTCTGTTCCAGCTTTACTCAAATTATATATGCAATTGTTCCTGATAATGTAACCACAGGAGAGAAACGAACCATTTCTGAATCAATAGCTAGGTTTGGCGCAGGCAGCGGCTCATTGGGCGGAATTATTGCTCAATTCCTGTATTTCGGCATTCAGATTTCTTATAACTTTATCTATGCAATGCGTTCCTTCGCCGTGGCAATTCTTATCATCATCGCACCAGTTATGATTGCAATGATTTCGGTCAGCAATGCACGGAAACAAGCAACCATCCAATGGATGAAAGAATTGCTGGCCCAAATTTGTATTCAACCTATCCATTCATTTTGCATGGCCGTCATTCTGCTCTTACCACCATCTTCCCATGGCTTTGACAACATTCTTGCTCTATATGCACTCTTGCCATTCACCTCTGTTTTGAAGAGCTTTTTCTTCGGTTCTGCCGGCAGTTGGGCAGACCAAGCGTCCCAGAAGGCGTCTAAGCGAATGACTGGCACTATGGCGGCAGGCGCATTGGGCGTTGCTGGTGCAGTTGCAGGCGGCGTGGCCATGGCTGTGGGCGGCGGACAAAGCGGCCAAGCAAGCAGTCAATCAGGTGGACAATCTGGCGGTTCCGAAGGTGGTGGCTCCGAAGGCGGTAGTAATACATCTGGAAGCCCCGACTTAAACTCTGCTGGAACCAATCGTTCCCAAACCGGTAATGATAACAATTCTTCTGGTGGTGGAATAAATGGTAATGGTGCCGCTGATGCCGACAAAGGTCCTGCCTTTAGTGACAAATTGAGTGACCGCGCTTCTCAAATGAAGCAGGATGCTTACAGTGCCTATGACGATTATTTCGATAGCGGGGCTATTGGTGATAAAGCAAGATATGGCGCGGCATCATTGGGTGCCGCAGTTCTTGGAGGGGCAGCAAAGGTAACCGCTGGTGCAACTAAAATGGCCAGCACGCCCCAAGCTCAAGCTATCGCAAAACAGGCTCAGGCTATGGGCAAAATGGCAGGTGCGGCTGGTCAGAGAATTGGTAGTATGGCAATGAATACACGCCCAGGGCAGTTCCTCCGCAGAGCGGGTAGTGCAATTGCCAACAGCAACACAGCCAACGCCATCCGTCAAAATGATAGAGACAGTGCATCCGGTCGGCTGGATGTAGGTAAAGCTGGCATGGCGGCTAACTTGGCTAAAGGCGTGGGCCAGGATATCAAGAATATGGCCGGAGCCGCCACGGGCAAAGCTATTGGGGCAGGGAAAACTTCACTCAAAGTAGGTGCTGGTCTTGCGCTTGGTGCTGCTGGTAGTGTTTTGGGTGGTATGGGTGGTCGTCAGCTCGTAAATCTTGGTAGTGGCATGATGGCCAACGCAATCAATAAGCCAACTAGTGTCTCGGATGATAATTCTGGGAATTCTAATGCTTCGACAGGTTCATCTTCCGGTTCTGGAGGAGAGCAACCCCCGGATATCGTTCCAGACCTGAGCAAATTCGCACAAAACTACGAGAATGTACCCACAGAAAATTACGGCGATAGGCATATTGGACAATATTTGCCTCATCGTGATTCAACAGAATACCAATACAACCAGGATGATTTGCAAGATATGGGTGTTTCCGATTTGCGCTATGACCGAGACGACCAAGCCACCTCTATCCAGTACGATATGTCTAAAATGACCGCATTGGACCAGCTCAACGCACAGCAGATGATGGAAATGTGGAATCATGGTACTGATGCAGAGCGGGCCTATATGCAAGCATCTGGAATTAAAGATGTTACACCTGTTGTTCGGGATAATCAGGTTGTGGGTATGCAAATGAGTGTGGACAGAAAGGCTTATGCTAAAAATTATGGCGTCAACCTCAATTCTACACGTAATGCAGCCCGTCCTATGACCATTACCACAGAAAAAGGGTCCTCGCCGCAAATGATTCCCA
>VSNH01000224.1 GCA_009774215.1 Lachnospiraceae bacterium
GCCTTAATTCTTGACGTTTAATTATATGCAAAATAAGCAATAAATATCAGGAGAAGAAAAAGATTGCAAATAAAATTTTTTATGATATACTGTCTTTAATATAAATGTCTGCACAGACATTTATGTAGTCCAGTGTCAAACCCCCAATATTGGGTTTATATTACAAAAGGAGACGATGTGTTGTGGAAGAAAATCAGGTGAGAAGACCGCGTCGTACTTTGGAAGAGCGAATTGCGGACATCGATGCCAAGATTGCGGCACGCTGCAATGATATTTCTGCCCTTCAAGAGCAGAAGGCGGCCGCCGTTGCCACGTTCGACGAAAAAATCAAGAAGGCAAAAGAGAAAATCGACGCATTAGAAGCTCAAAAGAAACACTTAACTGCACCGAAGCCGAAAAAGCAGCGCAAAACCGAGAAACAATTGTGGGAAGAGTTGAGGGTGAGGGCCAAAAAAGCTGGATTTAAACCGAATGACGTGGCCGAACTGCTTGAATTGAATAAGGACGACGCCACTCCTGCTGGTGACTCTGCGGAGGCTGACGGCGAATAAGTACAACAAGGTCCCTCAGCCGATTGGCTGAGGGACCTTCCACATTGCGGTTAAAACTCGTAATTCTGACCAGTGAGCCCGCGAACCCACTCGGCCGCCTCTTCCGGCGTCATACGAAGTGGATAATCGTTGTCCACACAGGCGAAGAAATGTGTTGCGAGCATCGCTGCCAGAGATTCCAGAGAGTACAAATAGGCGGAGCTGTTCACCTTATCGATGCTGCCATCCTCCTTGCGGATAACCCCGTGTGCCTCGTCCCGGGCCTCGGGAGGCAGGCCGTTCTCCGATAACACGTAGTCATCGAAGTCATCGTATCCCAAGTCTCGGGCCCAACTATCCAGATAACGAAGGCCGGCCGGGGTGTCAAGGAAATCGCGGAGGTCGATGACTCCATGGATGCCAATCACATCATTGAAGTATTCACCGACACCATTCGCTACCACCACATACTCGTATTTGTTGTTGGTGAACGTATCCAGGCTGCGGAGAAGCAGCACGTACTCGTCTGCATAGTCGTTCCACTCCCCAATGATAGTGTCGGGGCCAACAACCTTCATAGAATTCTGCTCAGAATTAGACATAACAGTTACTCCCTTCTTTTTTCAGACCGCAAGCCCAATGGCCGGAGTCTCGTCCTCGCCAAGATTGTCGGCAACCTTGGCAAATGCAGTAACGTTGAAATAATCGACGCCATTGTCTGCATCCAGCACCTCAAATGGCAGGTCGCCGTACGTATCCACCAGCTCCTGCAGCGCCGCAATAACTTCCGTAGTCATACGCTTCATTTTTTGATTTCTCCTTTTCGCTTCAGCCTTTAAAATTAACAAGTAAAGGGCTTGGTTTTGATATCCAAAATCGCTAAAAAATATTACTCATTTCCTATTGACCTGAGCAAAAAGTTCACAACCTGTTTATTCCTCTAAACTATTTTTGTGTTACAATATTGAGGAAGGAGATGGTATAAATGGAAACCACAGTTGTCCAAGATGCCTACATGGATAGATTGCTTCGACGCATCATAAAACGTTATGACGACAAACCTTTGGCCACAAAACTTGTTGCCCACCGTTCTTTTGGCAGCGCAATCAGTATCTTAGAAAATCTAAAAGGTATTGATTTGAAAAGATTGTATTGTGAGGTAAACAATTTTGAGTGTTTCGTTTTCTCTGAAAAATTTTCAGAACCATGTCGTAAACAATTAGAATTGGCCATTACAGATAACGAAAAATTCGTTTTAGGATTACATGGGTTTTATACCGAAATTGCCACAATAGTAAAAAGCGAAAATAGTTTTGGGGAATTGGCACTTTTTATAGCTTCTGTTATAAAAGCAAACACCACATCAGGCTCAGCTGTTCTTCGTAACATCGCAGATGCTTATGCAAATCTTGTTTTAGAGGTTATAGAATATATCCGCCCCAACAAGCTGGATATCACTCGTGATGTTCGCGGAATAAGCGTTAACGGGAATGTCCTTACAGGACGGGCCATCCACCCATATTCAGACTTACCTTTGTTTGAGTCCGTCTATGAATTAAGCACAAAAAAAACTCCTCGTGCCCAAAACGACGCAAAGAGGAAAGTATTGCGACGATATCATGACCTCGGAATACCAATAAAGGATATTCAGGATATTACCTCATTTGAAATGCTTATGCAACGAATGAGTAATGAGTATGCCTCCATATTGCCATTTATCAATGAATACACCTATGATATCTTGCCGCAAACCCAAAGCATACGCCAAGAAATCCCATTTGAAAACATTCAAATTCATAGCAAATACTCCAACAATTATTTGGTTGAGGCCCTGATGCATAAAGTTCACACCCTGCCTCCCAATGGCACAAAATTTATTTTTGAAAATACATGTGATGGCGCGAAATCGCTGCTAATGAAGGAAGTTGTTGTGAATAATCGTGTTCAGATATTGTACCGTCTCTGCACAATATATGACGATTTTTTCGGCTGTTGTGAGCCGGCATCTAATTATCTCTTTTCAGTCCTACAATTTACGTGTAATTCACCAGCAGCAAATAATTTTGAGTCTATATTTTTAAATTTGTATGCCAGCCAAGTGCTTGATTTTGGCAATTCGCAAGATTTCTTCATTGCACAAAAGGATGAACAGGGTGTTTTCATTTCTGTCCCTATTAAAGTCGAAAAAATGGACGGCCCCTTAATCAATTGGTATGACCGTATCGAGCATCCCAACGACCCTCCTGCTCCTCCCCTGCTCAACCGTGTCAACGCGGAGATACGCAGGTTGCCCGCAGGAGTTGAAATTCCGGACAAGGTGAAAAAAATAGCTCAAGTTCTTGGCTACGACCTTAAACCAGGCGAAGTTCTCCTTCTCCCCTATCGTTTAGACGAAAAAATTCAGACATTCAAGCTCTGAACAAAAAACATATGCAGCCGTCCAAGTAGTGGACGACTGCTTTTTCATACTTTTCGTTGAATTAGAAGACGGTTGTAGGGGGAAATCAGATATTTGTCTGTGTTTTCTGCCGTGCAATAGTAGCAATTCTTGGGAGGATTATCGAGGGCAATTGTGAGGGTATTATTGACGGCGATGTGCTGCCGAGTGGTCGTTCCATCCATGTTGTGGCGCAATGGCCGCACATACTGTTTGGTGGGCGTAAAAAACAACTTGGAAGAACCGATACCAAGCAACTTGAATTGGTCCGGGCAAGGCTTCAACAGAAATGTCAGTGGTACTCCCATAACCCCAAAATAATCTCCGGGTATCTCCTGGACAGAGTCTATATTGATAGCATCGCAATTGTCATATGCCAGGTATTTCTTTGGGGCATAAGTTTTGGGAAACGTAAGAAATTGGTGTCGCTGCGGACTATCCACATTCGTATACCAAACTATGTTGCCAAATTTCTTCATTTGTCCATTTGGCATCAAGAACTCTTTAGGCCGTGTGTGTCCCAACCACAACTCCTTGTTCAATAGGCTGCCGAAAATCGCTCTGGACGAAACGATGTTCATGTTACCTATTGCCATGAACTGTTTGTTCTCTCGCAGCAACAACGCGACAAACTCCTTGAACAAGCTGAACGGTGGGTTTGTTACGATTACGTCTGCTTCTTGCAGAAACTGGACACACTCCTCGCTGCGGAAATCTCCATCCCCGTGGAGGGCAGTTCGAAAAGGCTCCTGCTTCCTCCCCGTAAAAATGTCGCGTCTGACATCGAGTCGATATGACGGGCTACTTGGAATGTAATGAGTGGAAAAGAGCCCATCCAGCCCAAGCTCATCGAACCTCTCATAAAAATACCGCCAAAAATTGGACCGCTCCGGGTCATCGCAATTGCAATATACAGGTCTCTTATACACATCTGACGCTGCAGACGATA
>VSNH01000225.1 GCA_009774215.1 Lachnospiraceae bacterium
AAAGAGGGTGCCGTAATGGTGTTTATACTGTCGAAAATAAAATGCTTTTTCCGTCTACTACAAAGTGCCGCGTTACAGTATATGTGAAGGTTTCCATTGATCAGTACAACGTGATGGGTATTCTTCATATAGGCAGCGAAACGGTCAAAGAGAAACTTCGGGCCATTGAAGAATATAGGCTTTTTGAAAGCGTCATCCCTCAAAATGGTTTCTATCTCCTGATCGGAAAGCGGATCCTTCAGGACGAACCTGTTAATAATGCGGATTGCTTCCCGTGTTTCCTCTACGCTGTAGTCGTTGCTCTGCAAGGTCAGTATGTAATTGAAAAGTTCCTGATTCCGGCCATCCCCGGCTTCCATGTTCAGGAAGTCCATCTTGCACCTGACAGGCAGTAACCACTTCGGAACTTCCTGATATTCCCCGCCCGGTTCAATATCCCATTCACAGAAACGTTCTTCACCGTCCGTTTTCAGCACTTCATAGGACGCAACATAGCCCACCTTAATATCAGCGGTCAACCCTATGGCAAGGCGTGTATGCGTCTTGCACTGGTGAAGCTGTGTGTTTCTGAAAATGAAATGTTTCCCCCGGCTGGTACAGATCACCCTACAATTTAGCTGAAATTCTTCTACAATATCCATCAGTATTTCAGACTGTCCAGGATCGTCAATGTCTATGAACATGGTATTTTTTGCAAGGATCCCGGCATATTCCGGAAGTGACCGCACCTGTTCCAGCGTCTTGAAGTCCGTCCTGTCCTTGAACTTTTCCACACATTTTTTGTTTTTGGTTTCAACGTACCCTTTATACAGATCGCCCATAATGTCACACCTTCAAACTTTCCAGCATTTCAAGAAATTTCTTTAATACCGATATTTCTTTTTGGCTTTTTTTTGTCTTATATCTCCATTCCAGATATTCCAACTGTTTAGTGATGGCTTCTGTCAACTGTTCAGATATTTCCTGAACATTGTTCAAATAACTAAACTCTTTGATAATGCTTAACAGCTTCTTAAACCGCTTTTGACTGCATGGGAAGAACTGATCAGCGTATATTATCATGTGTCCGTGTTCTGT
Source organism: Lachnospiraceae bacterium (assembly GCA_009774215.1). GTDB lineage: Bacteria > Bacillota > Clostridia > Lachnospirales > Lachnospiraceae > UBA3282. The sequence goes on from VSNH01000225.1 coordinate 1,078, forward strand.
TTTAATGTAAATATTTTTCATACAATCACCCCATAATCTTTCAAGCGTTTTCTGGCAAAATCTATATACCACTGGCGATCCAGTTTTTCATGCGCCTGAACCCCTTCCACTGATTCATTGAAAATATAGCAATGGTCAGGTGTATTTCCAAACTTTTCAGGCCGTCCACGTTTCCCGCCGCATTTCAGGATCCTTCCGTCTGTCATATCTCTGGAAGCAAAGACACGGTATGACTTATAGGTGTACCGCTTTGTGTCTTTATAATTATAATAGGTCTTGACCACCCTTACACCCTTATTCACCAGTTCAGGCGTTCCGTGTTCATGTTCCACCCATTTATAACTGTCTGACAGCTTCACAATTTTCTGGAATTGAATCAGGTCAGTACAGTCATTGATGGTCTGCTCTACAGGCGTTCCCCTTGTCATATAATCAATCAGGGCTTTATTCAGGATAGGAAGATCGTTATCTATCCGGGAGAGTTCCTTGACATATGCGCCCTTCCTTTCAATCTTGCCTTTTGAATCAATCCACAAGTAATTATTCACGTCCTTCTGGAATATCTCTGAAACAACATCCAGCCCTAAACTGATATTACATTTTTCAGTGCTGCATCTGCACTCCCAGTCATAGCAAATATCATCTACCATATTGAAGGCTTCGTCAGTATCAGGGATCCATATGATCAAACCGTCTGTATTGCTCTGGATCAATTCAAGACCCGGAACAGCTTCAAGGTGTTCAATCAGGTCAAGCAACATCAGCTGGCCGTTAATACACATACAGTTATTGTTCCGGGGATCATATGCCGGATTCGTGATGTCTTTCATGGCTCCTGAAAGCGCATTTAACAGCTTTTTATATGGGGCTTGTTCTTTCTTCTTGCCGGCCGCTTTCAGGCTCATTCTGGTGTCATATACCACCTTGTAATTGTCATTCGTGGCCGCCCTTGTCACAAGCATCCATGCAAGTAGCAGGGAAGGGTAGTAGCTGCCTACGTCAACGTGGAGAAGCAGCCCCTTTTTGTGTATGGGCTTATCCGGCGCACCATGCAGACCGCCGAAACCGAAAACGTGAGGAACCCCGGCCACGATCATTTCAAAAGACTGTGTTTTATACCATGCCTTTTTTACGGAATCACTTTTCCCTTGTAAATCCATCCGCAAGGCTTCCCGTTTCTTTTCTTCAAACCAGTCCTGAACAGCTTTATATTTTTTCAGCTGTATGCAGGGAAGAAAGAAGTAGTCAAATTCATCATGGAAATTCTGTTTCACACACCCCAGCACTTTAGAAGTGATCCGGGCTTCCGTATCGCCTATATTTGACAGGTTTACCATGTCCGGGAAAGCCTTTACAATCCCATACATAGCATGAAAATCATCTATCTTTTCCAGAAATACCTTGATCGTTTCTTCCACGTCATGACGGCAGTAAAACACTGTCTGATCAAGTTCTTCCTGTGTCAGTTTCCTGTTAAGGTCAAAAGGAACTTCTGTTTCCCTTATATCGGATCCAAGAAACCCTTCAAGCGTTTTCAGCCCTATAGGTGGATTCGGCATCACGTCATAGTTATTCAGTGTGATCTTGTTCAGTTCCCTTGAAAATTGCCAGCCGTCCATGTGCTGAACAATGATATAATCATTTATTTCTTTCGGATCAAAACCGCATAAAATCCCTTTCAGGATATATTGATCATAGTGGCGGGAATTGAAACCCACCCATATATTGTGTTTATTTGCTTTATATAAGGCTTCAAGCTGGTCACGGTCATTTATAATCACGCTTTCTTTATGCGCATCACTGTCAATAACCACTACCAGCCAGTCATATTTGAAAACTTCAAAGTCATAGAACAACATAGGCTTTTTTCCTTTCTTTCGGTGGGTAATTGCTTACCCACCGAAAAGTAAAGAAATCTTAACTTTTTCCAGAAAAAAATTTACACGTCAAAAACCTCTTTAATGCTGATACTGTTGAAAGCGTCCTTGTCATAGTCAATTTCACATTCAACACGCCCCTGAATTTCTTCGTAAATGTCGGCCACCAGTTCCACAAAATCCTGATAACCGTTAAATTCAGGAATTATGTCAGTCTGGAACTTGTCAAGTACGGTCAAGACGCTCTGGATCATGCTGCCATCGTTCTTTGTGCCGTAAATAACCCGGTTCATGAATATACACTTGTTTTTGTGTTCCCCTTCCTTCCCACGGGCCTGAATGAAGAACATAGGGCGGCCGTCCTTCGTTGCCTTGATCTCCATTTTGTCGATCCCCACAATATAGGTTCCTTTGGGAATATCGCCGCTGTTGTTTTTCGCTTCTTCAACGTCCTTCCTTAACTGTTCCTGATCAACTGCCTTGTCTAATGCTGAAAAATCTACTGCCATAATTATAACATCCTTTCTGCCCTTCATGGGGCCATAAAATTAAAATTTTTTACCTACAGTTCAAGCGGATGCTGATCCATGATTTCCCTGCACCGCTTCACATTTATCTGTAAAAGTTCCTGCGCCTGTTGCGCCAGTGCGTTAGCCTGTTTCACAAGATCTTCATACCTCTGCATTTCCCGGCGCAAGGGCGGATCCGTTGCCGATACCACATAAGAAGTGTTACAGTGCTTACAGGTGAAATACTGGTATTCCAGATCGCCCTTCTGTTGCTTTTTCAGCTTGATAAAGATCTTCATTCCGCATTTATCACATTTTACTTTCTGCTCCACATTTACCCCCTTGTGCGCCTTGTACGGCGTGACCTTGCAGATCCACCCTGTTCAGGCTCCTGAACGGCTTCCTGCGGCGTTTCCTGCTGTTCTGCCTGACCTTCCGGCTGAATATCCCTTGTCTTGCGTTCACGGGGCTTTCTGTCACCCTCTACAGGGGGATTCATGGGAAGCGGTTCTTCGTCCTGTCCATCCGGGATATTACAGCGTTTTGCTTCATATTCTTCTTTTGTAACCTGAACAGAACACTGTGCATCAATATTGTTAGGGAATACTTCACCCTTTTTCAGCATCCAGAAACTATCTGATTCCGCATGGTAAAAATACATATCTTCTGTAGCTTTGTTCTGATCAGCTTCTTCCTGACGTTCCCGGCGTGTACGGCGGGGCGGCTTTTCCAGATCCGGCTTCGGTACGGTATCGGCGGCAGCAGCGGCTTCTTCAAACGGAATTTCTTCACGATCCCCGGCAGCTTCCGAAACAGCCTTGTCAACCTGTTCCATATACTGACCGATCTTTTCATTGTTTTCAGCTTCCACCTGCGCCCGTGTCTTACGTTCGCCCTTCTGTGCTGCGGATGTACCCCTTGCCCTGCGTCCTTTCGGATCCGGCTTTTCAATACCGCCGGCCACTTCCTGATCCCGTGCCGCCATTTCTGCATCACTCTTGTAGTTGCCTATCTCATAATAGTTACATACCTTATCATCAATATAGGCAAGGTCATTTTCAACCGCATATTCTGAAAACATACCCATAGGGCTTTTTACGGTATCTTTGCCGCTGTTCTGCGTCAGGAAGAAATACTTCTGGTCAATAACGGACGTTCTCAAAACGATAGTGAACAGCCCTTCAATGGTGATTTTCTCCCTTAACAGCTTTCCGATCAGCTTAATGGTAGTGATCCCATTTTCCAGCGTTTCACAATGAGAGAGATAATACACACGCACGTCAGCCGGAAGGTCAGCACAAATGTCAATCAGCTTGAAATAATCGTCACCAAAATCATTCCATTTATCCCAGCCCCCTTCATGTATGCGGTTCATATAGGGAATGGAAAGCAAATACTGGAAGTCATCCACGATCAGGATCTTCTTCCCGGCTTTCGCCTGACCTTTCATCCATGCCATGATATTGCTGGACTTCGTTTCATTGTTCAGCATGGTGAACTTCCCATTGTTGGACTTGAACGGTAACGGTTTCCCCACGGGATTGACCACCGCCGTGATTTCGGGATCAAGGTTCCTTAAACTGGTGCTTTTCCCGGTTCCTGATTCCCCCATGATTAAAATTTTCTGTGCCATCTTGTCATACCTCACTTTCTTTTAGTTTCTGCCCGCTTAATGTCACAGCGGATAACATCACCCACCCTGTAAACGGAAATTTTGCCGCCGTCCGGCGTTTTCAATTCCATTTTAGGGATTTCCTGATCGTCAACCAGCTTTCTATATGTCCGGTTGATCCATTCTAAATAATCACGCTCCATCTTGTCATACCTCACTTTCTTAAATTCCACCGGCCGCATATGCTGCAAACCGGGCTTTTACCATCGGTTCCCGCATGGCTTCATCAACGCTGATTCCATGATTTTCTGCAAACTTAACAGCATATTCACCAGCCGGATTTAATAACTTTTCATCAGATTCAGGACTTGCTACCGCTGCGGCTGCCTTTTTCCGTGGCGCACATTTACCCTTTTCAGGACATTCTTTGTCAAGTCGCACACAATAGCCACATGGTGTTTCATACTGACAGAACATAGTTCCCATCATTATTCATCTGTACCCCCTTCAATAATGTGGCTGGCCCACATATCAGCCCAGTGAATGATCATCTGTAACCATGTTTCTTTACCTTTCAGGTCATACTTCATAAAATCGTACAGCCCATCGTGGCAAAGGATCGCCCATTCTTCGGCTTCCGTCAGGTCAATGAACAGCGTGGCCAGCTTGATAGACCGTACAGCGTGGGGAATAGCAGACAGTTCAGGATTCCGCTTATAGGGCTTTGCGTCAGACTGCTTCCCAGATTTCAGGATGCTTTCAACATACATAGGCTTTTCATAATCGCCGCATTTCCCCAGATCGTGAAGCAGGGCGGCAATAACAACGCTGTCCTGAACTTCGTTGTATCTTGCGCCGCCCAGCAGCGCAACACCAATTTTTTCCGCTATGGTCAGGACGTTCACGGAATGTTCAGCAAGCCCGCCTTTCTTCGCAAGATGATTTCCACCGCTACAAGGTGCTTCCAGAAAGCCGATTTCATTCATGTAGTCCAGAAGATCAACGATGCCCTCACGCTTTGTTTTCATAAGGGAATCTCTGATAATGTCAGCATAATTTACAGCGGGCTTTTCTTCCGTCTGCTTTGCCGCCTGTTCCTGTGTTGTTTCAGTTTTCTTTGCCATTGTTCAATTCTCCTTTTCTTTGATTATATTTTCAAAGTGTTTCCACTTCGATTTCAGAACTTCATACAGTTTCTTATTGTCTGGATCCTCTACCAAACGTTTGAACATATCAAAATCTTTCGGATAAAGCAGGACTGCAAGACCGCCCGCCCTGTCAATGTTCCGCAAGTTGTAAATCTGTAGATCCGTGGGCGTGCCGTTCGGGGCCTTTGTTTCCACCCCCATGAACCGCCCTTTGCAGCAAACCAGCAGATCAGGAACCCCGGATTTTGTATAACCGCCACCGCCCCAGTATTTCAGGAACCAGCAGCCGGATTCTTTCAAATAAGCCTTGACCTTGTTTTCAAAGTTCTTTTCATGTGACATCTGCTTCCCCTTA
>VSNH01000226.1 GCA_009774215.1 Lachnospiraceae bacterium
GTGGATATGTGATGCAGAATCAGGCTGCTCTAAGTTTTTCAAGTATTATACTTTCTGTAAAGATTCTCTAAAAAACCCAGAGATTGTTCGACTGAATAAGTTTGACCCTGACGAATATGTATGGTACTTAATTCGCGAAGAATCTACCTTGTATTTTCTTCAACTTTCTGATTTTGGATAAACTTAAAGAGGGGCGGCGGTGATAAATGTTGACTATCCCGCCGCCCTGTCCGTTACCGCCCTATATCCTGCGCCCTGCGGGGCTGCTGCTCCCGCTGTTCCTGCCGCAAGATACTGTAAACGCTCTTTCGGATTTGCTCGGCTTCTTTCACTTCCCCTTTCAGCGCAAGATACCGCCGGTTGAGCGTTTCCCTCTCGGCGGTCAGCTTGGCATACTCCGCTTTCCATGCCTTTACCGGCAGGGCGGTCTTGCCGTTCATCACGCCTTTCAGATAGTCGTGCGCCGCCGTGAACAGGATTTGCTCGGCCTCGGTCAGATGCTTTTTCCCCTTGTACTTGAAATAAATCTCGGCCTGCTCGATGTGCTTTTTCAGAGTGCCTAACCGCCGGTCAATGGGTTTCAGTTTATGCTGAATGTCAAGCTGTTCCCCTATCATGGACTTGAATTTTTCATCAAGCCCCGCCATATCCATGATGTTGTTGGCTTGCAGGAAGTTCAGCATTTTCGCCGCGTCTTTGAGGTTATACAGCGATTGGGAAACCTGCGATTTCCCCTCCCGCGCCCTGCGGGACAGGATGCCCTGGATATAGTCGGCAAGGGTGGGCGGCTCGGTGTTCTCCTGTTCCTCTTTCAGCCACTTTTGCAGCTTGGCGATACGGGCTTTCAGTTGCCGGAGTTTCTGATTTGTCACTTCGATTTCCCGGTTCAGATCGCCGCGCTCGGTGCGGATGCCGCGCTTCTCCATAGCGGAAGCGGCAACGCCTAAATGGACGGTGGGTATCTGGTCGATGCCCTGCCGCTCATAACTGCGGTGGTCGATGCGCTGGTTGTGTCCGTACTGCTCCAACGCCCGGTTGCAAAGCTGCGCCCACGCCGCCCGCCATTCCTCGGCCTTGGTCTGCTCGTTCCAGTCGGTGGCGGGAATGGCCTTGCATTTGTACTGCCGCTTTTTCGGGTCATAGATTTTCTTTCCCTGCGGGTCAAGAATGTACTCCTTTTTCTGCTTCGCTCCCCATGCGCCGCCCTGCTGGATGGGGCGCATTGTCAGCATGATATGGGCGTGGGGGTTGCCGCCGCCCGTGTCGTGGATGGCAAAGTCGGCGCACATTCCCGCATTGACAAACTGCTCTTTCACATACTCGCGGACAAGAGAAATGCCCTGCTCCCTTGTCAATTCACGGGGCAGGGCAATCTCAATTTCTCTTGCAAGCTGGGCGTTTTTCGCTTTCTCGATTTTCTCCACCGCGTTCCACAAAACCGCCCTGTCAGAAAAGGCGGCGGGGGCGTGGCCGGGGAGTAAAATCTCGGTGTGGACAACGCCGCCCTTGTGGGTGTAGTCGTGGGTTTCCCCGTCAAAGTCGTTGGTGAGTTTCTCCCCCGCCCGGTAAGCGGCGGCGGCAACGGCGGACTTGCCCTTGCCGCGGGAGATGATTTTGATACTGCAATGGTAGATTGCCACGGGCTGTCCTCCTTTCTGCGGGTCGTTCCCCCGTCCTTTTGTGCCGAGAGGCACAAAACGCCGTCTGCAAGACCGCACATACCACATTCATGTGGTATATAAGTGCGCCCTTGCTTTTAAGCAAGGGTAGGGGCGTAAGCCCGTTACCCTTGCGCCCCGCCCCCGTTCCGGCTCCCGTCTGCGCCGCCCTCCTGCGCTGGATGGGCGGTCTTGTCGGCGGTTACCCTGCGCCGCTGTTCCTACGCCCTGGGCGGCGGGGCAGCACAAGTGAACTTCAAAGAAGCCATGAGGAGGATGATGGTGCAAACACGCAATAGTTGTTATACATATTTTAAGATTACTGGGGACTTTGATCCTGATGAAGTTACACACTTATTGTCTTTACAGCCCACCAGAACATGGAAGATAGGTGACTTCCGAAAAAACGGAACTAAATACGACTTTGCCGTGTGGGAAATTGGTCGTTGTGAAGAATATGATGTGATAGTCGAAAATCAAATGAGAAAAACAATCGCTCCACTTCTGGATAAGATAAATTTATTAAATCTAATTCATCGCAACAACAATGTTGAATTTGTTTTAGAAATCGTTCCAACAATATATGTAGGAGATCAAAATCCATGTTTAGCGCCGCCTCTTGATGTAATTGATTTTTGTCATGCGACGAGAACGGAAATAGATATTGATATGTATGTGTATTGATAACAGAATATCGAAATTGAAATGAATGCTAGAAAAGATGTTCCAGATGTGCAGGCAGAAGAAGTCATATATGTAAAATTTCGCGAGTTCAATTCTACCTGATCTGGAATTGAAAAAGATATGCGTGTACTGGTGGGATAAAGGTGGGCATCTGAAAAGTTGCTGGAGATGTCTGCGCAGATGGAGAGGGAAATAGGGGAAGGG
>VSNH01000023.1 GCA_009774215.1 Lachnospiraceae bacterium
TTTTTTTTTAATCATCCGCCCCCCACCCCCATCAACACCCTGAATATCGGCGGCCGCGTCAGTTGTTTATACGAGGCTGGAGGAACAGATTGAGACCAGACTGTCGGACGGTTTACATAATTACACGGCCGGGGAGGCGGATTCCCTGATCTGTGCCGGTATGGGCGGCGGCCTGATGCGGCGGATTCTGGAGGCGGAGCGGGAGAAGACGGATTCCTTCCGGGAAATGATTTTGCAGCCCCAGTCGGAGATTGAGAAATTCAGGCAGTTTCTCCGGGAAAACGGTTACGGGATTCTCGATGAGGAGATGATCGAGGAGGACGGGAAGTTCTATCAGGTGATCAGAGCGTCGGGGAAGGATGTGCTGTCCATGGAGCCCGACTGCGGCGGCGCGTGCGGGGCGGCGGGAAACGGGAAAGAGTATTGCGGGATGGAAGAGACGGTCGATACAGCAGAGATTCCCGTCATTTCTCAGGGAGAGTTATGTAAACTCAAAGACAGATACGGCCCGGTGCTGCTGCGAAAAAGAACACCTGTATTTTTATCTTTTCTGGAGCGGGAGGCAGCCGTCTATGAGGAGATTCTTGCGAATCTGCGGAAACAGGGTCTGACAGAGGAAAAGCGAAGGGAAAGATATGCGGAGGTGGAGCGGCTCCTGCGGGATAACTGTCTGGCGAAAAGCGTCGGGAAAGTAGTGAAATGATTTTAGCATGGTCTGATGCCCGACATGAAAATGGGCAGAACCGTTACGATTAGTTTACATAAGATATAACTTGGAGAGACCGAAGTTGTTTCGGACTTGTCTGCGGTTATTATAAGAAAAAGGAGGGAACAGTCTATGGCTACGATTATGATCGGAGGAAAAGAGAAACGCTACGAGGACGGCATCAAGTATGAGATCATTGCGGAGGCGCATCAGAACGATTATGTCAGCCAGATTGCATTGGTGACGGTGGACGGCAAGATCCAGGAGCTGATGAAGCGGGTTGACAGGGATTGTGAGCTTGATTTTATCACCTACGCGGACGCGATCGGCCATAAGACCTATGTGCGGACGGCGATCATGCTCATGCTTAAGTCCATCAAGGATGTGGCGGGCATGGAGGCGGCGGCCAACGTGAAGGTGGAGTTCGCCATCGGTGCGGGCTACTACTGTGCGTTTCGAAACGGTCTGAAGCTGGACGAGAAGGCCATTGAGAAGGTGAAGGAGCGCATGGGAGAGCTGGTGGATATGGATCTTCTTGTGACGAAGAAGGCTTATCCGGCGGATGAGGCGGTGGCCCTCTTTGCGGAGAACGGCATGAAGGATAAGGTTTCCCTGTTCCGCTATCGCAGAAGTTCCAACATCAATGTGTACTGTATGGGGGATTACTACGATTATTTTTACGGCTATATGCTGCCGAGCACGGGCTACATCAGGCTGTTTGACCTTTTTGCCTACGAGGACGGACTGATTCTGCTTCTTCCAGAGCAGGAGGATCCGGAGACGCTGCCGGAGTTTAAGCCCCGGAAGAAGCTGTTTCAGACGCTCCTTGCTACGGGAGAGTGGGGGCGTGATATCGGAATTGATACGGTGGGCGACCTGAACAACCAGATCTGCGACGGCAACATTGCCGATATGATTCTGGTGCAGGAGGCGCTGCAGGAGAGGCGGATCGGGGAGATTGCCAGAGACATCGCAAGGCGCGAGGGCGTGAAGTTTGTGATGATTGCGGGCCCTTCCTCCTCCGGTAAGACGACTTTTTCCCACAGGCTTTCGATCCAGCTTCGGACTTACGGGTTAAAACCGCATCCCATCGGGCTTGACAACTATTACCTGGATCACGACAAAACGCCTCTGGACGAGAATGGCGAGCCGGATTACGAGTGTCTGGAAGCCCTGGATGTAGAGCAGTTTAATAAAGACATGACGGCGCTTCTTGAAGGGGAGAGCGTACAGCTTCCCACCTTTAGTTTCAAGACCGGGAAGCGGGAGTACAGCGGGAAGACGACGAAGCTTGGGGAAAACGACATACTGGTGATCGAAGGGATACACGGGCTGAACGAGAAGATGTCCTACACCCTGCCGGCGCAGAGTAAGTACAAAATTTACATCAGTGCACTGACGACCTTGAACGTGGACGAACACAACAGGATTCCCACCACGGACAACAGGCTGCTGCGCCGTCTCGTGCGGGATGCCAGGACAAGGGGCGCTTCCGCGGCCAAGACGATCTCCATGTGGCCGTCGGTAAGAAGAGGGGAGGAAAAGTATATTTTCCCCTTCCAGGAGGAGGCGGATGCCATGTTCAATTCGGCCATGCTCTTTGAACTGTCGGTTCTCAAACAGTATGCGGAACCGCTGCTTTTTGGCATACAGAAGGGGGAGCCGGGGTACCACGAGGCGAAGCGGCTGCTCAAATTCCTAGAGTATTTTCTCGGAATCAGCAGCGAGGAACTGCCGAAGAACTCTCTGTGCAGGGAGTTTGTGGGCGGGAGCTGTTTTGAGGTCTGACGCGGGAAGTATTTTTAAAGACGTCCCGCCATAGGACGGAGACGCAAAGTCAGCAAGCTGACTTGGAAGTACTAAGTCTCGCGTGGGAGAATGTCCGAAATGCGGCATTCTCCGCGCAGTTGGCTTAACATGCTATAATAAGGTGAGTAGAACAAATGATCGCGGCTGCACAGACGAAAGGGTGCAGGTGAGGAAAGTCCGGGCTCCACAGGGCAGGATGCCGGATAACATCCGGTGGAGGCGACTCCAAGGCCAGTGCAACAGAAATAATACCGCCCCGGCGATACGCCGAGGTGAGGGTGGAATGGCAGTGTAAGAGACTACCGCCGTCACGGTAACGGGACGGGCTGTGTAAACCCCATCCGGAGCAAGACCAAGCAGAGAGCAATGACCGGCCCGGTTCGCTCTCAGGTAGGTTGCTGGAGGGTTTCGGCGACGAAACTCCTAGATAGATGATCATTCGCGACATAACCCGGCTTATCGTTCTGCTCCCAAAGCGAAAAGAACTTCTAGGGAAGCGCTGATTAAATCAGCACTTCCTTAGAGCCTCCGGCGGATGCACACGGATTTGCAAAGGAATGTGCCGCTTCGCGGCGCAAATCCGGTGCGGGAAACGCTTTAATCAGCGTTTCCCTAGCCACTCGCAGCAAGGGCTGCTTCGTGGAGAAGTTCTATGTTTCGCTTGAGAGAATGCCTGAAATGCGGCATTCTCTGCATATATATAGTGTGATTAGATAGGGGCACGGAGAGGCGCAGTCCTCCACGTGCCCTTGTGACAGGTATACAGGCAAGGAGGGGCTGGTGGCAAAGGGCGGGAGAATAAATAAAATATTTGTTGTTATTATATTTTTCCTGGGATGCTTTTTTCAAGCGCTGCCTGTGGAGGCGAAGGAACCGACTCTGCCGCCCCACCTGATTCAGAGTGTGAGCGGGGAGGATATCGTTGAGGGGATGCTCGCGCTCGACCTGTTTCACTGCCCCGTGCTGGAAGAGCCGGATCTCGAAACCGCCTGTGAAAATGTGAGAGACACGGTGGTGCGGATTGATATGGGAAAAGCCTACGGCAGCGGCGTGATTTGCTGGATCACGGCCGACGGGGCGGTGATTGCCACCAACAGGCATGTGCTCGACTACTGGCGGGAGGAGACGGGGGTGATCCGCTTTCCGCAAGGGTATTATGCAGGCGCAAGCATGCTTGGCAGTTCGGAAACCTGCGATGTCGGTTTTTTGCTGGTGGAGAAGGAGGAGATCGGTCTGCAGGCGTTTTCCGGGCTTCGCTGTGCTTTTTCAGATGCGGGCATTTATGGCGGTCTGCGGGTTGATGAGGCGATTTTCTGTCTGGGGGCTGGCAGGGAGGAAGATGAGATGATCTTCGAAGAGGCCGTCTTGGAGGAGACGGATAAGTATATTGAGGCTTTCGGCGGTAAAATGCTTTACGGGCGCGGGTTTGCCAGAGAGGGGATGAGTGGCGGCGGCATGTTCGACGGCTGCGGGCGGCTGGTCGGGCTGCTGACCGGAGGGACCTATCAGAATGAGATCGCGGGGGTGCCTGTGGATCAGATATTGGTGGCATATTGGGAGGTTACGGGGGTTACGGGGGATTAAAAGATACCCTTTTTTGGAAAGCTGTGATACAATAATGTGAGAAATGCGAAAAGTACTTTTAAAGACGTCCCGCCATAGGACGGAACGCCAAGAAGTACTAAGTTTCGCATAGGAGAATGCCTGAGATACGGCATTCTCCAGTGTGAAAAGGAGGAGGCTATGGCGCTATTTCAGATCAGCAACGACAAGATTACGATACAGGTGGACAGTCTTGGGGCAGAGCTTAAGTCTTTAAAGAGCGTGCCTGACCAAAGGGAGTACATGTGGCACGGGGATCCGGCCTATTGGGGGCGGACATCGCCGGTGCTTTTTCCCATTGTGGGCGGTCTAAAGAACGGTACATACCGGCTGGACGGCAAGGAGTATGCCATGGGGCAGCACGGCTTTGCCAGAGACATGGAGTTTCAGCTGAAAAGTCAGGTGGCTTCGGAAATGTGGTTTACTTTAAACTCAGACTATGAGACTTTGCAGAAGTATCCGTATCCTTTCCGGCTGGAAATCGGTTATGAGCTGTCCGGACGCACGGTGGTGGTGAAATGGCGGGTAGTCAATCAGACGGGGGAACCGATCTGGTTTTCCATAGGCGGGCATCCGGGGTTCCTGTGTCCCATTGATCCGGGCACAGATCAGACCCAGTATAAGCTGCTCTTTGATGCGAAGGAGCAGGTGGTGTCCTCATGCATTGCGGGAGGGCTGGTAAACGGGGAGAAGAAGACGTACGCGCTGCGAAACGGTGCGCTGCCGATTACGGCTGATCTTTTTGACGATGACGCGTTGGTGATCGAGGGGGATCAGGCTCACAGCGTGGCGCTGGCCAGGCCGGACGGAACGCCGTATCTGACGGTGGAATTTGACGCGCCTTTGTTTGGCATCTGGTCGCCGCCGAAGAAAAAGGCGCCCTTTATCTGCATCGAACCGTGGTACGGCCGGTGCGACAGCGCGGATTTTACAGGAGATTTCAGGGAACGGGAATGGGGACAAAAGCTTGAGGGGACGGCTTTTGAAGCGTCCTATCGGATCACGGTTTCGTGAGAACGGGAAAGGAAGGAATACTATGGCGCCTGTGGTACAGTGTATGGGGCTGACGAAAACTTATGGAAGAAAAATCGCGTTGAACCAGGTATTTCTGAATCTGGAGCGGGGCAGAATTATCGGCCTGTTAGGGCCTAACGGCAGCGGAAAAACCACGCTGATTAAAATTATGAACGGTCTTTTAAAACCGACGGCGGGAGAGGTATTGATAAACGGGCAGCGGCCGGGGATTGATACCAAGCTGCGGATTTCCTATCTGCCGGAGCGGACGTACTTACAGCCCGGCATGAAGGTGCTGGAGCTGGTGCAGTATTTTCAGGACTTTTATCCGGATTTCCGGGTGGACAGGGCCTATGATATGCTGGCCAGACTGCAGATTCCGCCGCAGGAGAGATTAAAAAATCTTTCCAAGGGCACGAAGGAGAAGGTGCAGCTCATTATGGTGATGAGCCGTGACGCGGATCTTTATATTCTGGACGAGCCGATTGCGGGCGTGGATCCGGCTGCCAGAGACTATATTCTCCATACGATTGTGAGCAACTATAACCGATGCGGTTCCATTCTGCTCTCTACGCACTTGATCTCGGATGTGGAAAACATTCTGGACGAAGTGGTTTTTATCAAGTACGGAAGCATTGTGCTGCAGGCCGGAGCGGAACAGATCAGGCAAAACGAGCGCAAGTCCGTGGATCAGTTTTTCAGGGAGGTGTTCGCATGTTAGGAAAATTGATGAAGTACGAATGGAAGGCGACCTGGAAGCTGCTTCTGTCTGCGAATGCCCTGACTCTGGTGATGACGGGACTTGCAAGGTGGATGGTATATCTGATGGATAAGGCGCCTTATTCCAGCGATTTCGAGATGGTCAATTTTGTGGCGGTTATGGTGCTGTTTACCTATGTGATGAGCATGTTCGCAGTGTTTGTAGGCACGGCGATCTATCTGATTTACCGTTTTTACACCTCTACCTACGGCGATCAGGGGTACCTTCTGCATACGCTGCCGGTGGATGCGCATCATATTATTATCGCCAAGCTGCTGGTCAGTGTTCTGTGGGTGATGATGAACTCGCTCATTATTTATTTTTCGGTGATCTTTTTGTTTGCAGCCTCGACGGAGGTTATCAAATCCATGATGGATGGGCTGGTGAATGCCATCGTGTATCTGGGAGAGGAAGAAATATCCGTGTTTGTGGTGATTATGACCATCGTCGCATATATTTTCAATCTCTTTGCGCGGGTGCTCAGAGTGGGGGCCTGCATTTCGCTGGGGCAGCTTTCCTCCAACCATAAGCTGATGCTGTCCTTTGCGTGGTATATTGTTATTTATATTGTGGAGAGCATATTTCAGGGGATATATTTTGCCATTCGGGCGGCGATTCACAGTCAGGTGTCTCCCTTGAACTATATTTCCAATTTCGGTGTCGATTGGGAGACGACGCTGATTACGGGGATATTCCACTGTGTTATTTTCTATATCTTAATATGGTATATGATGGATAGAAAATTAAACCTGGATTAACGCGAGAAGTAATTCTAAAGACGTCCCGCCATAGGACGGGACGCCAAGAATTACTATGTCTCGCGTAAGAGATGCCTGAAATGCGGCATTCTCTGTATATAACTATGATTTTTTATAGAGAAAGGAAGGATGTAACATGACGAAGATTGATATTTTCTCGGGGTTTTTGGGGGCCGGGAAAACTACGCTGATCAGCAAGCTTTTAAAGGAAGCGCTGGCGGATACGAAGGTGGTGCTGATTGAGAATGAATTTGGTGAAATCGGCATAGACGGGGGATTTCTGCAGGAGTCCAGCATCGAGATCAAGGAGATGAATTCCGGCTGTATCTGCTGCTCGCTGGTGGGGGATTTTGGCACGTCCTTAAAGGAGGTGTTAGATACCTATACGCCGGAGCGCATTCTGATCGAGCCTTCGGGTGTGGGAAAACTTTCTGATGTTATGAAGGCGGTGCAGGATGCCATGACGGACAGAGATGTGCGGTTAAACAGCGCGGTGGCTGTGGTGGACGCCTGCAAATGTAAGATGTATATTAAAAATTTCGGGGAATTTTTTGTCAATCAGATCGAACATGCCGGTACCATCGTCTTAAGCAGGACGGATAAGTTGAGCGAGGAAAAGCTGTCCGCCTGTGTGGCCCTGATTCGGGAGTATAATGCCAAGGCAACGATCATCACGACGCCCTGGGATGCGCTTGAAGGGAAGGATATTCTGGAAACCATTGAGGGCGCCAAGGATCTGGAGGCAGAACTGATGCGGGAAGTGATGAAGATGCAGGAGGAGCATCATCATCACCACGATCATGGGCCGGACTGCACATGTGGTTGTCACGATCACGGCCACGAGGAACATGAGCACCACCATGATGGGCACGGCGGGCATGGACATGAGCATCATCACGATCACGAGGAGCATGAGCATCACCATGACTGCGAGGAGCATGAGCGCCATCACGACCACGAAGGGCATGCGCATCATCATGATCACGAGGGACATGGCCACCATCATCACGCGGACGAGGTCTTTACAAGTTGGGGGCTTGAGACGCCTGCAGTTTACACGAAGGAGGAGATCTCGCATATTCTGGCGGAGCTTGACAGGGAAGAGGCGTGCGGCCTGGTGCTCCGTGCGAAAGGGATGGTTCCCGGCGCGGACGGCGGCTGGATCTATTTTGACTATGTGCCCGAGGAGAGCAATGTAAGGGACGGGAAACCCGGCGTAACGGGAAAGATCTGTGTGATCGGCTCCAAGCTGAAAGAGGAGAAGCTGGGAGAGCTGTTTAAGAAATAAATAACGAGTTATATTTATATGCAATGAGAAAGGGATGAAGGAAGAGTGAAACCGGTCTATATGATTAACGGCTTTTTGGAGAGCGGCAAGACGGAGTTTATCACCTACACGTTGGCGCAGCCTTATTTTCAGGTACGAGGGAAAACGCTGCTCATCCTCTGTGAAGAGGGTGAAAACGAGTATGACCCTGCGCTTTTGAAGCAGAGCCGCACGGTGCTGGAGCTGATTGACGGGGAGGAGGCGTTTACGCCGAATCACCTGATTGAGCTGGAGAAGAAGCATAAGCCGGAGCGCATTATTATCGAGTATAACGGCATGTGGAATTACAAGGAGATGAAACTTCCGTGGCACTGGAAGATCGAGCAGCAGATCACCACGATCGACGCCTCCACTTTTCCCATGTATTTTACGAATATGAAGTCTCTGCTGGCGGAACAGATCAGGAAGTCTGAACTGATTATCTTTAACCGCTGCGACGGGGTGGAGGATCTCGGCAGCTATAAACGGAACGTGAAGGCGATCAATCCCAAGGCGGAGATTGTCTTTGAGGATTCCAATGGGGAGATCAACGAGATCATGGAGGAGGATCTGCCCTACGATCTGAAAGCGCCGGTGATAGAGCTTGATAACGAACGTTATGGAATTTGGTATCTGGATACGATGGATCACCCGGAGCGCTATGAGGGCAAGACGGTTTCTTTTGTGGGGATGGTGCTGAAGCCGAAGCAGTTCCCGAAGGATTATTTTGTACCGGGACGCATGGCGATGACCTGTTGTGCGGAGGATATGGCTTTTTTAGGGTATGCCTGTGAGTACGGGGAGGCAGCGGCGCTTGCAGAGCAGCAGTGGGTGAAAGTTACGGCGCGTGTGGAAAAATCATATTTTGAGCAGTATCAGGGAGAAGGACCGGTACTGCGCGCCTTAAGCGTGGAGCGGACGAAGGCGCCGAAAGAGGAAATCATCAGCTTTGTTTGATGGATGAAAGGTTAAAGTGATGTTTGGTTATACAGGACTTCAATGGTTGTTTCTGTTCTATTTTTACTGTTTTGGGGGCTGGTGCTTTGAATCGGTCTATGTGTCGCTTAAATCCCGCAAATGGGTAAACAGGGGCTTTATGAGAGGCCCCTTTTTGCCGTTGTATGGCACCGGTGCGATCATGATGCTGGTGGTGTCCATGCCCTTTGCGGATAATGTGCTGCTCACTTATTTTGCGGGTGTGGTCGGCGCGACGGCTCTCGAATATGTGACGGGAGTGGCTATGGAGGCGCTCTTTAAGATGCGATATTGGGACTATTCGGGGCGGTTTATGAACTACAAGGGCCATATTTGCCTGCGATCCTCGATTGCCTGGGGATTTTTTACTATCCTGATGACAAGGGTCATACACATGCCCATTGAGCAGTTGATGTACGCCATGCCGGAAAAGCTGCTGCATCATCTGACTGTGCTGCTAACGGTTTATATTGTGGCTGATTTTACGCTTTCTTTCAAGGCAGCCCTTGATCTGCGTGACCTTATGGTCAGACTTGTGGGTATGAAGGAGGAGCTTTTGCGTATGCAGAAGCGTCTGGATGTGCTGATTGCGTTTAACAATGATGAAAAGGAGCAGAAGCGTCTTGACAGGGAGGAGCGAAGGAGCACACGTCTGCGGGATTTGACTGCCGGTCTGGAGCAGGGCTTCGCTATGATAAAAGACGCGATTTTAAACAGACCCTCGGCCTATGGGGAGAACGTCCGAGAGGAGATTGCCGAGCTGCGCGGCAAATTCAGTTCCTATCGGGAGCGCGAGACGGGCTATGGCAGACTTCTGGATTTTTACAAGCGTGACATGATCCGAAACAATCCGACCATGCGAAGTGACGAATACGAGAGCGAGTTTGAGGAGTTGAAAGAGATGGCGAACGATAAGGCGGACAGAGAGCGGTAATGTGTCTGCCTCAGTCGTCTCCAAGTGGAATGTAGCGGGGGTTCTTGCGTTTTCCGGCGCGGATGGAGTCGAGAAGTTCATTTTCCATCAGCTCAAAGTTACGTGCCTTGCGGCGAAACAGCGCAAGAAACTTATTGTAGAGCCAGAAGGAGTATACCAGCACGTTGTTCGCTTTTCCAAGCTTTGCTTTCGTGGTGTGCATATAGTGGCGGCCGCCGATCATGGTGGGTTTGCCGGATAGGATATAGTTGATTAAATCCGTCTCCGTTTTAATATCTTCCTGCAGAATCGTGTATCCGAAGCCGGCGCAGTCTTCCTTGTGGGAGTCGCTGCCGCCGAAGCAGGGCAGGTCATATTTTTTTGCAAGCGCCATGGCGCGCATGTTGGAATCCGCGTCTTCACAGGCGTTGTAGCCCTCTACAAAATCAAATTTGTGGTAGATATGCTTGTAGAGCTTACCCCGCAGCGTGTCGCAGATGCTCAAAAACTTTTCCCCGCAGGGGTGTGCAGGTCCGATGATTCCGCCGTAAAAATGTACGATCTCTATGAGGAGGATGACGGGCAGACCGCGCAGCTCCAAAATCGGCAGGCTGACGCCGGTGGGCATGACAATGAGCATGTGTCCCGCATTGATCGTATCGTATTCAATTCCTTTCAGAACAACAAAATCGTCCGGTTTTTCCTTACATTTTTTATAATAGCGGTAGGCTTTGTAGGAGTTATGGTCAGTGATGAGCATTCCCTGATAGCCTTTCTGCTTCAAAATCGAAATGTTCTCCAATAATTCCAGCTTCCCGTCAGGGGAGCCTTCTTTTGTGTGACAGTGCATGTCCAGCTTCATAGCAATTCCTCTTTTACCGTTTTTTCTTATCTATTCTACCCTTTTTTTGTAGGAAATGCTACTGGTTTTTTCAGGATAGACAACTTGTGCCTTTTTTGGAAGCATAACTTGGACAATGTCTCATATATTGTAATGGGACAACGCACCATGCCCTTGCCGCATGGTGACGACGGCAAGGGGGAATGGGAATGCGCGAAGAGGAGATTCTTTCCCTGTTTCCGGAGAAAAGCCGGGACAGATGGCGGGAAGTGGCGGGGCAGGCCAAGCGGCTTCAGGAGATCAGGCTCCGCGCGGACATGCCGTTGACTATTATAGTTGATAGCAGGGAGCTTTTTGTGGACGAGCGGGGGGCGCTTGTGGACAGGCCGGAAGAGGCGGCCAGGCCTACTTCGGAGGAGCTGGAGAATGTGCTTGAGCATCTGTGCAGATATTCCGTATACGCGTTCGCAGAGGAAATCAGGCAGGGCTTTTTGACCGTGCAGGGAGGACACCGGGTAGGACTGGCCGGTCAGGTAATTCTGGACGGGGACGGCCGGATTAGAAATATGAAATACATACGTTATTTAAACATCCGCATTGCCCATCAGGTACGGGGCGCCGCGGACGCACTGATGCCCTATTTGTTTGAGGAGGGGCGGGTGATGAGCACGCTTCTGATTTCCCCGCCGGGCTGCGGAAAGACAACGATGCTCAGGGATCTCATCAGGCAGGTGTCAAATGGAACGAAATACGGGCCGGGGGTCAATGTGAGTGTGGTGGACGAACGCTCAGAAATTGCGGGAAGCTATCTTGGCGTATCACAGAACGATGTGGGAATCCGCACAGATGTGCTGGACGGCTGTCCGAAGGTGGAGGGTATGATGCGGCTGATCCGTTCCATGGCGCCGCGGGTGCTGGCGGTGGACGAGGTGGGGAGCCTGGCGGACGCACAGGCCCTGCAGATGGCCGGCGGATGCGGCTGTAAGCTGCTGGCCACCATTCATGGCGGCTCTATGGAGGAAGTGAAACAAAAAGATTACATGTGTTACATAATGAAGCAGAGGATGTTTGAACGGTATGTGATGCTGGATCGGAGGCAGGGCGCGAGCCGGATCGTGGAGATTTATGACGGGGAAGGAAAGCCATGTACAAGGCAGTAGGGTTTTTATGTATTGTGATTGGATGTGCCGGATGGGGGCACAGCCTGGCGGCGCGGGAGAAGGAAAGGGTGAGACATCTGAGGGCGCTCTCCTGTATCCTTTTCCGGATGCAGAGTGATATATCCTACGGAAAACATACGATGCCGGAAATCTGTCTGCTGCTGGCAGAATTAAATATCAAATGTTATTCAGATTGCTTCAGACGAATTTATGAGCGGACGGTAGGAGCGAACGGCATGGATTTCCCGAAGGTCTGGGAGGAGGAGCTGCAAAAGTGCATGGAGCCGTATCCCCTGCGCGAAGATGAGAAGCGGACGGTGACGGAGCTTGCGAAAAGCCTGTATTTTCGGAATGAGGGCGGACAGGCCGGGCGTATCGGACAGGCGGGGAGCTTTTTGGAAGACAGATGTCGGAAGGCGGAGGAGACCTGCGAAAATAAATCCAAAATGATACACAGCGTCAGCATACTGACGGGGCTGCTTTTGGCAATTTTGCTGCTGTGAGGGACGGGGAGGACGGATGAGCGTTAGTTTGATTTTTAAGATAGCGGCGGTCGGTATCTTAGTCACAATATTAAATCAGGTTTTAAAACATAGCGGCAGAGAGGATCATGCCTTTCTAATCAGCCTTGCGGGGTTAATTCTTGTTTTAACATGGATTATTCCTTATATATATGATCTGTTTGTGATGATGCAGACACTGTTCGAGCTGTGATCGGATGGAATCCTACGATGCCATCGCGGGCGCGGCCTCGCAGGCTCGGCAGATAAGAAGCGGGGAGGGAAAGACGATATGGATATGGTGAAAGCCGGAATTGTCGGTGTGATCGGCGTACTGCTTGCGGTGTCGTTAAAGAGCCACAAGGCGGAATATGGCATGTATGTGGCGCTTGCAGTCTGTTTTGTAATACTGGAATATATCATGCGCTATTTTATGCAGATATTGTCAGGTATGGAGCTGCTGCGGGGCTATCTGCGGGATAATTACAGTTATCTGGCGCTGCTTTTAAAGGCGGTGGGCGCGACTTACGCCTGCGAGTTCTGTGCGGGAATTTGTAATGATGCGGGATACGCCGGTGTGGCGGGACAGGTGGAGATGCTTGGCAAGCTTTATATTCTTTCCATGGGAATGCCGGTGCTTTTTTCCCTGATGGAGAGCATACAGTCGATAGCAATGTAAGAAGTACTTCTAAAACTCGGCAGCAGTGGCTGCCTCGTTAAGAAGTACTATGTTTCCCGTAAGAGAATGCTTGAAAAGCTGCATTCTTTGTGCGGAATTGATAAAGAGGAGGTTGGAGGATGGGGGCACAGGATAGTGCACTTGTGTGGGAACAGATGGGAATGGACGCGGTTGCCAGAGATTTTGAGAGACTGTTTCCATCCTATTCTTTTGACGGGAAAGCGGTGCTGGCTGATATTTTGGGAGGCCGGCTGGGGGAGGCGCTGAAAAAGCTGGCGGGCGGTGTATTTGACGCCGTTTTGTTCCAGAGAGATGAATTTCGGACGTTATTTTTTACAATTTTGGTTCTGGGAGTGGCAGCAGCTCTCTTTTCTAACTTTGCGGATCTGTTCCGTGACCATCAGGTATCGGATATCGCCTTTTATTTTGTATATCTGCTGCTGATTGCGGTGCTGTTAAAATTCTTCGCACAGACTATGGGGGCGGTGAAGGAAATTTTAAATGGCGTGGTGACGTTTGTCAGGCTTTATATTCCCACTTATATTCTGGCTGTCGGGAGCGCCTCGGGCGTTTTTTCGGCATCGGTGTACTATCAGCTTCTTCTGGTGGCGGTTTATCTGATTGAGTGGGGATACCTTACAGTGCTGGTGCCGTTTGTTTATGCTTACGTTCTTTTGACGGTGATCAACGGCGTCTGGATGGAGGAAAAGCTGACGCTGCTTTTGGAGCTTTTGGAGAAGGTGATCAAAGGCAGCCTGAAAGCGTCCGTCTGGATGATTACGGGGTTTAGTCTTCTGCAGTCAATGGTATCGCCTGTTATTGATTCACTGCAGTCAACGGCTGTTAAGAAGGCGTTGACCGCAATGCCGGGAATCGGCGGGTTGACAGAGGGGATGTTTGAGATGGTGCTGGGTTCTGCGGTGCTGGTGAAAAACAGTCTGGGGATTTTTATGACTTTTATACTGATTGCGCTCTGTGCGGCGCCTATTTCTAAAATTGCCATGACGGCCTGTGTGATTAAGCTGAGCGCGGCTCTGATCGGTATCATAAGCGACAAGCGGCTGACAAACTGCGCAAGCCGGGTGGGGGAGGGCAATCTGATGCTTCTGCGGATTGCGCTGACTTCTGTGGGGATGTTTTTGATTCAGGCGGCTATTATCAGTTATTCCACAGGACAAGCCGTGCGCTGAACGGAGGTGGGGAAATGCTTGACACGATCAGGGAGATCGGTATTTTTATGATTGCGGCGCAGGCAGTCGTGCATTTCGCGCCCGGAAGACAGTATGAAAAGTATATCAAGTCCGTGTCGGGTATTATAATACTGCTTCTTTTTTTGCAGCCTGTTTTGCGTTTTTCGGGAATCGTGTGGGAGGAGCCGCAGGCGCTTTTGGAGAAATGGGGAGAGCTGACGGACATGCCGGATTTTTTGGAAAAGCCGCAGGGAGACGGCGTGACAGAGGAAGTGGTTAAGCGGATGGAGGCGGAAATAAAGGAACGACTGAACCGGGAACTGGAGGCGGATACGTACTATGTAAGCCGCGTTTCCATCCGATTTACAGAGGAACAGGGTGAGGAGACAGGAACCCTTTTGCCGGAGCTTATTGTTTGGATGAAGGAGAGAGCGGGGGAGGAAGAAGGAGACGGGCAGATCGGGATTGAAGAAATTGTGATCGGACAGTCGGCGGAATCTGCGGCGGATGAGACCTTTTCCTCTTATCGCGCGCGGTTTGCCGTGCTTTTAGGGATGGAGGAAGAGCGTGTGGAGGTGAGACAGGATGGGAGAGGCTAAGAAGCTTTTTGAGCGGATAAGCGGTGGGAAGAAGCTTAGGAAGGATCAATGTCTGATTCTGATACTGGCAGGTATTTTGCTTTGCGTCATCTCTCTGCCGGTGGAAAAAGAAAAAACAAAGTCCGGTTTATTGGACACGAATGGCACTATAATAAAAAACGTACATACGTTTGATGCAGAAGAAGAGAATAAGGATTATGTGACGTGCTGGGAAGAAAAACTGGAAGAAAGCCTGCGGTGCGTGGAAGGAGCGGGAAAGGTCAGGGTATTGCTTTATGTGGGAGAATCGGAGGAAATGATTCTGACCAGAGATGGCGCGGAGGAGGTAACGGATACGACGGAGACGGACGCGTCGGGGGGAAGCAGGCATATAGCGGAGAGCAGAACGGATAAGAAAGTTGTCTGCACGGTAGATGAGCGGGGACAGAACGTGCCGCTCGTGGTCAAGACGACAGCCCCCGCCGTGGAGGGTGTCGTGGTGATTGCACAGGGCGCGGATCGGGCGCAGGTAAGAAGCGACATAATCGAAGCGATTCAGGTATTATTTGATGTAGACATGAATAGAATAGCAATAATTAAAATGAAAACAAATAATCAGTGAAGGGGAGAAGAAATTGAAGAATATGATTAAGAAGAACCAGATGATGATTACGGCGCTTGCCATTATGATCGCGGTGGCAGGGTACTTGAATTTTGCAGGTACTAAGGTGACGGACGAGGATCTGATGAGCGTGAGCGGAGAAATGGGGGCGACCGGACTTACACAGGAGGATGCGGATGCGGAATACGCGGCGCTTTTGGATTTGTCGGATGAGGATATGGAGCAGGCTTCCGGCGATATCGAGAGTCTTGACAGTGACGTGACCATGGCGGAGAGCGGCAGCGTGGACGAGGAGCTGGCGCAGGCGCTTGCGGAGGAACAGATGGATGAGGTGCCCGGCGAGGCGGTCTTTACGTCGGCGGAGACAGCGACGGCTCTTTCCGGTGCGAAGCTGGAGAAAGAACAGACGAGAATGCAGAATAAGGAGACGCTGTTAGAGATCATCAATAACGCCAATATCAGTGAAACCCAGAAGCAGGAAGCCGTGAGCAGCATGATTTCCATGACGGACATTGCGGAGAAGGAGACAGCGGCTGAGATTCTGCTGGAGGCAAAGGGGTTTGACGACGCCATTGTCAGCATAGACGGAGACAGCGTGGACGTGGTGGTAAATACGGCGGAGCTCTCAGAGGCGCAGCGCGCACAGATCGAGGACATCGTTATTCGCAAGACCGGCGTGAGCGCGGACGCAGTTGTGATCAGCACGGTAAATTCTGATGAGAAGTAGGTAACGGAATAATTCCTGTGTGCATTGTGAAGGGTTTTATGATACTATAGAAAAGTATGTTACTTTTACATGCGCACCATGCACTTGCTGGGTATGGATTTTTAGGCGGCCTGGGCCGCATGCGACAGGGAGGCAAAAGATGAAGAGAATTTTTCTGATCGTATTAGACAGTTTTGGAATCGGGGAGATGGAGGACGCGGAAAGCTATGGTGACAAGGGAACCAATACGCTGCAATCCGTGTCCGCAAGCCCCGAATTTGCTATGCCCAATATGGGGGCGCTCGGTCTTTTTAACTTGGACGGCGTTTCCTGTGGGGAGAAGGCAGCTGCTCCTACAGCCAGAATCGCCCGTATGAAAGAGGCGTCAAAGGGCAAGGATACGACCATAGGACATTGGGAGATTGCGGGGATTTTATCGAAGAAACCGCTGCCCACCTATCCCGAGGGATTCCCGAAGGATGTGCTCGATGCGTTTAGCAGGGCCACGGGCAGAGGCGTGCTGTGCAATAAGCCATATTCCGGCACGGAGGTGATTCAGGCATACGGCGACGAGCATATGCGGACGGGAGATCTGATCGTTTATACTTCCGCGGACAGTGTGTTTCAGATTGCCGCCCATGAGGATGTGGTGCCGGTGGAAACGCTGTATGATTACTGCAGGAAGGCAAGGGAAATCTTACAGGGGGAGCACGGTGTGGGCCGGGTGATAGCCAGACCCTTTACCGGCACATCGGGAAACTATACGAGGACGCCGAGAAGACACGATTTTTCGCTGCTTCCGCCGTCGGTAACCATGCTGGATCAGTTAAAGGACGCGGGAAAGGCTGTTATTTCCGTCGGTAAGATCAAGGATATCTTTGCGGGGAAGGGCATTACGGAGGCGGTTTATACGAAGGGAAACGAGGAAGGAATCGCACAGACGATTTCCTAT
Organism: Lachnospiraceae bacterium; assembly: GCA_009774215.1. Lineage (GTDB taxonomy): Bacteria > Bacillota > Clostridia > Lachnospirales > Lachnospiraceae > UBA3282. Next base: position 17,072 of record VSNH01000023.1, read on the forward strand.
CTGGAGAAAGATTTCGAGGGGCTCTGCTTTGTCAACCTGGTGGACTACGACATGCTTTACGGGCACCGCAACGATGTGGACGGGTATGCCCGGGCCCTCACCTATTTTGACGGGAAGCTGCCGGAGATTCTGGACAGGGTCAGGGCGGAGGACATTTTGATGCTCACGGCGGATCACGGCTGCGATCCGGGGTATAAAGTGTCAACCGATCATTCCAGAGAACATACGCCGTTTCTGATGTATGGCAGGCATGTGACGCCGGAGAATCTGGGGACAAGGGAAACTTTTGCGGATATCGGAGCGACCGTGCTTGACTATTTTGGAATTAAGCCGGAGTTTGCCGGCACATCCATGCTGTAGGAGCATAGATGACACACTGAATTGTTGTAAGAAAGCGTGAAGTGCAATTAGTTTTGGAGGATAAAAACGTGGGAACTTATGCGGACGAAATAAACAGAAGGAGAACCTTTGCGATCATTTCGCACCCGGATGCGGGCAAGACAACCCTCACCGAGAAATTTCTGTTGTACGGAGGTGCGATCAACCTGGCGGGCAGCGTCAAGGGAAAGGCGACGGCGAGACATGCGGTTTCCGACTGGATGCAGATTGAGAAGGAGAGGGGTATTTCCGTCACTTCCTCCGTGCTGCAGTTTTCCTATGACGGATTCTGTATCAATATTCTGGATACGCCGGGACATCAGGACTTTTCGGAGGATACTTACAGGACGCTGATGGCGGCGGATTCGGCGGTGATGGTGATCGACGCCTCCAAGGGCGTGGAGGCGCAGACAAGAAAGCTCTTTAAGGTATGTGTGATGCGTCATATACCGATCTTTACCTTTATCAATAAGCTGGACAGAGATGCCAACGATACCTTTGAGCTGCTGGATGATATCGAGAAGGAGCTGGGGATCGCCACATGTCCTGTGAACTGGCCGATCGGCTCCGGAAAGAATTTTAAGGGGGTTTACGAGCGGGAGAGCGGGTGCGTGATCACCTACGCCGATACGGAGAAGGGAACGAAAGAGGGACATGCTACAAGGATCCCGCTTGCGGAGACGGAGAATCTAACGGCACAGATCGGGGAGGAATTTTTATCACAGCTTACCGAAGAGATCGAGCTTTTAGACGGCGCAAGCGCACCTTTTGATTTGGAGCAGATTCAGGCGGGAAACCTGACCCCGGTGTTTTTCGGGTCGGCGCTCACAAACTTTGGTGTGGAGATCTTTTTGCAGCACTTTTTGAAAATGACGACCACGCCGCTGCCCCGCAAGGCGGATATTGGATTGATTGATCCGGTGGAGCATGACTTTTCGGCTTTTGTCTTTAAGATTCAGGCTAATATGAATAAGGCGCACCGGGACAGGATTGCGTTTATGCGTGTCTGTTCGGGACGGTTCGACGTGAACGAGGAGGTTAGGCATGTGCAGGGAGGCAGGGTGATGCGGCTGTCCCAGCCTCAGCAGATCATGGCGGACGAGCGCAAGATTTTGAGCGAGGCATATGCGGGAGATATCATCGGCGTGTTTGATCCTGGCATTTTTTCCATAGGGGACACCGTCTGTATGCCGGGGGAGCAGTTCTCCTACGAGGGAATCCCTACATTTGCCCCGGAGCATTTTGCCAGGGTCAGGCAGGTGGACACCATGAAGCGCAAGCAGTTTGTCAAGGGTATCATGCAGATTGCGCAGGAGGGTGCGATCCAGATTTTTCAGGAGTTCAATACCGGCATGGAGGAGATCATTGTCGGTGTAGTCGGCGTCCTGCAGTTTGACGTGCTGAAGTACCGTCTGGAAAATGAATATAACGTGGAGATTAAACTGGAGAACCTGCCCTACGAGTATATCCGATGGATTGAAAATAAAGATATTGATCTGGACAAGCTGACGGGTACTTCGGATATGAAGAAAATTAAGGATTTGAAGGATAATCCGCTTCTGCTTTTCGTCAATCAGTGGAGCATCGGTATGACGATGGAGAGAAATGAAGGATTGATTCTGTCAGAATTCGGCAGATCATAAAAGATTTGGAGTGCCTGTGGGAAGGGGGACGACTGCGCATGAAAAAGACGGGGATACTGCTGTTTTGTATGTTGGCTTTGACCGGCGCCCTCTATTTTGTGGGACGGGGATTGTCCCGGAGCGAGAACAGTCTCTACAGGCAGGATAATGTGGGAGCCGGGGGAACGAAGCAGGAGCTGCCGGAGCAGGTGCTTACCCGGACGGATGAAAAGCTGCGGGAGGAACAGGCGGCGTGTTATGCCTTCGGAAAGCTGTCGGAGGAGGAGCAGGAAATTTATCTGGAGATTTTGGAGGCGCTCATTGATTTCCGTGAAAACGTAAAGCTCTCCAGCTGTGATAAGGAGCTGATATCCCGCGTGTTCCAGTGTGTGTTAAACGATCATCCCGAGATTTTTTATGTGGAGGGATACAGCTACACAGAATATACGCTGGGCAGCATTCTGAAAAAGATTACCTTTACGGGCAGTTATCGGTTCAGCCCGGAGGAGGTGGAGGAGAAGCAACGCCGGATAGATGATTATGTAAACCAGTGCCTGGCGGGCATACCAGAGAATGCAGGTGAGTATGAGAAGGTAAAGTATGTTTATGAATATCTGATTCATCACACGGATTATGACGCGGCGGCGAAGGACAGTCAGAATATATGCTCCGTTTTTCTGGAGCGGAAATCGGTTTGTCAGGGTTATGCGAAGGCCACACAGTATCTCTTAAACCGGGCAGGCGTTTTTGCCACGCTTGTGCTGGGACGGGTCGTGGGTGGCGAGGGACATGCCTGGAATCTGGTGCGGATCGACGGGGAATACTATTATGTGGATACGACCTGGGGGGACGCGTCCTATCAGGCGGTGGGCGGCAGTGATTACCCTGTGGAGAAGATACCGACGATCAATTATGACTATCTCTGTGTCACCACGGAGCAGATGGAGTTGACGCATACGCAGGAAAATGTGGTGGAGATGCCCGTGTGCACTTCCATGGACGCCAACTTTTACGTGCGGGAGGGCGTCTATTTTACGGATTTCGACGAGGAAAAGATTGAGAAAATTTTTACGGACAGTTATGAGAGAGGCGACACTTATGTGACTTTGAAATGCGATGGCCCTGCTATTTATCAGAAAATGCGGGAGACGCTGATCGGGCAGCAGGAGGTTTTCCGCTATCTGAACTGTTCGGATAAAGCGGTCTCCTATGTGGAGAACGAAAAGCAGTACAGCCTGAGCTTCTGGCTTTGAGGGGGCTAGGCAAAAACAAGAAATTTTGATATACTTAATTCAATATGGGCAAATATTGCATTATGCGTGGGAAACAGCGCGGAAATGAGGATAAGATTGAAAAATAAGTCTGATGACCTTATTTTTCAATCAGGAGTTTGTGCAGAAGCGCCACAGACTCCCGGATCACAGAGGAGAATCGGAGTATTCCTTCGGAAAACTCCTAAATTCTGCTCGTGTTCCTCAGCAAAGGACGCTTCGGAAATGAGGAAAACATGGAACAGGATGAAAAGAAGAGCGGTTATGAGTCGCAGGAGGAGAAAGCCGGGACTGTAAAGATCGCGGATGATGTGGTGGCGATGATCGCTGCGCTGGCGGCGACGGAAGTGGACGGGGTTGCCGCTATGGCGGGGAATCTCACAAACGAGCTCTTAAGCCGGGTGGGAGTCAGAGGACTTTCCAGAGGAGCCAAGGTGGAGGTATCCGGGAAAAAGGTAAAACTAGGACTGGCGGTTACCATGGAATACGGCTACAATATTCCGGCTACATGCCAGCGCGTGCAGATGAAGGTGAAGAGCGCGATTGAGAATATGACCGGGCTGGAAGTGACGGATGTGAATATCCGCATTGCAGGAATTAATGTGACGAAAGAAAAATAGGATGAGTGGCTGGCTATGAGCAGAAGAGAGTTGCGTGAACAGATTTTTAAACTGCTGTTTCGGGTAGAATTTAATAAAATGGAAGATATGCCGGAGCAGGAGGAGTTGTTCTTTGCGGATGAGGATGCCGCGGCGGATGAGGATGCCGCTTATATCTCAGAGAAATATCATAAAATTTGTGAAAAGCTGACTGAGATTGACGCGCTTTTGAATGAGAAGGCGTCAGGGTGGGATACGGGAAGAATGAGCAAAGTTGATCTGACGATTCTGCGTCTGGCTGTCTATGAAATCCGATATGACGAGGATGTTCCTACCGGCGTGGCGATTAACGAGGCGGTGGAGCTTGCCAAAAAATTCGGGCAGGACGCCTCCTATGGATTCGTCAACGGCGTTTTGGCGAAATTTGTGTAAGAGACATAACAGTACGGCTCAGGACTTTGCACTTGTTGTAAAGTTCGTGAGAACATGTAAATTGAGTCAGAAAAGAATCTGCGCCTCGCCGAAGGCGATTGGGAATGGCAGATTCTGTAACAGGAAGCCGAAGGCTGAACTGTTACTAAGAGGCAGACGTATGCAGAATGTATACACAGTGGCGCAGGTCAATTCCTACATCAGAAACATGTTCACACAGGATTTTATGCTGCAGAAAGTCCGGATCAGGGGTGAGGTCAGTAATTGTAAATATCATACCTCCGGGCATATTTATTTTACGCTGAAGGATGAAAAAAGCGCAATATCATGCGTTATGTTTTCTTCTGACAGGCGGGGGCTGTCCTTTCGTATGGCGGAGGGACAGCAGGTTATCGTAAGCGGAAGTGTGGATGTCTATGAGCGCGACGGAAAATATCAGATGTATGCCAGACAGATCGAGCTGGACGGGATCGGCGTTTTATATGAGAAATATGAACGTCTGAAAGCGGAGCTTGCGGAGCGGGGGATGTTCGCCGAAGAGTATAAGCGTCCGATTCCACGCTATATCAAGGTTTTGGGTGTGGTGACGGCGGAGACGGGGGCAGCGGTGCACGATATCATCAACGTGGCAACCAGAAGGAACCCTTATGTGCAGGTAATCCTCTATCCGGCCATCGTGCAGGGGGAGGCGGCGGCGCCCAGCATCATAAACGGGATCCGTGCGCTGGAACGTCTGCAGGCAGACACCATCATTGTGGGGCGGGGCGGCGGTTCCATTGAGGATCTCTGGGCCTTCAATGAGGAGGCGGTGGCACAGGCCGTTTTTGACTGTAGTGTCCCGATTATCTCTGCGGTAGGGCATGAGACGGACGTGACCATCACGGACTTTGTGGCGGATCTGCGCGCGCCCACGCCCTCCGCGGCGGCGGAGCTGGCAGTCTGCGATTTCGGGCAGTTGGAGGAGCGTCTGGAGGAGTGCGCGGTCACCATGCAGCGTCTTTGCAGGAGAACGGTACAGGGCTATCGGAACAGAGCGGAGCAGTACGGCGTGCGGCTGAAGTACCTGAGTCCCCTGTATATCCTGCGCACGAGAAAAACGCAGTCGGCATCGCTGGAGGAGCGTCTGCAGGCAGCGATGGAGAGAAGGCTGCAGGAGACGAGGCACAAACTTGCGCTTTACGCGGCGCAGATGAAAGGATTGTCGCCTTTGGACAAACTGAGTCAGGGATATGCCTATGCATCCGACGTTTCCGGAAAGACCCTGTCCTCCGTAGAGCAGGTGGCGGTGGGAGAACAGATACGGGTCTATGTGAAGGATGGCAGCCTTTTGGCGCAGGTACAGGAGAAGCAGAATGGCTAAAAAGAAAGAAGAAAATAGGACTGAAAAAGAACAGGCGTTATCTCTGGAGGACGCGTTTAGGCAGATAGAGGAAGTGATTGGGCGATTGGAGACGGAGGACATTACGCTGGAGCAGTCCTTTGCGGAATATAACCGGGGAATGGCGCTTCTGGCACAGTGCAACGAAACCATAGACCGTGTGGAAAAGAAAGTGCTTAAGATCAACGAGGACGGTGGGCTGGATGAATTTTAAAGAGGAACTGGAGAAGAAAACAGGGGAAGTGGAAGATATACTTGCGGCGTATCTGCCGAAGCCGGAGGGGTTTCAGAGTAAAGTGCTGGAAGCCATGGTGTATGCGGTGTCGGCGGGAGGCAAGAGGCTGCGCCCACTGCTGATGCGTGAGAGCGCTGTCCTGTTTGGCGAGACGGGTGAGGAGCTGCCCTGTTTTATGGCGGCGATTGAGTTTATCCACACTTATTCCCTCATACATGATGACCTGCCTGCCCTTGACAACGATGATTACCGCAGGGGCAGGAAAACGACCCATGTGGTTTACGGGGAAGATATCGCCGTGATTGCCGGGGACGGACTCTTAAATTATGCGTATGAGACGGCGCTTCGCGCTTTTAGGAAAGCGGTGACGATAGAAGATTACGAGCGAATAGAGTGTGCCATGCACATTTTAGGACGGAAGGCGGGCGTCTATGGTATGGTCGGCGGCCAGTGCGCAGATCTTCTTGCGGAGAAGCCGGAGACGGAAGTGACAGAGGAACAGCTCCTATATATCCATAAAAACAAGACTGCCGCGCTGATTCAGGCAGCGATGACGATCGGTGCCGTGCTTGCGGGAGCAGATGAAGAGGCGGTGGCGCAGCTGGAGCGGTGCGCGGAAAATATCGGTGTTGCTTTCCAGATTCAGGACGACATACTGGATGTGACAAGCAGTCTGGAAGTGCTGGGGAAACCTACGGGAAGCGATGAGAAGAACCACAAGCTGACCTATGTGGCCATGCACGGTCTGGAGGAGTCAAAAAGACAGGTGGAAGCGCTCTCAGAAGAGGCAGTCGGGATATTGAAGGTATTCCCACACAGAAACGTATTTCTGGAAAATTTGGTGGAGCAGTTAATTTACAGAGAAAAGTAAGGAGCATAGCGTGAGAAGAACTTCTAATCGCTCACAGCAAAGGCTGTTTCGCGAAGAAGTTCTAAGTCTCACGCTGGAGAATGCCTGAAATGCGGCATTCTCCGCATTGATTTGAGATTCCGCTAAAGCGGAATCATGGGGGTTAGTATGTTACTTGAACAGATAGCGCAGACAAATGACATCAAGCAGATTGCGCCGGAAGATTACGGCGTGCTGGCGGAGGAAATCAGACAGTTCCTGATTCAGACTATCAGCGTGACCGGCGGGCATCTCGGTTCCAATCTGGGAGCGGTGGAGCTGACTATGGCGCTCCATTTATTTTTGAATTTGCCGGAGGACAAGCTGATCTGGGATGTGGGGCACCAGTCCTATACCCATAAGATATTGACGGGGCGTCGCGACGGTTTTGTGAATCTGCGGAAATTCGGCGGCATGAGCGGCTTTCCGAAGCGGAAGGAGAGCGACTGCGACTGTTTTGATACCGGGCACAGCTCCACCTCCATATCGGCGGGGCTTGGGATGGTGAAGGCCCGGGATATACAGGGGCAGAATAACACTATTGTCTCCGTGATCGGGGACGGGTCGCTCACGGGCGGTATGGCCTATGAGGCGTTAAATAACGCTTCCCGTCTGGACACGAACTTTATCATTGTTCTAAACGATAACAATATGTCTATTTCCGAAAATGTGGGCGGCGTTTCCAAGTATTTGAACAATATCCGTACGGCTGACATGTATCTGGATTTGAAAGAGGGGATTTATAACTCCCTGCGCAGCAAGCCAAAGTACGGGGATAAGGTGGTGAGCCAGATTCGGCGCGCCAAAAGCAGTTTTAAGCATCTCGTTGTGCCCGGGATGCTCTTTGAGGATATGGGTATCACCTATTTGGGACCGGTGGACGGCCATAATATTCAGGAGATGGTACATATCTTTCGGGAGGCAAGGAAAGTCAAGAAGGCGGTGCTGGTTCATGTCATTACCCAGAAGGGCAGGGGATATGCGCCCGCGGAGCGGCATCCGGCCAGATTTCACGGCGCGGAGCCCTTCGATATCGAGACGGGCATTCCCAGTTCCCCCAAGGCGAAGGCGAATTATACGGACATTTTTTCCACGGTCATGTGCAAGCTGGGGCAGCGGGATGAGAAGGTGGTGGCGATTACGGCGGCCATGCCGGACGGTGTGGGGTTGAAACGCTTCCGCAACATGTACCCGGAGCGGTTCTTTGACGTGGGGATCGCGGAGGAGCACGCGGTGACCTTTGCGGCGGGACTGGCGGCCGGCGGCCTGAAACCCATCGTGGCGATTTACTCGTCTTTCCTGCAAAGATCCTACGATCAGATTCTGCACGACGTATGCATTCAGAATCTGCCGGTGGTGTTCTGTATTGACAGGGCCGGGCTTGTGGGAAGCGACGGGGAGACGCATCAGGGGCTGTTTGATCTGTCCTACCTGTCGTCCATACCGAATATGCATGTGATGGCGCCCAAAAACAAGTGGGAGCTTTCCGATATGATTAAGTTTGCGGTGGAGTTTGGCGGGCCTATCGCCATCCGCTATCCGAGAGGTGAGGCTTATGACGGGTTGAAAGAATTCAGGGAGCCAATTGTCTACGGGAAGAGCGAGACACTGTTTGCGGAGAAGGATATTCTTCTTCTGGCGGTTGGCAGTATGGTGAAGGTAGCGCGCACTGTGCGGCAGAGACTGAAAGAAAAGGGGCTTTCCTGCTCGCTTGTAAACGCCCGCTTTGTGAAACCCATTGACGAGGAACTGATCCGTGAGGCGTGTAAGACCCACAGATTGATCGTCGCAATGGAGGAGAATGTGGCCAGCGGCGGTTTCGGGGAGCGGGTCAGGGCTTTTGTGGATTCTTTGGATGTGGAGACGAAGGTGCTTGGCATCGCGATCCCGGATGAGTATGTGGAGCATGGAAATGTGGAGCTTTTGAAGCAGGAGACGGGTATCGACGCGGTTTCCGTGGAAGAAAAGGTGACTGCGGCTTGGCAGTCAGGCAGATAAGCGGGGATTATGAAGGAAAGACTGGATGTTATTCTGGTCAGACAGGGGTTTGCAGCCTCCCGGGAGAAAGCGAAAGCGCTTCTTATGGCGGGAAACGTGTTTGTGGATAACCAGCGGGAGGATAAGGCGGGCACTCTGTTTGACGAGAGCAAAATAAAGATTGAGGTGAAGGGTAAGCCGCTTCCCTACGTGAGCCGCGGCGGTCTGAAGCTGGAGCGGGCCGTCGGGCAGTTTCCGATTATCCTGCGGGAAAAGGTCTGTATGGATATCGGCGCGTCTACCGGTGGTTTTACGGACTGTATGCTGCAAAACGGCGCGGGTAAGGTGTATGCCATAGATGTGGGGCATGGGCAGCTCGACTGGAAGCTGCGAAACGACGAGCGGGTGGTCTGTATGGAGAAGACCAACTTCCGCTATGTAACGGATGAGGATATCAGGGAACCCATCGACTTTGCGTCGGTGGATGTCTCTTTTATCTCCCTCACGAAAATTCTGATTCCCGCAAGGAAGCTCCTGCGGTCAGGGGGAGAGATGGTCTGCCTGATCAAACCCCAGTTTGAAGCGGGGCGGGATAAAGTCGGGAAAAAGGGTGTCGTGAGAGAGCGGAAGGTACATATCGAGGTGGTGCGGCGGATAGTCGATTACGCGGATATGATCGGCTTTTCGGTAAAAGGGCTGACTTACTCGCCGATCAAGGGGCCGGAGGGAAATATTGAGTATCTGCTGTGGCTGGAGAAACGGGCGGAAATTCCGGAAGGGATTCTGGGTATGTCGGAGAAAGAGGCGATCGACGCGCTTTTGGCGCTGTCTGAGGCCGGGGGAGGCATCTCCCGGGAGGAAGGGCAGGCGGCCCGGATCGAGAAACTGGTAGAGGAGGCGCACGGCGCCTTGGATGAGGCGAAATAGCGGATGAAGAGATTTTATCTGATTACCAACGAGGCGAAGGACCCCGCTGGCGCGTTTACAAATAAAATAACAGCCTTTATTAAAAAACATGGCGGGGAAGCGGTCTGCGTCAAAAATGAGAGGCAGGCCATTGCGGAGACTGGGGAGACCGGGGTGGACTGCGCGTTGGTGCTCGGCGGGGACGGAACCTTGCTTCGGGCGGCCGGAAATATGATGGACAGCGATATTCCGCTTCTTGGCATCAATCTGGGGACGCTTGGTTATCTGGCGGAGGTGGAGAGCACCTGTGCCGAGGAGGCGGTGGAGAAGCTTCTGAAGGACGAGTTTGTAAGGGAGGAGAGGATGATGCTCTCCGGCAGGGTGACGACGGGTGAGAAGGAGCGGTATGCGCTGAATGATATTGTGATTTCCCGCTGTGGCTCCTTACAGATTTTGAATGTCCGCATCTATGTGAACGGGCAGTTTTTAAATGATTACTGTGCGGACGGCGTGATCGTGGCTACGCCCACAGGCTCTACGGGCTACAATCTCTCTGCGGGAGGCCCCATTGTGGAACCTTCGGCAAGGCTGCTGCTCCTGACGCCGATCTGCCCGCATACCTTGAATACCCGCAGCATTGTGTTCTCGCCGGAGGATGAAATCACGGTGGAGATCCCTTGGGGGAAGGATGGGCACGAGCAGGTGGTGGAGGCCAATTTTGACGGCAGCAATACGATAACGCTTAAGACCGGCGACCGTATTCTGATACGCCGCTCCGACAGGACAACGGGAATTGTCAGACTGCGGACGGAGAGCTTCCTGTCGGTGCTCCATAAAAAAATGAGTGAGGCATAGAAGGGAAATTTAGACGTGTTATGAAAAAGAAGAGACACGAGAAGATTACAGAACTGATTACACAGAATGAGATAGAAACCCAGGAGGAACTGGTGGAGCGGCTTAAGGCCGACGGGTACGAGGTCACGCAGGCCACTGTATCCAGAGACATACGGGAACTAAAGCTCTCCAAGATACCCACCGGCAGGGGGCGGCAGAAATATGTGGCATTCGGCGGGGAGGAAGAGCATCTGGGGGATAAGTACGGCAGGGTTTTGAAGGAAGGATATGTTTCCATGGAACTGGCCCAGAACCTTCTGGTGTTAAAGACAGTGTCGGGCATGGCGATGGCGGTGGCGGCAGCAGTGGACGCTATGAGGATTGAGGAGGTTGTCGGCTGTATCGCCGGAGATAACACGGTGATGATGGCGATGAGAAGCGAGCAGGATGCCCGGATCGTGATGGAGAAGATTGGCAGGATGTTAGAGTGAAAAGAACTTCTAAAGCTCAGCAGCAGAGGCTGCATCGCAAAGTCAGCAAAGCTGACTTGGAAGTTCCGGATTTGCTTCGCAAATCACTTACACGCAGGAGAATGCCTGAAATACGGCATTTCTCCGCACAGATTTGAGATTCCGCTGAAGCGGAATCATGGCGGTTAGGGTGAAAAGAGGATAGAATGTTACAGAGTTTACATGTGAAAAATCTGGCTTTGATTGATGAGGCGGAGGTCACGTTCGGCGGCGGACTCAATATTCTGACCGGGGAAACCGGGGCCGGAAAGTCCATTATCATCGGTTCTATTAATCTGGCGCTGGGCGCCAAGGCGGATAAGGAGATGATCCGCTCGGGGGCGGAGTATGCGTTGGTGGAGCTGGTATTTACCGTGGAGGATCCCGTGCAGGTTGAGGCCATACACGATATGGAGCTTTCTCTGGAGGAAGGACAACTCATTCTACAGCGGAAAATCATGGAAAGCCGCAGTCAGTGCAAGGTCTGCGGGGAGACGGTGACGGCGAAGCAGCTCAGGCAGCTTGCGGAGATTCTGATCGATATTCACGGGCAGCACGAACACCAGTCGTTATTGAAAGAAACAAAGCAGCTTGAGATACTGGACGCATACGCGGGGAGCGGCCTTTCGGGGAAAAAGGAGCGGCTGATCGGCAGTTACCGACAGTACCGTGATAAATGCCGGGAATTGTCCGAGAATGAAATAGATGAGGAGACAAGAAAACGAGAGTGTTCTCTGGCGGAGTTTGAGTGCCGGGAAATCGAGGAGGCTGCGCTCGTGCCCGGAGAGGACACGGAGGTGGAGCGCGCTTACCAGCGGATGAGCAATGCCAGAAAGATTGAGGAGGCGGCGTTAAACGCGCATGCCATGTGCGGCTATGAGAACAGCGGGGCAGGCAGTGTGATTGCCAGAGCGATTAAGGAGATTCGCTCTGTTTCCGCTTACGATGAGACGCTTAAGGAGTATGAGAAGCAGCTTCTTGATATTGACAGTCTGTTAAACGATTATAACAGAGGAATGGCGGAGTACCTTTCGGAGTTGGAGTTTGATGCCGGGCTGTTTGAGCAGACGGAAACGCGTCTGAATCTGATCAATCGTTTAAAGTCAAAATATGGCAATACCGTGGAGGAAATTCTGGCATATCGTGAGCGTGCGCTGGAGACCATAGAAAAGTATCAGGATTACGACGCTTACAGGGCGGCGCTCGAGAACGAGACAAAGACGCTTAAAAAGGAAGCGCTTGCGCTGGCGGAGGAGATTTCTGTCCTGCGCAGGGAAAATGCGCAGAATCTGTCAGAAAAGATGAGGGCGGCGCTCTCGGATCTCAATTTTGAGCAGGCGGTTTTTGAGATCGCAGTGGAGGCCGATGAGGATAAGCTTTCCGAAAACGGCTTTGACAGAGTACGATTTTTGATTTCCACGAATCCGGGAGAGCCGGTCAGGGAACTTTCGCAGGTGGCCAGCGGCGGAGAGCTTTCCCGCATTATGCTGGCGCTGAAAACCGTGCTGGCGGACAAGGACGAGATCGAGACTTTGATTTTTGATGAGATTGACACCGGCATCAGCGGCAGGACGGCGTGGAAGGTGTCGGAAAAGATGGGTATTCTGGGAAGAGGACACCAGCTGATCTGTATCACCCATCTGCCTCAGATTGCCGCTATGGCCGATACCCATTTCGTCATAGAAAAGCAGGTGGCGGACAATCGCTCCATCACCCGAATCAGGGAGCTTGAGGAGCGGGAGAGCGTGGAGGAGCTGGCCAGAATGCTGGGCGGTGACGCGATTACCGAGAACGCCTTGAAAAACGCTGAGGAGATGAAAGAATTGGCAGGAAAAACCAAATAATATAAAATTTATAATATTAAAAAACAAGATTCTTCACATACTAGAAAGGACATACTGTAAAGTGTGTCCTTTTGTGCGCATAAGCCGAGTCTGCTTATGCAGTATAAAAAAAGGAGAGGAATGTGAAGAGTGGGCAATTCAATATATATGACTGAGCAACAGGAGAGAAAATACAGGAGTTTTTTGTGGCTGCTGCTTCTGGCGGGCATGGCTGCGCTTCTTTTTACGATATACTTTTCCTATTGGAATAGGATTCCGTCGCAGATCAGAATCCGTGCCGGGGTGGAGCAGGAGTTTGATTTCCGCGTTCCTGTATCGGGAGATATTTACCGTTCGACCGAGGAAGCGGCGCCGGTGGCCTCCGTGACGGATGTGGATGAGGAGGATGAGGCGTATCTGCTGGCTGAGGAGGATAAACGACAGGACAGCATTCATGTGGATTTTGCGCGTACCGTAAAGCTGAAAGCAAATGAGATTGACACGTATCGTATGGATTTGAAGCTGTTCGGTGTGTTCCCTTATAAGAATGTGGATATCGAGGTGATTCAGGATAAAATGCTGATCCCCTCGGGCATTCCCATCGGCATTTACGTGAAGACGGACGGCGTGTTGGTGGTGGGCATCGGTGAGTTTGAGAGCAGCGGGGGTGAAACCATTTCCCCTTCCAGATACGTGCTGCAAAAGGGCGACTACATTTTGAAATGCAACGGGGAGCCCGTTGAAAATAAAAAACAGTTTATCAGTATGGTGGAGGCATCCGAGGGGGAGGACATGGTGCTGACCATCAGGAGAAACAATGAAACAACGGATGTTTGTATCAATGCCGGAAAAAACAGGATGGAGGATTGGAAGCTGGGAATCTGGATTCGGGACAATGCACAGGGAATCGGCACCATGACATACGAGGGAACGGACGCTACCTTTGGCGCGCTGGGCCATGGTATCAATGATGTGGACACGTCGATCCTGATGAATCTGGAAGAGGGGACGCTCTATAGGACGGAGATTGTGGGCATCACCAGAGGCACGGATGGCGCGCCTGGAGAGCTGACGGGATACATTGAATATGACAGCGACAATGTGATCGGGGAGATTACGGAAAACACGGCGGAGGGAATTTTTGGGGTCTGCGACGAGGAACTGTTGGCAAACGCCGCCTTTGAGCCTGTGCCCATTGCTTTAAAGCAGGAGATCGAGCTGGGGCCTGCGCAGATCATCTGTTCCGTCTCGGGGGAACCGGAATTTTATGATGTGGAGATTGTGGAAGTCAATCTGGAGCATGAGAATGTAAACAGAGGTATCGTAATCCGGGTAGTGGATGAGAAGCTGCTGATGCTGACGGGCGGGATTATTCAGGGTATGAGCGGCAGCCCCATCATCCAGAACGGGAAGCTGGTGGGGGCGGTGACCCATGTGCTGGTGAACGACTCCACGAAAGGGTATGGGATTTTTATTGAGGAGATGCTGACGCATTGATACTTTGTGCACTGCGGGGAAAAAATGTGTAATTTATTTTGCGTAGGGCGGTCACGGGAAAGGAGCCTGTTCTGCGAGGGTTTGAGCTTCTGGCTTACTCTCCGAACATCCGCTACGAGACGAGAGATACGGCTTGCCGGACAGAGACTGAGGAAAACCGGGGGACACTTGCGCGGGCAATTGCCTTTGGCAGATGCGGCGGGATACTGACCTTTACCTGGCATTGGTTTTCGTCCCTCGGCGGATGGGATAAGAGCTTTTACAGCCGGACGGAGTTTGATCCGGAGCTGGTTCTGCAGGACGGTACGCCAGAGAGAACGGCCTTTTAC
>VSNH01000024.1 GCA_009774215.1 Lachnospiraceae bacterium
CTCCCTCAAACGCCTTGTATAAGGAAATTCTGGACTTCGCAAAAAGTGTATGCAATTGGAAAATGGCGCACTAGTACATCGAAAAATAAGTTCCTAGCCATATGGCGCAGAATGAATTTTCATATGCAAGGCGAAGGAATGAGTCGTAGCGGTGGCTACGTCGATTGACGACAACGCAGCAGATGGAAATTCAGGCAAGTCATATAGCCGGTTACTTATTATTCGATGTACTAGCATGATTTGCCCTGCAGATTCGGTCTGGCTGAACCGTTATCAGAAACTTTGGTATAAAAACGCCGCCGTATCATAGCTTCCGCCATAAATTCCCGTAATCAGCAAAAGCAGCGCAACGCCGTAATAGCAGCACCACCTCACAGCCATCGGGCAGGCAGCCAGCTCTCGCCGCACGTCCTTTTCCCGCTCCTCCCAGACCGACACCGCAAGCCACAGCAGACAGGAAAAAGCCAGCAGCAAGAATGCATACTTGCTGAGTCCGTAGGACGTCACGCCCAAAATCCCCTCCCTTACACGGAAATCCATAAGAATTGCCCGATAAATCATCCCCGCCTGAGACAGACTCTCAGAGCGGATCAGCACATCCGCCACAAACACGATCACCCATGTTCTCGCCATACAGAACAGAGAATACAGCTTTCCTTCTTTTATAGAAAGTTTTTCCTTCCATATGCCGTACTGCGGTTCCAACACGAGAGACACACACATAATCACGCCGTAGTAGATGCCCCACAAAATATAGCTCACGGTTCTGCCGTGCCACATACCGGTCAACAGCCAGACCAGCATTGTCCCGACGATGCCCGTCACATGCTTCCCCAGCTTCGGCCATCTCTTTTTCGCGCTCTTACCGATCTTCCGCCCTGTTCCCGACATCACAAAGGAGAACATCACATAATCCTTAAACCACGTCCCCAGCGTAATGTGCCATCTGCGCCAAAATTCCGCCACAGATTTAGAAAAATACGGTCTTTTAAAGTTCTCCGGCAGGAAAATATCAAAAGTCTCGCTGATGCCCAGTGCCATATCCATATAGCCTGAAAAATCCGCGTAGAGCTGAATCATATAAAAAATCACCGCCAGCGCATAAATGCTGCCCGGAATCCCGCCTGCGCCCTCAAACACATTTCCCACGAAAAGATTGATCCGATCCGCAATCACCAGCTTCTTGAACGCGCCCCAGACAAACCGCTGTACGCCGAAGAGCATTCGCTCGTAGTCAAAGACATGCTCCCTTTCAAACTCTCCCTGTAATTTCACATAGCGGTTGAAGGGCCCCTGCGTGATCGCCGGGAAATAGGCTAAAAACAAAAAAAGCTTTGCGGGATTTTCCTCGGCCCTGCACTGTTCCCGTCCCACGTCCACCACATAGCCGATGGCTGTCAGCGTATAAAAGGAAACGCCCAGCGGCATCACCACACGTTCAAAAAAGGCGTCGCTCCGGGGCGTGGTCAGTCCCGCTCCCTGCAAAACGGGCAGAATCACAACCATATATTTTGTGAGGGCCAAAATACCGAGACTGCATACAAAATAAAGGATTTGAACGCGTTTTCTGCGCTTCTCAAACCCCTGCTTCAACGTCTTTTTCTTCTCCTTATCCGCAAGAAGCGAAAGCGCTTCTTTCTGCGTTTCCAGACTGCGTTTCAAATAGATGCCGCAGCCGTAAGCGCCCGCCCCCGTCAAAAGAATCCCGCTCGGAATCCCGCCCGTACCGACCACGTAAAACAGGCCGCTCGCCACGGCCAGAATCATCCACTGCCGCTTTTTCGGCGCCAGATAGTAAAGGGCGAAAAAAATCACCCATAATATTACGAAATTAATTGATAAGAGTTTCATTCACTTCTCCTGAGTGAAACATAGAACTTCTTAGCGAAGCAGCCCTTTCTGCTGAGCTTTAGAAGTTCTTTTCACTCTACTCGTCTAAAAGACGGGCCACCAGCTCTATGATCGCCTCTTTGTTTCTGAAGTTCTCCGCCACCACATACTTGGCGTCGATCTCGATATCGAAGGCATCCTCCAGCTCGCTGACAATATTAATGACCGTAAAGGAGTCGATCACGCCCTCCTCCATCATATTGTCGCCTGTGTAGCCGATGGCTTCCTCACAGTATTCTTCCAGTATTTCCAACACTTTTTCTTCCATAAAACTAATATCCTTTCTCTCCTGTCATCCATGCTTTTATTTTACACCCGCATATGCAGATTTTTAATTCCTCATCTTACCATATCATAACATTCGATATTTAATTTTTAGCAGATTCCCGTCCGCAAGCGGCAGATAAAACATGTCCGCCTCTTCCTTCTTCTTCTCCGGAGCAATCTTTCGATACCGCAGAACCTCCGCCCGCATCCCGGCAGCTTCCGTCTGCAGCGGCGGGAATATCCCGCTCTTCCCGTAATCCACACTGCGCAGCAGCCGGTACAGCTTCTCCGGCTCCTCCGTCAGATCGAGAAATCCATTTCCCGGAATCTCCCCGGAACGGTACATCCGCCTCTCCGGTGAAAAGCCCTGCGGCCTTGCCACGGCATTTTCCTGCAAAACACTGTCGAAACACTCGTAATACCCTTCGCATGCCAAATCCATCAACCGCTCCGTCAACTCATAGGCTTTCGTGTCCGGGCCGATCTCACAGCTCTTTTGAATGATGATATTTCCTTCATCCACCCCTGCCGTCACATAATGCCAGGTGATACCCGTCCGCTCCTCGCCCTGATAAATCACCCAGCTCGGCGCGTTTCTTCCGGGATAATCCGGCAGAAGCGCATTGTGAAAGTTGATGATCGTGATATGTTTCCTCTCCACCAATGCCGCCGGGAACAGAAAATTGTTGCTGGCCGAGACGATCAGCGTCTTCTCCTGTATTTCACCGAGATACCTGCCAAGCTCCCGCTTGTCCGGCATGGACGCGAAGGGAATCCCCCTCTCCCCGCAAATCTGCCTTGTAACGCCCAGGGCATGGGGTTCATGCTCGATAAATTCCAGCGCATAGCCATAGTCTGCCCGCCTGTCGTCCGTATATTTTAATATCTCGCCGGTGGCCTTTCCATAACCGATCATCACGATTCGCTGAAAATCTGTGTTCATACAACTCCATTCTGTCATTTATTACACAGTTTGACCCACGTCATGCACAAAACACGCTCAACTCGCATTTCCGCTGCTGTTTTTTCCCAAATGCAGGCATTCTCTAAAACCATCACTGAGGTGTCAAATTCATGCGAACATGGTTCGCCTTCCAAATTCGGTCTGACTGAACTGTTATATATATTCTCTTAGTTTCACCCGGTCAATCTTGCCGTTGGCGTTGATCGGCATCTTCTCCACCCGGATCACCTTATTCGGCAGCATGTACTCCGGCACAAGATGGGAAATTTTTTCGTTGATATATGCCTTGTCCAGCTCCTCCTCAATAAAGAGCACGATTTTCTGATGCTTCTCATCATAAAGGCAGCAATTCAGAGAAATCTCAGAGAGCGAAGACACCGCCGTCTCAATCTCGCCCAGCTCGATCCGATGCCCCATATGCTTGATCTGAAAATCCTTTCTGGAAAGATAAATAATCTCTCCGCGCTCATTGTATTTCACGATATCGCCTGTCCGATAAATCAGCTCCGGTACCGCATCGTTCAGTGGATTCTGCACGAAGGCTTCTCTCGTCTTTTCCGGATTCTTATAGTAGCCCATGGACAGGGATGTGCCCCTCACACAAAGCTCTCCCGGCTCCTCCCCCGTTACCGGCTCATTTTTCTCATTCAACACGAGAATGTCCGTGTTCGGCATGGGGAATCCGATAGGAAGCGGTTCCTCGTCGGAAAACTCGCGGTCTACCATATAATAAGTACATGCGTCGGTAATCTCCGTAGGACCGTACAGGTTCGCATACTGTACGTCCGGCAAAAATTTCCGCCACACATTCAGCTGCTTGTTCGGCATGACCTCGCCGCAGAACATCACCCGCCGCAGCGTATCAGACAAATCCACGTTCTTAAACGCCTTAAGCTTCGCCACCACGATCAGCGCCGACGGCACCCAGAAAATCGTATTGATCTTCTTTTCCTTCAAATATTCCAGAAGAGGCACCGGCTGTGCAAAGAGCGTTTTCGGGATAATATAAGTCGTCGCACCCGTTTTCAGGGTACTGTAAATGTCCAGAATGGAATTGTCAAAATAGAACGGCGCCTGGTTGCCGAAGCTGTCCTTCTCCGTGATTGCAAAGGTCTCCGTCACCCAGTCTATGTAGTCGATCACCGCCCGGTGGTTGATCGTCACACCCTTTGGCACACCCGTGGAGCCCGAGGTAAACAGCACATAGAGCAGATCGGTGTCGATGCCGCGCTTTCTCGCCGCCTCAAGGGCCGCCTCCCGCGCGGACTCTGTTTCTCCAGTTCCGGCAAACGAGCATCCCTTCCTCGCATCTTTTCCTTCCGGCGACGAGGAAACTTTCCCCATCCCGGTATCTTGTTGTTCCGCCTCCTGTACATCTGCCGCCAACACATCCTCCAGCAGAAGGAACTCTCCTTTATAATCATACGCGGAAAAGACTTCCCGCAACGCCTCTGTCGTTATCACCACAGCAGGCTCCAATACTTCCAATATCTTATTGACCCGGCTCCCCGGCATGTCCACGTCGATGGGGGAATAAAAATTGCAGCTGTAGGCCGCCCCCATAAAAGAGACAAGCACATCCACGCCCTTTTCCAGAAAAACAGCGACGGGCTTCTTGAAAAGCCCCCGCGCCGTCAGTTCACAGGCGATCGCTCTGGCCTGCACGCGAAGCTGTGCAAAAGTAATCTCCTTTTTTTCATCAGCGTATGCCGTTTTATCGGGGAAACGCGCCGCCGTCTCGTCCAGCCAGTAGGTAACATTCGCTTTCATTTTATCCTCATTTCATCACATCCATGCCGCAGGCAGCTCAATTTCCGCAAGATGCTTTCCATCATTCCACCCATACATTCATGCGGTTTCAATGACAGCCGATATCCTGCAACCAAATAATATGCCCCGCAGCGACATCACTTTGCCGGAATCACCGGATAGTAAGTATCCGCCGTCTTTTCGGTTTTCACATGGTACACATCATACAAATCCGTCATCTCAAGACCGCACCCCGCCGGATTATAGGAACCGTAGAGCGCAATCCCTTTTTCGACTGCCAAATTTTTCACCATTTTCTCTACATCCAACGTAATCTGAAAAGCCTCCTCAGATTCTATGTAATTATACATCATGGGCGAATAGGGTGGCAAGTATAAAATGACCTCCACGCCCGCACCCTGCAGATAGTCGATCAGCTCGGAAAGCCGCGAAAAATGCCCTTCGTCTATCTCTGCATAGTCCGTCATCCGATAGACCACATGCTCCTCCACGGACTGTCTTGTCATCTCCTCCACATCCGCAGAGTTGACCTCCCGCAGTTCCCGCTGATAACTGACACTTCCGTCAGAATGTTTCAGATACCCTTCCGTTACCCATTCGTCCGTGTAGGAGACGGCAAACCGCTTTCTGTCGGGAAGCAGAGTAACGTTGTAGCGGAAATAATCCAAAGACAGGGCTTTCGACAGTTCCCTGCCCGTATCCTTATGCGGCTGCACCAGCTCCGGCGACAGTTTTCCGTCCAACGTCAGCGACATATAATCGGCATAGCCTTCCAATTCCTTCCATTTCTCGTTGTCATGGCTTTTGTTAAAAAGGAAAGCGTCTACTCCAATCACCACGGTTTCCGGCATTTTATCCTGTCTGCGCAAAATACCCGATACCGCCAGCAAATCGTAAATCGTTGCTTCCGATACCCCCGCATTGTAAAAAGAATCTGTCCCAAACATGGTATGATCGAAGGTATATACCCGGCTGGAGCCGAGAACCATGACCTGCGGCGGCTCCTCCATCCCTTTTATGCGCGCCGCCAGAAGGTTTCTGTCGTTGTAATCAGAATCCTCCAGACCTTCCACATTTTTCCCCGCCGCCATCTGCGCGGCGATGTCGTCGTAGGTGACGCGGAGAAGGGCGTAGGAATCCACGTACCAGTTGACCCATCCTATGAAGAGAAGGAGCGGCAAAAGGAAGAGCGCCGGTTTCATCACAATATATATCTGATTCTTACTCTTTGGCTTATCCGGAATCGTCATTGTTAATCTACCTGTATGCAATAATCTTTCCACCTCTGCTTTCATGCTCTTAATAGATTTATAGCCCAATAATTCCGCAATTTCATCTATACGGTATTCTGATACCGCTTCCCCTGTCTCATCCACCAATCCGAAATTCAAGAAATATATCGACTTTGTCACAGAAATCCGCATAGCCGCCGCCACAAAGCTGCTGTCTGATTACCCGGATGCAAACATACGGCAAACAGCCGAAATGGTAGGTTTTTCAAGCGCCCGTTACTTTTCCAAGCTTTTTCAGAAGTATACGGGTATGCTTCCTTCGGAGTATGGAAACCAGCCTACAACAGAGGAAACTGCTCCTCTCTCCCAAAACCAACACCAAACAAAACCGGCAGCGCCACGAACACCCCATAAGCATACCGAAATTCATTGTAAACAGGCGTCGCCAGAAGCAGACTCCCCAAAAGCATCACGCAGGGCGCAAAGACAATCGCCCGACGCCCCCTGTAAAGTGCACACGCAAGCGCAAACAGCAGAAGCCAAGTATTCATCCCCAGGCTCCACACTTTGTTGTAAAACGCCTGAAACCGCTGCAAAAAATCACCCATAGCCAGACTGGCGTCATAGCTGAAAACCTTCCTCTCATTCTCGATGCCGAAGGGATTATCCACCATAAAATATTCGCTGTAAAGAATCTGGTCGTGGGGAATATGTAAGGCGTAATACCCCGCCGTCTGCCGGATCTCCGCCTCCAGATAGAGCATGGGATTGCGAAGCCCCACTTTCAGCCAGAGCTTTGCGTACTCGCCCTTGTTTTTTGCTATGACCGATTGGTTGCCGTGCTCGCGAATATAATTTTTCGTCATATCAAACAAATAGGGATTATAATACTCGTCGATCTGCGCCAGCGGAACAACCGCCTCCAGCATCTCCACTTCCTCCGCCTTGAGGTTTCCGCCTCTGGCATAGGCACAGAGCAGATGCTGCACTGGCATGGTCAGGCTCTCGATGGTGTCCGGCGGCTCCACCTTCAGAGCGTGAAGAACCGGGCCCTGCCATAGCAGGTAACAGACCAGCACCGCCGCTGCCGAAATGTACATGCGCTGTCTCTCCTGCCCCGAAAACTTGTGCCATCCGCCTTCTTTTCCAATCCGTGCGCTTTCCTTCTCCCGCTGCAAGCTCTGCCTTTTGGCTCCACTGACCCTGCTCTGCCTTCCGGCTCCCTCCGCCGATCTCCCCGCAAAAAGCCGTGACAAAATCAACAAGACCGCCGTCCCCAAAAACACAAAGATCCCGTTGCTTCTGAGCAGGCAGACCGACAGTCCCGTCACAAAAAACCAGAGCCACCGCCGACTGTCCGACGCTCCGAACTCCTTCCCTCGTCCGTCAAAACTGCCCGGCGTCTCTGTCCGCCCGGCAGCGCCGCGCAAATCCTGTGCCGCGGCACAATGATGTACCGCCCACACAAACAGCAGAAACGCCGCCGTAAACCAAGCGTCCTTACCCATACAAATGCTGAACATGCCGTTTATGGGAAGAAGGGCATAGAAACATACCGCCAAAAGCATCCACAGAATCCTCGTACCCCTTCGGTACAGAAGATACAGATAAAACCCGAATACCGCAGCAGTGAGCGCCATCTGGCAAAAGGTATACAATGCCACCGCCGCCGTGTAGTCGTGAAAAAGCCCATAGCCCACCGTCAGAAACACTTTGATGATGAGCGTATGAAAATAGGGGTGGTGATTGGATTTCGCCGCCATGCCGAGCGCCTGCTCCATCTGCCACACCGCATCGTTGTTAAACCACGTGGGATAATACATCAAATAGTACGGAAGATAGCACAGAAGACATGCCAGAAAAAAGAGAAGCCATATCCACCAATGCCCCCGCCGTGCCTTTCTCGGCGGAACTATTTTTTCATAAAACGCGCGCGTGCCGGAAGGCATAAGAGCAGTCAACGCCGCCCAATTCTCTAAAAGGAAGCCCGCCCCAAGCAGTACGGCGAAGCTTCCCGCCGCCCAGAGCACAAGCCGCCCCAGATTCTGCGCATTGCTGTAGTCCACTGAGCCCTGCCAGTCTCCCAGCACGACAAAGCAGGCGTAGCAGACTGCAAAAGGGAGCAGAAGCAGGAGCTTACGTCCCGTGGGGCGCTGTATTTTTATGTTCCTGTCCGTTCCCATATGTGATCCTCCGTGTTCCGCTGCCGCACTCCTTTTCCCTCCGAAATTTTCTGCGCCTTCCGGCCGCTTTCCCTATGCTGTCCTGCTGCCGTTTTCCATCGTTTACTCAGTGCCCCTGCCTCCGGGTATTCCTGCATCTCTGTGTTCTCCCGCAATCAGTCTCTCACGTTTCCACGTCCTGTTTCCCATAACGTCAAGAGTCATGCTTCCTGCGATACGACTCGCATACTTCGTCTATATAATCCCGCCACTGTCCGTAAATCGCCTCGTCGTTGGCTCTCTCCGCAATCTTTCTCGCCTCCCGCCCAAGCCTCTCAGCCAGCGCAGGATCTTCGATCAGCCGATTGATGCCATCCTCCATCGCCTTCTGGTTCTTGATGGGAATGAGCAGGCCGTCCACCTCGTTTGTCATAATCGTGCGCGGGCCGCCACAGGGACAGTCCGTCGCCACAATGGGCAGTCCCAGCGCCATCGCTTCCATCAGGGCATTGGGCAGACCCTCCCAGTCCGAGCTGAACGCGAAGAGCGCCGCATCCGAAAGTTGTTTTTCCAGACTGTCGCTGGCTCCCATCAGATGTACATAGTCCTGCGCATGCAGTTCCTCAATCGTCTTTTCCAAAAGCTCCTTCGTGCCGTCCTCCGTGTCTCTGCCATAAATTTTCAGATCGTAGTCCGGGTGCTTTTTATGCACCTCATGGAAGGCCCGGATCAGCATGACCTGATTTTTAAAATCCACCAGCCTCCCCGACTGCACCACCGTTTTCGTGCGCTTCTCAGGCTCCGGCACCCCGATATACTTGGGATTCAGAGGATTTAAGATAATGCGGGAGTTTTTCTGCAGTCTGGGTGCAAAAAACTCCCTCGCCCCCTCCGTCTGGAAAACGCAGCCATCCGCCCTCGGAAACAGGAAAGGAATCTGTACCTTGTCAAAGGGTCTGTCGTAGTGTCCCACCGGGTCCGTGCGTATGGAAATCAGCACCGGAATTTTGATAAAGAAAGCCGCCGTCAGTCCCCGGTACAACGCCTTTCTGGCAAAGGGTATGAGAATATCCGGCTTTTCCTTCTTCAAAAACTCCTTCAGATAGCGGATGCGCAGAAAAAACCGGGTCAGACGGTTTTTCTTCTCATCACCCGGCCGCAGCCCCACATGCACGCGCCGCACTCTCTCATCAATCCAAAATTCGTCTTCGCCCTGCCACTCCGTAGCGACAAGCACCTCATACCCGTTCTGCACAAAACGGTTGGACAGATTGGATACCACCCGCTCCGCGCCGCCCTGCTCCAGACAATTTAAGTGAAACGCAATCTTCTTTGCCATATCGTTCTCCCTGCTCTAATTCGTGCGGAGAATGCCGTATTTCAGGCATTTTCCCGAGTGAAACATAGAACTTCTCCACGAAACAGTCTTTGCTGTAAGTGGCTAGAAGTTCTTTTCACTCTACTGACCACTCCCGAATCTTCCGAATATACGCCTCCTTGGAAAAAACGCCCGCCCGCTCCACGGAAAGTCTGCCGTAACGCGCAAGCTCCTCCTCATTCTCCAAAAGAGAAACCACCCGTTCCGCCGTGCTCCTCTCTTCCTCTTCTATATGAGAAGCATCCATATCCGGGTCCTTCCCCATATTAGGCACCAAAATGCCATATTTTCCGTCGAAAATCTCCGCCGGACCGGTCATACAGTCCGTAGCCACCGCCGGAAGCCCCATCGCCATTGCCTCCACCAAGGCATTGGGAAAGCCTTCCCAATAGGAAGTCAGCAGATAGAGCGTGCCCTTCTTTAAATACGGATACGGGTTTTTCTGCAGTCCGGCAAAACACACCGCATCCGCAACGCCCAGCTCCTCCGCCAGTTTACGATACGCCGTAAACTCTCCCTTGCCGATCATGAGCAGCTTTGTATCGGGAAGTTTTCTGTGCACCAGAGAAAAAATTTTCAGCAGATGCCAATAGCCCTTCACCACATCCTCCCGCCCCATGGAGACGATGATCCGTCCGTCTCGCCACGGAAGCTCCGCCTCCTCTTCCTCCGCTCTCGCCCGAATCTGCGGGATATCAAAAAATCCCGTCAACGTGTAAGCACAGCCGCACGCATATTTCTTTTCAATCATGCCGCGGAGCGTCTCCGAACAGCACAAAAGCCTGTCCGCCTTCTTGCAGAAAAGCCCAAGCCAGGAGCTGTCCATATCCATATAACTCATCACGCCGAGCCAGCACTTCGCACCCTTTCGCGAAAAAAGCCGTCCGGCAAAGACGTTGGCGAGATTAGCAGTAGGTCCGAAGCTGTAGGCAATATCTATCTGCTCTTTCCTTTTCAGCCATTTCAGCCTGTGTGCCCGCCTTAAGACATTGAGAACCTTTGCAAGCTTTCCGGGTCGGCTTGGCAGTCCAATATCCGCAACCGGAATATCCCCCACATCGAAGTCTATGTTTGTGGAATCAAATATGGCAATCTGCACATCAAAATACGGTTTTAAGGCAACAGCCGTCATGGCACATACCTTTTCCGAACCGCCTTGATGCAGAGAGGGCACGATCAACAACAATTTCTTCATACGATTCACTACCTCCCTTTCCGGCATTCACCGTAAATGTGCAGCGCCTTCGCCCAGATAAAACCGCCTGTATCCTTCCGCCTGTGTCCGCACGTCAAAACCCGCCTGCCGCAGTTCCCGGGCCGTATCCCTTCTGGCATAGCCCGTCTGCTTTACAATTTCCTCCGCCCACCTTGCAGGCGGTTCCTCAATACTCAGATAAGTAACCAGATCCGTCGCTTTCGCCTCTTTTGTCACGGTGTCCGAAACGATACAGCGAAGGCCCGCCGCCTGCGCCTCCACCAGCACGCCCGGCAGTCCCTCAAAAAAGGAGGGAAGAAGAAAGAAGTCCATCGCCTGATAAAACCGTTCCGCGTCCCTGCGGTTTCCCAGAAAATGCACCCGGTCGGCAATGCCAAGCTGCCTGCATTTCTCCTCCATGGCGGATCTGTCCTCCCCTTCTCCCAGAAGAAGCAGGCGTGCATCCGGCCTCCTCTGACATACCTCTGCAAAAACCTCCAGCAGATAGGGATGATTTTTCTGGTATTGAAAACGGCCCACATGCCCAAGCACAAGCGCCCCGTCGATACCGAGCTGCGCCCGCGCCTCCCGCCGCACGTTCTCATCATAAGTAAAGCGGCTCACGTCAATGGCATTGTAAATCACTTTGACCTGCCCCGTCTTCATGGCAGCCTCACCAAACACATCCTGCCCCGCCATCTCCGAACAGGCAAAACAGTAATCCGCCTTTTTCGCAAGACCCCGGCGGAAAAAGCGGGTCGCCAAACCCTTTGCTCCCTTCACAACACCCGCGTTTCTGGAGTGGGCCACCGTGACGGGCGCCCCCGCCTTCTTGGCGATGGGCAGATAGATCCCCGCGGTGCTGGTCATATGCCCCTGCACCACGCCAAACTCCCTGTGCGCCGCAAAAAAGGTTTTAACCGATTTTCTATATGAAAAATAATTATATACTTTAAACTTTGGGAGCACATAAATATGCCCGCCCAACGACCGTATCTCCTCGTCATAAAATTGCGGTTTCCTGACGTTTATGTCATTTTCTGCGTTTTGCTTTTCCGCGCCGCCGTCAGCCTGCCACATCTCCTGAAAGCCTCTTTTTACAGCAGATGAATGTACCAGAAAATCAAACTGAATCTCCTCCCGGTTCATCTGCCTGTAGAGATCCATGATGCGGCTCTCCGCACCTCCCAGACTCACGCCGCCAAGCACATGCAGCACACGTATCGGTTTCGTCATTGTAAGATGTCCCCCGCTTCCAATGTCAGACTGCTCTCATAACGGTCGATCAGCAATGAACCGTCCACTGTCCGCACCACGGGCTTTCCGTCAAACACATCGATCACCTCGCCCGGCGCGTAGGCGGAAAAATCAATCATCTCATCAAAGGGATGTGCCTCCCAGACACGCACTTCCTGTTCTTTACAGTAGACAAACGCGCCCGGAAAAGGCGCCGCCACCCCGCGGATCAGATTGTAAATATCACGCGTCCTTTTATGGAAATCAATTTTCCCGTCCGCCGCCGTGCGCTTCTCATACCAGGAATCAAAATCCTTAGAGTCCCTTCGAATCTCGATGTGTCCGCTTTCATACGCTGCGAGCAGCTTACGGATCAGCCGTTTCGAACAGATCATATTCTTGTACTGCGCCGTGCGGATATCGTCGTGGGGCGTGATGGAAAACATCTCTGTGGCAAATACATTGGGGCTGTCCGCCTTCTCGTCATAGCGGAACAGATTCAGGTTAAAGCGGGTATCCCCCAGAATCACCGACCAATTCAATGGGGAACGGCCCCTTCCGAATGGCAGATAGCCGCTGTTTCCGTGAAAACCGTAAATTCCGTACCGAAAGCAGTCCAGCACCGACTGTGGTATCAGCCTCTGCCACCCCATGGAAATACCGATCTCAAACTCATTTTCCTGCATAAATTTTTGTGTCTTCTCGTCCGTCAGAAAATAGCTGTCCGCCTCATGCACCGGAATCCCGTACTTCTCCGTCAACACAGACAGTCCCTTATACCCCGAAACCTGATTCTTCTTCGTCACCTCCGGGCTGATCGTAATCACCAAATCCACCGGACAGATCTCCTTCTGAATAAAATCCACAATATTTTCGGACGTATCTTTCACTCCAAACACGACGACTTTGTATTTCATGCCACTTATCTATCCCTTCGTTTATTTGACAACTTACCCCATAATTGCAAAACACTTTCATCCGTTAATGTTATCAATACAATAACTGCGAAACGCTTCTTAACGCAAATGAACAACACCCTTCCCGCGTTTCGCTCTTACCTTCATTTCAGATATTCTTTATACCAATCAATCGCCAGCCCAATCCCCTTCTCAAAATCATAAGAAGGATCATACCCCAACAACTTCCGCGCCTTGCTGATATCCGCATTGGAATCCCGCACATCCCCCGCTCTCGGCGGGCCGAAATTCGGTTTCACCTCCACGCCCAGCGCATTGCAGAGCTGCTCGTACATATCAATCAGATACAGCCTTCCCCCCGCGCCGATATTGAAAGCCTCACCCGCCGCCCTGCTGTCTGCCTTACAGGCGCGCAGATTCGCCTCGATCACGTTGTCGATATAGGTAAAATCCCGGGACTGTCTGCCGTCCCCGTTGATGGTGGGCGTCTCCCCGTGGAGAAGCTGCTTGATGAACTTAGGAATCACCGCCGCGTACATGCCATCGGGATCCTGCCTGCGGCCAAACACATTAAAATAGCGCAGCCCGTAAGTGTCAAGCCCGTACAGCTCCTTATAGAGCCGTCCGTACTCCTCATCCGTCTTTTTCGTCAAGGCGTAGGGAGAAATCACCCGTCCCTCCTGCCCTTCCCTCTTTGGCAGCTCCGTAGAATCCCCGTAAACGGAGGAACTGGACGCGTAGACGAACTTTTTCACCCCGCACTCCGTCGCCGCCTCCATCATATTTAACGTGCCGCGAATATTAATCTCTTCGTAGAGAAGCGGCATCTCAATGCTTCTCGGCACACTCCCCCAGGCCGCCTGATGCAGCACATAGTCAACTCCCATACATGCCTGCTTACAGGTTTCGAGATCCCGAATATCCCCTTCTATAAAATCAAAAGCTTCTTTTCCCATAAAATGCTCGATATTTTCATACTTTCCCGTGGACAGATTGTCCAGACAGCGCACGGTGCACCCCATATCGAGCAGCGCCTCGCAGAGATTCGAGCCGATAAAGCCCGCACCCCCTGTCACAACAAATACCGTCCCCTTTTCAAACGTAATATCCTGATAACCCATTTTTCCCTCCATTCCGAAGCGTCCCGCTTCCCGCTTAAAACAGTTGTCATGCAGAGCGGTCACTCCGCCTCATCCTGTCCGCTTCTCCATAGCAGCCTGCCTTCACACACTTCCCTGACAAGCAGATACAGTGCGATATAAAACGGTGAAAAACCATAAATCATATAGCGCGACAGGCACATAATGGTCATAGAAGTCGCGCACACATTCGCCGCGATAAACAATAACGCCGTTCCCATAACAACCGCCGCCTGAAAACGCTTTTTGACTGACATCTGCCAGACCAGCAGCCCCGCCGCCAGCACATACAGAAAGAGCGCGGCGAAATTGAGAAACGGATGCACCACCGCGATACTCCTGACAAACCCGTTGCGGCACAACAGGATGTAATCGTACAGCCATTGTCCGAAACATGCCGGCAGAAGTTTTTTGATCATCCTGCCCGCCATCTCATCGGACATGCTACTCTGCTCGTAGTAATCCACCTCTCCCAGCCCGAAATAATAAGCCGACAACTCCGCCTCCAAAATCCGGAATTTCAAAATATCATGATGCTCCTCCAGATAGGCCGCCCGCTCGTCGAAATTTTCTCCGGCGTACACATAGTTCAGCCTTTGGTTCATCGCTTTGCCATAGAAATTGTCAAAAAAGGCCTGCTCCAAATCTCCTTCCTCGAAAACCTCCCTGTCCTCCTCATCGCAGGCATACATCACATTGGTCAGCGTGTTCACCTGCCCGTAGGTATTGCCCATAAAGTATCCGGTAACGCCGTAATTATACACATGCACCGTCAGATCCCGCAGAAGGAAAACAAAAATCACGGCCGACGCGCACAGGATCAGCACCCGATATTTTTTGTGTGCCAAAACCCGAATCCCCAGAAGGAGCGCCCACAGAAGAATCGTGGTCATCATCTGTCCTCTGGTCATGGACAGCAGATAGGCGAAAACAAGCGCAAATGCCGCATCACGCCACTTCCCCTCAAAAAGCATCCGCAGAAGAAAATACACAAATATGGTAAAAAGCGGGATGCACAGTCCTTCGCTCATTACCGAATTTTCCAAAAATATACCAAGCGCAGACACATACCGCGTAATCAGATGCGGCAGAAGCTGCAAAGCCACAATCAGCAGCTCTTCCCACAGCCGGAGGGCAAAACGCTTTGTCAGGTACTCCGCAAGCAAGGTGATCCCCACAGCCGTGAGTATCCCCTGTCCGGCCATCGCCGCCGTCAGATACCCCTCACCGCATACGGCCCGAAAAGCCGCCAGATAGAGCGGATAAAGCGGCTCTCTGTGGATATGCATCGTGATATATTGCTGGGAATCATTATAAACCCCGACCCCGCCGGCTGCAAGCAGCCCCAGAAAAAAGGCGAGAAGCCCTGCGAAAAGACACAGAGCTCTCTTTTTGTCTCTATTCAATCCTACAATCTCCAATACAGAAAATCCTTTGTCAGATATTCTTTGCGATCCAGTATCCCTTTCAGATCCATCAGCACCTTCCGCTTGTGCGCCGAATTGTAGAAAGAAGAAATCTTCTCTCTGTCAAGGCTTAAGAACTGCTCGTGCGCCACCGCGATAATCAGGGCATCCACCTCATGAATATCATCCATGGTTTTAAATTCAATCCCGTAGAGACGCTTCGCCTCCCCCGCATCGGCCGCCGGATCCACCACAATCGGTTCAATCCCGTACTCGCCCAGCTCCTTGTAAATATCAATCACCTTCGTGTTTCTCGTATCCGGGCAGTTCTCCTTGAAGGTAAAGCCCAGAATCGCCACCTTCGCGTGCTTGACGGGAATATTCGCTCTGATCAGATCCTTCACCAGACTCTCCGCCACATATTTACCCATATCGTCGTTGATCCGCCTGCCGGAGAGAATGATCTGAGAGTGATATCCCAGCTCCTCCGCCTTATACGTCAGATAATAGGGGTCAACGCCGATACAGTGACCGCCCACAAGACCCGGCATAAAGGGCAGAAAATTCCACTTCGTCCCCGCCGCCTCCAGCACGGATTTGGTGTCAATCCCCATCTTGTGAAAGATGATTGAAAGCTCATTCATAAACGCGATATTGATATCTCTCTGGCTGTTCTCAATCACCTTGGCCGCCTCCGCCACCTTGATGGATTCCGCGCGGTGAACGCCCGCCTCCACCACCAGCTCATAGACCTTCGCCACGATCTCAAGCGTCTCCTCGTCCATACCTGACACGATTTTCGTGATCGTCTCCAGCCTATGTACTTTGTCGCCCGGATTGATACGCTCGGGGGAGTATCCGATCTTGAAGTCAACGCCGCACTTTAAGCCGGACTCCTTCTCCAGAATCGGCACACAGATATCTTCCGTCACACCGGGATACACCGTGGACTCAAACACCACGATGGAGCCTTTTGTCAGATTCTGCCCCAGAATGCGGCTTGCCCCCTCCACGGGAGAAAGATCCGGCGTGTGGTCGTCATTGACAGGCGTAGGCACCGCCACAATATGAAATTTAGCCTCTTTCAATTTTGCGGGGTCGGCCGTGAAATCCACGGTCGTGTTTCGAATCACCTCGCCGCCCACCTCGTTTGTGGGATCAATCCCTTTCTTGTACAGGCCGATTTTCTCTTCATTCAAGTCAAAACCAACCACTTTAATCTTTCTCGCAAAGGCCACCGCGATCGGCATACCCACATAGCCGAGTCCCACCAGAGAAAGTTTTTCCTCCCCGCTTACCAATTTTTCATATAAATCCATCTGTTTCCTCCCCGTTTTCCGATTCCATGCATCGGTTTATCTACATTTCTTTTCCCAGCCACGCATGCTCTGACTTTGATTTCGCTGTCATGTCCCATATGCGCCAAATGTCCCGCGAAAGCCTGAGAGATCAGACGCTGACAGCCAATAGACACGCAACTATTGCCCCAGAATCTGGCCGACCTCGTCCATATAGGCCGCCGTCACCAGCTTCCGGTCAAATTCCCGCTCCATCTTCTCCCTGCCGCGGCGCCCCATGGCCGCCCGTTCCTCTGTGGAGAGCGCGAGAAATTTTTCCATAGCGTCTATCAGTTCCACGGGCTTTCCCGGCGTAAAGCCGAAGCCTGTCACGCCTTCCTCGAACGCTTCCTTACAGCCGCTGATATTCGAGGCAATCACCGGCCTGCCCGTGGCCGCGCCCTCAATCAGCGCATTGGACATGCCCTCATGAAAGGATGCCACCACGATGGCGTCAGCCGCCGCCAGATACTCATGCACCTGCGTGTGGAAGCCGATCTGCCGGATCACGCCCTCCTTCTCCAGATCATCCAGAAGCTCCTGATAATCCTCGTCACAGTAACCCATGATATCAAAAAATACCCGGTCGCTATGTAAGCGTTCCGCCGCTTCTATATATTCAAGGATACCCCGCTCCTTCATGACCCTGCCCACGAAAAGAAAATGGGTCTTGTCCCTCTCCGGGTAAGGCTCGTAAGTATGCTTCTTCAGACTCACTCCGGAGCCCATGACCATTCTCGTCTTCTTCGCCTTGATGCCCATGCGCTGAAATATCCCTCTGTTCTCCTCGTTCTGGAAAAAAACGCATGCCGCCCGTTTCAAGCCCGCGCGGTACATCCCCACAATCAGCTTCAACAGAAGCCCCGTCCTGTCAAAAGCGCCTCCCAGCCCCGTAATTGTGGCGATATAGGGAATTTTTCTCATGCCCGCCGCAAATCCGCCATAGATATTAGGCTTGATGGTGTAAGTCACCACCAGCGAAGGGCACAGGTCTTTCATTATTTTACCGTAAGCGCGGTATAACTTCAAGTCCTCCAGCGGATTGATGCCCCTGCGGTTGATGGGCGTTTGGACGATATGGCAGCCCATATCCACAAGCTCCTGCTCCTTCACGTCGTCAGGCATACTCACCCACACCTCATATTCCGCACAGAGCGCCTCCACGAATTCCCCCCGGAAGTCACAGAGACCGCCGGAGGAATTAATTAAAATCAGTACTTTTTTCACGGCACAATTTCCTCCCCCGCCATATCCCGTATCATCACCTCATTGAACTTCATCATGCAGATCCCTTCCCGATACGCGCCAATCCGCACCTCGTTCTCCTGCCCGGACAGGTTTCGCACAACCGCGGCCGCCATGTTCACGCCGCAGCCGTAAGCGTGAGGATATCCGCCGCCGAAACGGGGATTTACCTCAGAAATATAATAAACGCCGTCAATCTCAAAGATATCCATGTCAATCATGCCGCGGAAGCCGCATTTTTCCGAGAAATCCCGTATCAGTGCAAACAGCTTCTCATCCTGAAAGGACACAGACTTGTCAGTCTCCCCCGCCCGCATCTTGATCTTCTTTTTAACAAAGATATCCGTGCATTTTCCGGAGAGCATGTCCACATACACATCCGCTCCATATTCCTGTCCGTCCATATACTCCTGAATCATCAGATCGTCATAGAGATCACAGAGAACTTCAACCTCTTTTTTGCTCCCAACCTTATTGATATGAATACTGGCGCTGCCACGCACCGGCTTCACAAAGACAGGATAGGAAATCTCCCCGGCTTCCTGCGCCCGATAAAAGGACACCTTGTCCGCATAGCACTTCGCCGTCGGTATCTGCATTTTTTGGAGCATTGTAAACATCCGGTACTTGTCGAAACACGTCTCCACCAGCTCATAATCCGAAACAACCGGCGTCGTCCCCACCGCCAGAAACCGTTCACGCTCCTTTGCCAGAAGAGACAGCTCCGGGTCAATCAGTGAAAAAACGCCCGCTATTTTCTCTTTCACACAGATATCCAGTATCACATCCAAATATCCCGGCTCCGTAATTCTTGGCACAAGATAAAAAGCATCCGCCTCATACACCGCAGGCGCCAAATTAGAGCAGTCCGTCGCGACCACTCTGCCCTTTCCCGCCAGCTCTTTCTTAAAATACTGCACCACTTTGTCGCGGGTGCCCGCGCTCAAAATCAGGATATTCATGTCAGCTTTTTCCTCTTCCAACCGTTTTCATAAGGATGATTGCTCTCTCCGATCTAAAAAATCGAAATACAGGGGCGTCCCTCCCGTATGGACAAACAGGATCTTCTTCCCCCGCAGCCCATGGGCCTCCACATACCGCCTCATCCCATGGAACGCTTTCCCCACATAGGTCGTGTCCATCGGTATGCCATCCCTCTTCATTACCTCTTCTATCGTCTCTGCCACCTCCGGCGTATACTTTCCGTAACCGCCCATACGGTATTCATCCGTAAAGATCAGTTCCTCATCCCGGTAGAGCTCATCATAACGCGTGCCCAGATAGTCTTCCATGCTCTGTCTAACCACTTCCCTGCCGCGCTCCTCATTCCTCGCGATGCTGATGCCGACTATCTTTGATCCGCCGACAGACTTCCCGCTCTCTCTTCTCTCCGCGTCCAGAAGCAGTTTCCCGCAGACAAGCCCCGCCTGCGTCGTCCCCGTTCCGGATGCATGGAAGATATAATCGAAATACAGGCCCTTCTCCTCCTCCCAGGCCGCAATTTCGCGGTAAGTCTCCACGCAGGCGCGAGTGCCGGGATTGCCATGCCCTCCGCCCATAATAAAGTAGGGATTACGCCCCTCCTGCCTGAATATATCCATGCGGCGGTCAATCGTACCCGCTACTTCCGTCACAGGGCAGGTCTCAACCGACGCGCCGAAATCCTCAACCAATCTTGTATTGTATAGTCTCTCCCTGTTCTCCTCCGGGGAAATAATATGGCAGGCAATTCCCATGGACGCCGCCATATTGGCGATAATCCGGCAATGATTGGAGCTGTTGCTGCCATAGGTCATCACTATGTCCGCCCCGCACGCCTGGATTTCTTTATAAAACGCCGCCGCCTTGCGGGCCTTATTTCCCCCAAAACTGAAGGGAATCATGTCTTCTCTCTTAATATAATACTGATTTTCCCCATAACCGTCCGACATTTTCACAATCGGCGTAGACGCAATCCCCTGCTCAAACAATGCAATCTGTCTCATGCTACCCCCTATGAAATCCATGCGGAGAATGCCGCATCTCAAGCATTCTCCTACGTGAGAAAAGTCTGCAAAGCAGACTTTGAACTTCCAAGTCAGCTATGCTGACTTTGCGATACAGCCTCTGCTGTGAACGGTTAGAAGTTCTTCTCGCGTTGCCCTTTGCGGTACACGTCAAAATCCGCCACCGTCTGCTCGGCGCCGGAAAGCGTGCCGGAACGCTTTAACACCTTTCCCACCGTCATACCGATAATTTTCAGATCGAGTCCTAAACTAATATGGTTTACATAATCCAAGTCATATCGAAATCGGTCTTCCCAGCCCAGCGCATTTCGTCCATTTACCTGCGCAAGTCCGGTCAGCCCCGGTCTCACATCATGGCGATGGCGTTCTTCTTCCGTATAATAGGGCAGATAGCGCACCAAAAGCGGTCTCGGGCCGATCAGGCTCATGTCGCCCTTTAAAATATTGAACAGCTCCGGCAGCTCGTCCAAACTGGTGGAACGCAGAAGTTTCCCGAATCTTGTGAGCCTCACTTCATCCGGCAGCAGATTCCCGTCCGCGTCCTTCTCATCCGTCATGGAACGGAACTTATACAGTTTAAAAATTTTCTCATGCCTGCCCGGGCGCTCCTGATGAAACAAAACCGGACTCCCCAGCTTCACCCGCACCAGAACCGCCAGGACAGCCAGTATGGGGCTGAGTACGACAATGCCGCACAGGGACAGCAGAAAATCCAGACATCTTTTGAAACATTTCTTATACATATATTGTTCCTCGCTGCGAACATATTATCATTTGCAAAAGCCTGCGGTTATTATGAGCAGTTTATTTCGCCTCGCACTGCTATTTGCGTTATGATTTATATTGCCGTTTACCTTATATCTTTATACAGCGCATAGTAATCCGTCTCCATATTATCCGCATATTTGGCGTAAAACTGTTTGGCATCGTCCAACGCTTTATTATAAATTCTGTCCCCCAGCATCTCCTGAAAAAAGTCCAGAATTTTTCCGGTTCCGATCACGCCCAGCTCCAGATCGTGCTCCTCCCTGAAAAACGCCGCAATCTCATCGCACATCCGCGCCTTGTCCCTTTCCTCAAATATGCCCGTCATTTCGCTCTCCTTTTGCACAGCGGGTTTGGCGCGGCGCTAAAGCCGACGCCCACGCCCGCCTTGTCCTAAAACAACTCTTTCACCGTGCGGATAATCATCTCCATGTCCTCTTCCGTGTTCTTGATATCGCTTGGCAGACACACGCCCCTCTCAAAGATATCCGTCCCTACGCTGCTGCCGTCTTGATTGTGGGCAAAGAAGTCACAGTCTGCAAAGACGGGCTGCATATGCATCGGCTTCCAGATCGGTCTGGTTTCTGCATTGCATTTTTCCTGCAGCGCATCCATTACCATATCAGGTGTTACCCTGCTTTCTCTGGCGATTGTCATACAGGAGAGCCAGTTGTTGGCATCCCCTTTTGGATTCATGGGGTTCATGGAAATCACCGGAATATCTGCAAAAGCCGCCTTGTACTGCTCGTAAATCGCCTTCTTCTTCGCTTTGTGTTCCTCCAGATGTAAGAGCTGCCCTCTGCCGATTCCCGCCGTCACATTGCTCATGCGGTAATTGTAGCCGATCTGGGAGTGCTGATAATGTCTGGCAGGGTCTCTGGCCTGTGTCGCCAGAAAGGTGACCTTCTTCGCCGCCTCCTCCTCAGCCGAGAGAAACATGCCGCCTCCCGATGTGGTGATGATCTTATTTCCGTTAAAAGAATAAATACCGTACTTTCCAAAGGTGCCCGTGTGTCGTCCGCCATAAGTGCTTCCCAACGATTCTGCGGCATCCTCCACCATCGGCGTGCCATGTGCCTTACAGATTTCCATAATCTCATCGAGCTTTGCGGGCGTGCCGTAGAGATGCACGCAGATCACCGCTTTGGGATTCGGGTACTTCTCATAAGCTCGTTTCAGGGCTTCCGGGGACATATTCCAGGTGTCCGGCTCCGCGTCGATAAACACAGGTGTGCCATTTTCATAAACAATAGGATTACAGGAAGCGGAAAATGTCAGGTCAGACACAAAGACCAGGTCTCCCTGCTTCACCCCTAAAAGCTTTAAGGCAAGATGAATCGCTGCCGTTCCGGAATCCAGAGCCGCCGCATGACCGCAGCCAGTATATTCCGCCATCTCCTTCTCGAACGCATTCACGTTCGGCCCCAGAGGCGCCACCCAGTTCGTGTCAAAAGCCTCCTGCACAAAAGCCTGTTCCTCCCCGTGCATGGTGGGGGAAGAAAGATAAATTCTCTTTTTATCCATGATTTTGACCCTCCTCGTAGTGATATGTCGGCACAATCTCCTGAATCAGAGGACGGATGTCCGAACTCTCAATCTGGCATTCATCCTTTAACCTCTTCAACTGCGCAAAAAATTCATGTTCATCCAGCTCGATCGGTTTGCCGATATGAATCATTTTGTTCGCCGTATCCTTCATGCCTTCCTCGTCCATCAGAAGCTCCTCGTAGAGCTTTTCCCCCGGACGTAAGCCCGTAAACTCAATCTTGATTTCCTCACCCACACGATATCCTGAGAGCTTAATCAAATTTTCCGCCAAGGAGAGGATTTTGACAGGTTCTCCCATATCCAGCACGAAAATCTCCCCGCCTCTGGCGTATGCGCCCGCCTGCAGAACCAGCGAAACCGCTTCGGGTATGGTCATAAAATAGCGGATGATATCCGGGTGGGTAACCGTCACCGGCCCGCCCGCCGCGATCTGCTTGCGGAAGAGCGGAATCACGCTGCCGTTGCTGCCAAGCACATTGCCAAAGCGCACCGCCACAAACTCCGTCTCATAGTGCTTATCGAAGGTCTGGATAATCATTTCACAGATCCGCTTGCTGGCCCCCATGATATTTGTCGGGTTCACCGCCTTGTCTGTGGAGATCATGACGAATCGCCGCACACCGCTCATCGCCGCCGCCTGCGCCGTCTTAAAGGTGCCAAACACATTGTTTTTGATCGCCTCAGTGGGACTGTCCTCCATCAGCGGCACATGCTTGTGGGCCGCCGCGTGATACACGATATCCGGCTTATACTTAGAAAAAATGAAGTTCATGCGGTTCGTGTTCCGCACGGAAGCGATGAGCACCACCAGATTCAGCTCCGGATATTTCTGTTTCAGCTCCTGCTGTATGTCATAAACCGAATTTTCGTAGATGTCCACAATGATAAGCTGTTTTGGCCTGTGGGTCGCAATCTGCCTGCAAAGCTCACTGCCGATAGAACCGCCGCCGCCGGTGACAAGCGCCACCTTTCCCTGCACATACCCGAGAATGGAATCCAGATCGACGCTGATCGGATCCCTGCCGAGCAGGTCTTCCAGCTCCACATCCCGCAGCTTGCTCACGTTGACCTCACCGTTTACAAGCTGATACATGCCGGGAAGGGAACGCAGTTTGCAGTTCGTATCTTTACATATCTCCAGAATTTCCCGAATCTCCGTCCGCGGCGCGGAGGGCATCGCCACAATGATCTCGTCCACATCATAGACGTCCGCGCACTCCACGATCTTTTCCCTGCCGCCCGCAACCTTGATGCCCTGAATATATCTTCCCCATTTTCCCTTGTCGTCGTCGATAATGCATTTGATGACCATGGTGGAGAAATTGCTGTTTACAATCTCCTTGATAATCAGGTTGGCCGCCTCGCCCGCCCCGATCACCATAACCGAAATCAGGTTCTTCTTATTCTGCTGCTTATGCTTCAAACCGCGGAAAAACCGATAGGAAAAACGGCTTGCAAAGATACAGACCACCAGCACGGCCATGTACGCCGGATAATAACTTCTCGGCACCGCCCGAGTCGTCACCTTAAAAAACTGCAGGCCAACCGCATCCGCCAACATGGACAGCACGCAGGCCACCACGATATTCTGCAGCTCTGTCTCCCCCGCAAAAGCCCACAGACTGCTGTAGAGGCGCATGAAGTAAAAAATCGCCAGCGTCAAAAGAACATTAAGCGGCAGAAATTGTTCAATCGGCTGCATGAAATGTCTGGGAATGCCATCCAGATGAAAGTCATAACGCCACAAAATAGCCACATAACTCGCCAGAACAATACTGATAATATCGTATATAATCAAGCATGTCCGTCTGTAGAACAGTTTCGCATTAAAAGGTTTTCTTGTTTTTTCCATATCCGTTTTCTTACGCTTCTTCCTTTCGTATATCCACCAGCAAAGGCGCCATCACGAGAAGCAGGCAGTACGCAATGGGACAACAGGGATGAAAAATCCACTCCGTCAGCCCTGCCACCGCAAAGAGAAGCAGAAGCGCCATCGGAAACAGCGCACACTCCCTGTCCTCCCTGTGCCTGCGGTAATAGACAGCCGCCTGCACGAGCGTCCCGATCCCCAGCAGAAGGAAAATGCCGCCCACGAAAATGCCGTGATCATAGGCCACCTGCAGGTAAATATTGTGGGCATGGGCCAGATAATTGCCGTCCGGCTCCATAACGCCCATATCGTCATGCCCCGCCCTGTTTAGCCTCTCGTAATACCGTTCAAATATATATAGTCTGCCATTTGTGTAAGAATCCTCTTCCTCCGCTTCCGCGGCGGCCGCCACGTCCTCCGCAGACGCAAGCAGTATCCTGCTCCCATTCTCCAGATAAGGACTCCTGTACTCCGACTCGCCGTCAGCCTTGCTGAAATAGAGGAAAGCATTCAGGCACTTTTCCTGCGAAATCCCCAGCACCTTCATCTGAAAGGTCTGAATAAATCGCTCCACCGTAATGTAGTAATAGGAATCCATATCCCTGCCATGCACAAGCTCCGAGGGGAACTCTTCAATTTCATGAGCTCTGATATCCGCCGCCACAGCGGGAAGCGTTCTCTGGGCAGTAAACATCACCGGAAAACTTATGATAACGGAAAGTACCATCAGCCCCATTCCCCGCAGGAAACGCCGCCGTTTTTCCCGAAGCGGAAATGCCTTCCCGGAAAAGAAAGCCACCGGAATCACCACAACCGCCGTTACAAAAATGGCCAGATACCCGGTGCGCGACAAGGTAAACAGCAGATACATAGCGGAAATGCCAAGCACCGAAAGCTCCTTATAAGTCCCCGCCAGGGAAGGCCGCCGTCCATAAGCATCCAAAAACTTAACAAGCGCCGCACACACCGCCAGAGCCAGATATACGGCGGAAATCGTCACCGTATGGAAATGGAACGGATAGCGGTAATACTGAAAATACATATAGGGCCTGTGCAGCAGGCAGTAGCCCACCGTCAGAACAAAATGCAGCAAAATGCCGTTTACTATATTGTGCAGCAAAACCGTCCGTTTTACGCCTGAAGCCATCCGCAGATAATAGAACGTAAAACAGCAGACAAGAAAAATGGGCCATCCTCTCGTATTCCGACAAATGATAATCAAGGCAAAAAACACGCCGACAAGGATGCCGTACGGCACGGAAATTCTTTCTATTTTCCTCCCGAAAAGAAGTTTCACGGTATTCAGAATCACAAATCCCGCAAGTACGCCCGCCCAGACTGTCAATTTTAACGCTTTCAGCTCCAGCTCCGCCGGTTCCGCAAGCCCGGCCTCCACGCTCCTGTCAATCAGCGCCGCCAGCGCGTCCCGATAATACATCGGCGCGATCACTGCCGCCGCAATGCCATAAATCAGGCTGCTCCAACAAAAAAGCTCCTTCTTCCGATAAGTCACAATCAACGCCAGAGCGAAGAAGATCAGCACCTGCCTGTACGCCACGGTATGATGGATTTCATACAGCGCGTTCATATAATTACAGCAGCCCCAGATCGCACCCGCAAACATGGCGGACTGCAGGTCGTCCTGCCACCTCTCCCGAAACACCGCAAAGACCGTTCTGTCCGAGGCAAGCCCGGTTCTGTCGTGGTTCACCGCATAGAGCGCCGCCACCGCTGCAAAAACCACCCCTGCCTCATAAAACAGGATGGAATAGATATCTGTCGTAAAGAGACGGCACGGCCCGATCGCCACGGCCGCCGCCACCGCCGCCGCCGCAATAAGCGGATTCAAGGTAAAGCGCATGACCCGCTCTACCGTAAGCAGGGTGTTCCGTTCCGGGCGCTTCTTATAATAAAGCGAGGCAAGACAGGAAACAAGTACGCCGACGAGCAAAAAAGCCGCATCCAGAGCGAATGTTTTCCCTTTCCGCAGAGGCACTTCGTAAACGTAATCAGCGATCATGCACCGCTCCGTGTCCTCCACATCGCCATAGTAGAGGGCGCCGATATAAATATTGATATTTTCTCCGGTGTTGTCGGCATAGGCCACATGAAAGGCAGACTCCACTCCCTGCAGTAAAAAGTAGTAATCCCGTCCAACCTCCGTGTCGATATTTACCTGAACCCTAAGATAACCGGGAAAATTCTCCATATCCCCGGTATCTATCACCTGCTGCATCAGCGTCCGCATGGAAGCGTCACGAAGCACAAAATTGAGCTTCTCGCCCTCCACTCTGTCCGCCAGATAGATTTCTATTTCTTTCAGCCTGTCATACTGTGCGATAAATCTCTGCTGCACCACATAGTCCGCATTGACTTCCTCAGAGACCACCGTCTGCTGCCTGCTGCTCTCTGCCCGCACCTCCTCGTGAATCAGACGAAGGGGCCAAAGAATCAACGCCGCACACACCACCAATATCCAGACTGTGCCGCAAATGGCCTGCCTTTTATTTAAAATTCGGTTCATACACGCTTTCTCCTACAGCCATGCACTGCTCATTGCTTTCGCGTAAGTAGTGTACCACGTTTGGGATGTTTTTACAAATCGAGCCCTTTTGCCTCGTCACACCCCAAAATAATGTTCATACACTGGATGGCCGCACCGGACGCGCCTTTTCCCAAATTGTCAAATTGAGAAGAGACGACAATGCGTTCTTCATTCCCTGTCGCATAAATCTTTAACCCGTCCCAGCCGGCCAGCCCGTTCCCGGCTAAAAACCCGCTGGCGGCAATTTCATCATCCGCGGCGCTCACCTTGATAAACCGCTTGTCCTTATAATAGGATGCGTAATATTGTAGCAGCGATTCCGGCGTTTCCTTCTTTGCCAGCATGTCCGCATACAACTGTACGGAAACCACCATGCCGCTGTAATAATCGTCTATGATCGGTGAGAACAGGGGCGTGCGCACAAGTCCCGTGATTTTCTGCATCTCTTTCAGGTGCTTGTGCTGCTGCGTCAGTGCGTATTCTCTTCCCGCCGACAGCTCTTTCGGCCTGTCCTTACTCTCATAAGCCGCGATCGCCTTCTTTCCGGCGCCGCTGTACCCCGAAATGGCGAGGCAGCTTACCGGATAGTCTTTGGGAAGAATCCCCCCCGCGATTAACGGATACACAAGTGAGATAAATCCGGTGGCATAGCACCCCGGAACCGCAATTCGCCTGCCATCCCTGATAGCGGTTTTGTGGGCATCCGACAGCTCCGGGAAGCCATAGGCCCACCCGGCTTGCGTCCGATGAGCCGTGGACGTGTCAATAATGACCGCATTTTCCTTTTCCGCCAGCGCCACGGATTCTCTCGCCGCTTCATCCGGCAGACACAAAAAAGTGATGTCCGAGGCATGAATCATCTTCTTTCTCTCCTCCGGGTCTTTTCTAAGCTCCGGACTGATGTGCAAAAGCTCTATATCGTCACGTTTCTGAAAACGCTCATAAATTCTTAATCCCGTTGTTCCTTCGCTCCCGTCGATAAAAATTTTTGTTTTCATATCATATCCGCTTCCTTTCTACCATACATCTGTAAATTTTACATCGTGTCCGCCCATAAGTCAAACACCCCGCTACAAGCTGCGGGGTATGTGACCCTCGCGGCAGCCGCCAATATGCCAAGCCAATCTGCGATTGGCTTTCAGCAAGTCACTTGGCCCGTTGCCCGCGGAAATCAACACCATATATTGACGCTGTTACGTTTATATTTCTTTCATGCTTTTTCACCGCGCATCCCCATCTGCGCGACGGCAAGAAAGAGCGGCAGGCCATACCAGAAAAACAGCACATACCTTGGCAGATACGTCGGCCCGAGAAGCACCGTCAGCCATATGAGGAAAATCGGCAAAAACGGGTACAGTAATTCATATCGACCGTTATTTAATAGCCATGCAAACAGAAAAGCATACAGCCAAAACATCGCTCCCGGGGAAAACAGCCAGGAAACCACGGGGATTTTCTCCTTCCAAACCTCCAGCGAAAGCTTGCGGTACACCTCATCCAGCCAGGGGATTTTACTCTCCCTGACACCCGGCTGTTCCACCTCATAGCCGAAATAGGAATTATCTTGATAGGTAAAGGTAAAAACCGTATTGCCCCCATACACGTTGATCACCGTATCGGGATACCAGAAGCCGTAGGAAGTCAGCCACCATGCATTCAGATAAATCAAGGGCTTTTTCATTCCAATGCGAAGCCAGAGCTTAGCGTATTTTCCCTTATCCCGCGCAAAAGCCTCATTGTCAAAACGGTATTTGACCGGATCGGAAAGCCGCGGCGTATACAGGGAAAGCGCCTCCTCATTCAAAACTTCGTGAAGCATTTCCGTGTCCTCTCCGGAAAATGCCTCCGGCGCGTACTTATAGGTTCTGGCAAGCTGCTGGATCGGCACGGTCAAAAGCTCCTGGTACTCGGAATCATCCGCATGGAGCGCGATTTTCAGGCCGCCGTTTATGAGAAGACATCCCGCCACCGCACAGACAGAAAGAAAGAGCAGCCGTCCGCGATGTCCTTTTTTCAAAAAAACCAGCAGGGGAATCATCACCAGAAAGGCGTAAAAGCCATTATTGCGAAGCAGCATCATGCC
This sequence comes from Lachnospiraceae bacterium, assembly GCA_009774215.1. GTDB lineage: Bacteria > Bacillota > Clostridia > Lachnospirales > Lachnospiraceae > UBA3282. The sequence goes on from VSNH01000024.1 coordinate 28,956, forward strand.
CGCCCCGCTCACCGCAAAGAGAATCTGCCATCCCCTTGTATCAAAAAACGCCTTCCCCGCGCCCATCTCCAGAAGGCACACCAGAAGCAGCAGCAGAGCCAGCGTAAACAGCGCGTCCTTTGCGGAGCACAGGGTAAACATCACCACCGTGGGAAACACCCCCAGCCAGACAAGGCCGATCAGCCGCAGCACACGGGAAATCTTTTTTTTGCGAAGGCAGGAAAAAAGAAAGGTAAAAACGCCCGCCGCCAGAACCATCTGAAAAACCATATAGCAGGCGATACCCAGATTATAGGAACCCGTCAATTTATGAACGCCGCAGATCATACCGCCGAGAAGCAGCACATGCACAAGCGGGTGATGGGTGGAAAACGTTCTTGTCGCCACCTGTATATACTCATCCTGCGCGTCATATACAAAAAATCCCGGATATACCGCCAGAAATACGGGCAGCCAGCATAAGATCAGAAAAAGAAAAGCCGCGATATCCGCCTGCTCATCCGCCAAATTAAAAACGCTTGTTATTTTATCAACGGCCCTCCCGACACATGATATGCCTCTGCCCCGCAGCCCGTCCATAAGCCGCCACAAAAGCAGTTCCATTCCCGTAAAGATAACCGTAAACGCCCCCAGCTGGAGCCAGAGCGTTACATCCTTTACATCCACATTCTCCACACTGTCCAACCGCGCGCCAAACAAAATTGCCGCCGAAAACAACAGGGAAAAGCAGCCCGCGATCAGACAGCTCCTGCATTGTTTTTCGTTCTTTCCCATGTACTGCGTCTAACCTCCATAAAGAGAACGTTCCGCACGCCCTGTTCCAATTCCACGCTTTCCCGTTTGTTTTCTATCACCTGAAATCCCGCTTTTGTATAACTTTTCCGCGCCCCCGCATTATCTTCCAGAACACGCAGAAATATTTTTTCCAAATGAAGCGTGTTAAATCCGTATTCCAGCATAAGTTTAGCCGCACGCACGCCGTAGCCGCGTCCCAGCGCATCCTCCTCGCCGATAAAAATGCCATACTCGGCCTTTTTCTTCTCCCTGTCGATGTCCCGCAGATAGACGCTGCCGATTTCCCGACAGGCTTTCTCCCTGCCCGCCTGATGCTTCTCACCGGTACAACCGCCCACACCATTGGCACAGAAAATTTTCCCGTCACCTTCTGCATCCGCCCGATGTTCCGCCGCCGAACGGTTCTCTTCCGCCTCCACGCCGATAATAAACTGCGCCACATGTCCCGGTTCCACCTGTTCTCTCAGCCAGGCCATGTGCCCTTCCTCCGTGAAAAGCTTCTGATAAATAAAATTTCCCCGCACAAAATCCTTGTTCCGCCAGGTTACAATCTTCGGCGTGTCCGCCGCCGTGATCGGTCTCAGATATACCTTCTCCTCACTCATCTTTCTCTCTCCATAAAATGTCCCGCTAATTTTTACTTATTGCCAGCATTTCGGCTCCCGCAGAAACTGTCCGTTCTTCGAAACGGGAATCACCTGATAAACGCCGTAATTTTCCCCTATCCTGTCGTATTGTTCGACATACACAGCCACATCATGTTCGGCGTAGGGAATTTCGATCCATAGAAGTCCTCGCAGATTTTCTTCCTCGTCCGACATAATAAAGTCAGCCTTTCCCGCCGCCAGTGCATCCGCCGCCGTCTCTATGCCAAACGCCGCAAGCTTTTCTCTGTACAAGGGACTCTTGCACATCCAGCCCCCCGCAATATCATAGTTGGTCAGCGCATTGTCCCTGCGCTCCAAGAGCCTCCCCGAAAAAGCCACGGTGGAGTAGACATCCTCAAAATAAAAATTGTCCGGGTGCGCTTTGCAGTAGGCATCTATGGCTTCCCAATCCCTGTTGATCTCCTGCCGCCTTGCCTGATCGGCCCGCACCGCGGGAAAGCCCTTCCACAGCCCCCATGCAGAGAGGAACAGGAGCCCCGCCGACGCGCCAAGGGCAATATTCCGCACCGCCGCTAAGCCGGGAACCCGGGACCCGGACAACCCCTGCAATGCTATTTCCCCGGAGTCTGCCCCTTCCGGCAAAGGTTCCGCAAACGCCGTCCCCGCATCCGCCATGGCACGGCACAGCCGCCGCAAAAATATCCCCGCCAGCAGGCAAAACTCCACCAGATAAAGGGGGTGCGTAATCCGCTCGGGATCCCGCCCCCGCATGAGGACGAACATCCACAGAGCGCTTCTCACCAAAACGACCAGAAAAAGCTGTATCCCTGCAGCAAACAATTCACGTCCGGCCCGCCGCAATAAAATAACAATCGCTATTATATTAATCCCGTATCCCAGAATCACCAGCAGATTATAGGGCGCGTCGCCGCCGTGAAAACTCCTGTATCGGTAAAGCAGCAGCTTCTCTTTAAAAATCCTGCCCCAATCCCGCTCTCCGCCCACATGCTCTTTCGCATAAGCCGCCACATCCGAGAGCATCCGCCCGCCAATTCTGTCATCCAGACCGAAATTATAATTTTTCAACAGAATCTGCGAACCGACAGAGACACCCAGCTTTTCCAGCTCCCCATCGGAAAGTTCCGATTCCTCCGGCAGAGTTTCTTGATAAAAATCGTAGATCGTCGTCCTGTCGTTAAAGAACCGGCGAAACTCTCTCCACTCT
>VSNH01000025.1 GCA_009774215.1 Lachnospiraceae bacterium
TTTAAACGCCGGATAACTTCACCGGGGCGTGGCATGGTTTTCTAGTTCCCGGCCTACCTGGGAAGAATAGGCGTGTACGCTTTCCTGGTAGGTACTTTCTGCACCAGTGCAACCCATCAACAGTTTATAGGGGCTTTGGACCCTCACGCCGCCCATGGTTGGCATGGCCGTTTTAGTTGCCGGGCGGTATGGATGCCGCCCTGGGTGCTATAAATTTCTTGTGTCCTGCTGCCTTTCCTGGGTTTCACCAGTCATAGCCATAATCTTTAATTGACATTTGCCCATCCAACTGCTTATTCTCCATCCACCATTCAAAGACTTCATACTCATTTTTCCATCTTGTCTTTCTTCCAGTTTTCCATATTTCTATCAGCATCCTTTTAAAAGCATTTATATATAGTTGCTGATACTTCGGAAAATGGGAAAACTGAAAATACCGTTGTTTATCTGCCATTGGGCAACCGATACACCCAACCCTTGTAAAGCCGCATTTATATAAAGGATTGGTTTCTATATGCTCCGCATTTATATAGTCCCATAATTCCTTTGTGGTCCAATCCACGATTGGATTGCACACGCTTTTTGCTTTTAACTGGCATCTTTCAAACATCAGCCGTTTTTTTGTATTGTCGTTCATCAACATGGTTTCGCCTGGCTCTTCATCAAATAGGGTAATTTGTGTATTTTCCTCTGGTTCGTCCTCATATATGTCACTTCTCTGTAAAACCAATTTATCTTTCTTTTTTCTGGCGATTACTTCCAGGGGGCCACGTTCCTTTCGTGCATTGCTTTCGTCCCATCTTACCCCCGTTGAAATCATCCTATTTTCACAAGCCGTTTCTTTCAGATATGAACAACAGTATCTTGCCGTCCTGGTAGGTGGCATTTTTTCATGTGGGATAAGCTGCCACATTGACATCACGGGGCGTTGAATCGTGCATTTAATCCCTTTTTCTTCCAACCGTCTGAATTTATCCCGGATATGATAAACTGTCTGTGGTGCATCTGCCGTGGTATGGCTATTGTGTACCTCAAATTCAACCCCAGAACGCAAAAACAATTCCAGTAAAACATCACTATCCTTTCCGCCGGAATATGTACAAACAATAGGCTTTTCATAATACCTTATAGACATATTGGAAGCCATCTTGATTAGTTCTATTGCATTGTGTTCCTTATCCATCCTTTTTACCTCTCCCCCACCACTTTGCAATAATCCACGGAAGAAAAGTTTGTTTCCTCTGCCGCCTTTTCTTCCGCTTCCTCTTCGCTTTCAGCGAAAATATAAAGCGTTTCACTGCTTACCACTTCAACTTCATATTCTTTCATGTTAAGTTCCTCGCTTCCTGCCCTGCTGCCGCCTGGCCTATAATGCTTTCTGTGCTACCTCTGCCCGGTAAGGCTCCCCACCACGTTTCAATTCATTGTAGATGGTTGCCCTATGCACCCCCACTTCATCCGCAATAGCTGAAACCTTTACCCCTGCTGCGTGCATCCTCTCAATGGTCTGGCGGTCCGTGAAGTTCAGCCGTCTATTTCCTTTCCTCATGCCCCTTTATCTCCTTTCTGCTTTTGGTGAAATAAAAAAGAGTGCCCACAAGAGTTTTTAATTCTCTTGTAGCACTCTCTTATTTTACGGTAAAAATAAGATGCTTTAGAGTATATTACCCTTGTCGCATCTTATTTTACAATGAACCATTATTTTGCCTTTCCGCTGCAGATAAGTCTTTCATGGGTGTGGTTTTTTTCACTCTCTCTATCAAATCAGCCCGCATCGGAATACCTGTGCGCGCGGAAAGCTCCTCCGCCAGCACCTGCGCCTGATTGTATCCGCGCTTCTTCAGCCTGCTTTTGTGAAGCGGTACTGGCACCAGCGCCTCCGCCCGACAAGCGCGGATAAAGGGCTCGAGTTCTTCCTGCATACAGGCGGCGTAGCAGGCGGCATATTCCCGTCTGCCGCGGTATTTAAAGCGGGCGATGGATGCAGAAACGCTTCGATAGGAGAAGAGGGCGCGGCCGCTGTCAAAAACATGTGGGCGCACGGCGCAGTCGTCACAATATTCCTTTTCGCTGCTGCCGATATGTTTGCCGCATTTGAGACAACGCGGCGATCTAATATAAGTAAGCTTCGGTTCGCACTCCTTACAGATCAATGCATTCCAGGGTTTGACCGGCTCGTCGCAGACAGGGCAGCGGCGCGGAAAAAAAAGCGTCACAACAGTGTCGGCAGCCGCACGAAAATGTGCGTGCGCGCAAAAATGCGGCATGACGTGCGTACTTGAAATAAGCTGTGTTTTTGAAATGAGATGTGTTTTCATAGACGCATCCTCTCTGAAGTGTCTGTTTTGATATGTGCCGGATGAAATTATACGGACGGCATTGTCGTGTCGCCGGATTCGAACTGCAGCGAATGAATCTGGTCAAGAAAGCCGGTGTAACGGTGATTCTCCCGGTTATTGGCAACCATCTCGGAAACCGTGGCGCGGCTCCCCAAAATGGTGACACAGGATTTCGCACGGGTAACGCCCGTGTAGAGGAGATTGCGGTTAAAAAGCATATGCGGCCCCGTGAGAAGCGGCATGATAACCGCGGGATATTCGCTGCCCTGCGATTTATGTATGGTCACGGCATAGGCAAGTTCGATCTCGTCCAGTCCCGAATAGGGATAGGTAACCCGCCTGTGCTCGTCAAACTCCACCACCACCTCCCGGGCGTACTCGTCGATTGTGCGGATCACGCCGATATCCCCGTTAAATATCCCCATGCCCTGATCGATGGGGATGTTGTATCGGCTCACCACCTCCCACGCAAGCTGGTAATTGTTCTTGATCTGCATGACCTTGTCGCCCTCACGAAAAAGGGTATCACCCGACTGGCACTCCCGTTTTTTGTCGTCCGGCGGATTGAGATACCGCTGCAGAATACCGTTTAGTGTCTCTACGCCGAGTTTTCCTTTCCGCATGGGCGTCAGCACCTGGATATCGTAGGGCGTAGCATCCACATAGCGGGGCAGCTTTTCCAAAATGAGCTGGATCATATGCTTATATATGACATTTGTGTCGTTCCTTTCCAGAAAGAAGAAATCCCTGCTCTTATTATCCAGGACAAGATCTTCGCCCGCGTGGATTCTGTGCGCATTCAAAACGATATCGCTCTCCTTGGCCTGTCGGAAAATTTTTTCCAGCACTACCGTCTGAAACGCGCCGCTTCTGATCAGGTCGGAGAGTACCTGCCCCGGCCCCACGGAAGGAAGCTGATTTACGTCACCAACCATAATCAGCCTCGTTCCCACAGAAATCGCCTTCAGGAGCGACTGAAATAAAAAAATATCCACCATGGACATTTCATCTACAATAATCACATCCGCTTCCAGCGGATTTTCCTCGTTGCGTTCAAAACGCGCCGTCTTACCTTCCAGAGCCGCCGCTCCGGTAAGCTCCAAAAGACGGTGAATGGTGCGGGATTCATAGCCCGTTGCCTCAGTCATGCGTTTGGCTGCCCGCCCTGTGGGGGCCGCCAGGCTGATGTCCATCCCCTGAGAGAGAAAATAGCGGATGATTGCGTTGATGGTAGTGGTTTTTCCCGTACCTGGGCCGCCGGAGAGAATGAACACGCCGTTTCTGATACTCTCCAAAACGGAGCGCTTCTGCAGACTGTCCAGAACAATGCCAAGATCTGCCTCCACCTGATCTATTTTTTGCAGAAGCGCCTCCTCTTCGGCAGGAAGAAGCTCCTCAGCAATATTTAATTCGTGGAGCATTCGTGCGCAATTTAACTCTGCGTAATAAAACGTGCTTGCATAGACGCGGCATTCACGCATAGGCATGGCTCCGTCTGTATCGGGATTGCCGTCCGCCCTCCTGTGCAAAGCCGCACCGCCGTCCGTGACGGGAACGTATTTGATCACCAGCTTCTTGTCCATCGCAAGATTTTGCATCTGCGGCTCCATCAGGGAAGGCTCAATGCCCAAAAGCTCTCCCGCCCGCGCGAGCAGCCTGTCCGCCGGAAGGTAGCAATGCCCCTCGCCGCCCGCCTGCTGTAACGTGTAGAGCAGGCCGCTTCTGATGCGGTAGTCGGAATCCGTGTGAATGCCGATCTTAGCCGCGATTTCATCCGCAATGCGGAAACCGATGCCATGAATATCCTCTGCAAGCCGGTAGGGATTTTCTTTCATAACGCCGTAAAGTCCCATCCCGTAAGCTTCATAAATGCGCAGCGCAAGGGTGTTGGATATGCCGTAGCCTTGCAAAAAGGTCATGGCATCCCTTGCGTCCCTCTTCTCGTAGAGAGATGCCGCAATCTCCCTGGCCTTGCGAAGACTGATCCCCTTCACCTCCGCCAAACGCTCCGGCTCCTCCTCAATAATACGGTAGGTGTCCGCACCGAAAGCCTTGATAATCCGCTTTGCCAGCGCCTCCCCCACGCCCTTTACGGCGCCGGAAGACAAATACCGCTCCATACTGATCTCATCGCTGGGTGGAAGTATCTTGTACTGTTCGATTTTAAACTGTTTACCGTATATCTGGTGCTGGGTATACTCCCCCTGCGCCTCGATCGTCTCACCCTGATCCATCGTTTTAAAAAAGCCCACGCAGGTAAGCTCGTCCTCCTGTGTGAGAAGATTCAAAACCGTATATCCATTGTCTTTGTTGCGGTAAATAATGTGATCAATAAATCCTTTGACTGTTTCCATAGAATACCTGTGCTGTGATGTAGAAAATACTGTAACAGTTCGGCCTTCGGCTTCTCTGCTACAAAATATTACCCTTCAGACCGCGTCGTGCACTTGCTGCGCGGCGTAGGAAAACTGCGGCCCGGATCGGCTTTCGCCGCCGGGCACAATTGTTTTTTAGGTTATGTTATAGTTGATCTTTGCCTGCTCGTATAACATCTGCGCCAGAGAATTGGAACCCTGCGTCGCAGTCTGCGCAGAAATCTGCTGAATCACGGAGTCCTTGAAATAATCCACCATCTGTGACGCGTAACCGTCTTCATCATCACTGAAAATGTCTACGGTTTTCTGCATTTCCTTATAAACCTGTTCCCACAGATACGCTTCAAACTGTTTGCAGGCATCAAAGAGGGCATCGTCCTCCTTTGTCTTGTCAGTCCCGTTCGCGCTCCGTGCATTCTGCACATTCTGCAGATTTTTCTGCAGCGTCTCCGTCGCAACACGGTTTGCATCGGTCATGTAATTTGTGTATGCGGATAAGTTGGTTAAGTCGTTCATATGTTATCTCCTAAAATTAGCGTTTCAGGTTATTAGCAACCTCAAGCATGGAATCGGACGTCGTGATGGACTTGGAGTTCATCTCGTAAGCACGCTGCGCCACGATCAGATTTACCATTTCATTTGCCACCTGCACGTTGGAGCCTTCCAAATAGCCCTGGATAATCCGGCTTCTCTGCACGTCGGCCTCGGTACTTTCGTTCAGAACACGGCCGCTGGCATCCGTCACCGAGAAGAGGGTATCGCCTTCTCTCCTTAAGCCGCCGGGATTGTTGAACTGGAATGTGCCGATTTGTATACCGATAGGCTGCGGGTTATTCTGCGCGTCGGGATAGCAGATCTGTCCGTCCTCTGTAATCGAAAGATTGCTGGCTATGTAACCTGCATCGGTGACAATAGCGCGTCCCTCGGTGTCTAATACCGGAAGGCCGTCCGCGTTTGTCAGTGTCATGCGGTTATTGGCGCCGATCGCCCATGTGAAATCGCCGTTTCTTGTGTAGAAGATTTGTCCGTCCTCGCCTCGCAGAGCAAAGAAACCGTCGCCCTCGATTGCGAAAGAAGTATCGGAAGCAGAGTCCAAAAGGCTGCCCTGCGTGAAAATCTGATTGATGGAAGCGGTGCGGACACCCAGACCTACCTGTGAGGTGGTCGGTTTCGGGTCGCCGTTCGCCGTCGTCGTGATGGACTGCAGATTCTGGTACAGAAGAGACTTAAACTGTGCCACCTGCGCCTTATATCCAACGGAATTGACGTTGGCGAGGTTGTTCGCTATCGTATCTACGTTTGTCTGCTGTGCATTCATGCCGGTTGCGCCCGACCATAAACTTCTAACCATGTCTATTCTCCTTTACTATATCTTCCCGTGCTGGGTTACTGCCTGCTCTAATGTATCGTCGTAAGTGGTGATCACTTTCTGGTTGCTCTCATACTGCCGCTGTAAAGTAATCATGTTCACCATCTCGGTTACCACGGAAATATTCGACATTTCCAGATATCCCTGATGAATCTGCGTATTCACCCCAGTTTCGCCCCGATCGAGCTCTGTTGCGCCCTCTATCGGCTGGAAATAGTTCTCACCGAAGCGCTCCAGGTAATTGTAGTCCTCAAAATCGGTAATCCCGATGGTTGCCACCGTAGTGCCGTCCTGCACAATCGTGCCGTTACGGCTGATGCTGATGGGAAGAGCCGTATCCATCTGGATTCTCCGTCCGTCCTCATCCAGCACATAATCGCCGTCCTGCGTCTGCAGGAAACCCTGGCGGTTCATGGTGAAATTACCGTCTCTGGTATATTTGATGGAGGTTTCCCCCCTTTTGTTCGTATACTCTACCGCGAAAAAGCCTCTGTCGGAAAGAGCCAGATCAAGCGTGTTTCCGGTTTCCTTAATAGGGCCCTCGGAATAATCCACATAATTTTCCCCAATCTTTACACCCAGATTCAGCCCCGTTTTTCTGACACGCCGTTCCAAATAGTCCTCGTTCAGCGGGTTATTCGCCTCCGCCTCGTCAATGGCCCTGTTGGTCGCCAGAGGCCTCGGAAGATTTCCGGGCTCCGACAAATCCTTAATCTTATAGGCAAGCACCGTATCAAACGCCTGGCTTGTGGTGCCTTCCTTCTTAAATCCGTTGGTGGTCGCATTCGCCAGATTGTTCGTCAACACGTCCATCCGGTGCTGCTCATTCAACATGCCTGTGTAGGCGGTGTACAACCCTTTTAACATAACGTATCTTCCTCCATCTATTGCCGAGAATGCGCTTTTGCATTCTTGTAAGCGAAACTTAAAATTTCTCCGCGAAGCAACCTTTGCTGCAAGCGGCTGGAAATTTTTTTCGCTTTAGTCTTCGCGGTATCCCGCCAAAAATTCCACATACTTTCCGGTGCCGATCGCCACGGCCGTCATCGGGTCTTCCGCGGTCATGGTGTTGATGCCCGTCTTGGCCGCGATCAGATCCTCCAGTCCGCGAAGCAGACTGCCGCCGCCTGTCAGAACGATACCGCGATCCGCGATATCCGCCGCCAGCTCCGGGGGCGTCTTCTCAAGTACGCTGTGTATCGTCTCCACGATCTGCACCGTGGTCTCGTGCAGCGCCTCCTCCGTCTCCTCCGAGGAAACTTTGACGGTTCTGGGCAGGCCCGTCACCAGATTGCGCCCTCTCACATCCATGTAATCCACTTCGGGACGCTTGAAAGCTGAGCCGATCTTTATCTTCAAATCCTCTGCCGTCCGTTCACCGATCAGCAGATTGTGTTTCTTACGCATATAACGCACGATAGCCTCGTCAAAATCGTCGCCCGCTATCTTAATGGATGCGCTGACCACCGTACCGCCGAGGGAAATCACCGCGATGTCGGAAGTGCCGCCGCCAATATCGACAATCATGTTGCCGCAGGGCTTGGAAATGTCAATGCCTGCGCCGATAGCTGCCGCAATCGGCTCCTCAATGATGGAAACCTCTCTTGCGCCCGCCTGATAGGTCGCATCCTCCACGGCTTTCTTCTCTACCTCTGTCACGCCGCTGGGCACGCAGACTGCAATGCGCGGCTTCCTGAACGTTTTTTTACCCAGAGCCTTCTGGATAAAATATTTCATCATTTTCTCCGTAACCTGATAGTCGGAAATCACGCCCTGTCTCAAGGGCCTTACCGCCACAATATTGCCCGGCGTTCTGCCGAGCATGAGGCGCGCGTCCTCGCCAATTGCTTTGATTTTATTTGTATCTCTGTCAAAAGCGACAACGGAGGGCTCCTTCAATACCACGCCCTTGCCCCTGATATATACTAAAATACTGGCTGTGCCAAGATCTATACCGATATCCGTAAACTGCATTTACCTTTGATCCCCTTCCCGAGAATGTACCATAATAATCCGCAAATGCACGCCCCTGTTTTTCGTCCTGCCACCGCGGACATTTGCTCATTCATGCCACAAGACCCACGAACCTACGCTTCGAGTCTCCTAGGCTATTATATTATACCCTCATCGAATCGGTTTTTCAAAGGTTTTTCTGATTTTTTTTTAAAAAAGTAAAAAACGCCAAAAACAGAACGGTTCCTTCCGCTCTGATTTCAGCATCCATGCCTTCTTTTTTATTATCGGACGGCGGGACAGAAATGTTTATACATTTACACATTTCTTTTGGGAAAAAGTTGCCCCAAATTTTGGCAGCTATGTTATACTACAAATTGGCCGGGGACAGCGATCTCGGATTTATCCCCGCCATAATTGCACAGTCTAAGCCTATTAAGACGGGAAAAATGTTATATAAAGGAGTATTTTAACTATGAAATCACAGGCAGAATTACAATCAAAACTTAGAGAAATCGACCATAAAGGCTATAAAGCCTACAAGGTTTTGGAAGGAGAATACGATTTTGGGTCGTACCGGCTCTGGATCGACCATGTGCAGGGAGACCCATTCGCTTCGCCCTCGCGGGTGCGGATCGTGTATCGGAATCAGGGAAATATTTCCGCGTCCTATTTTGAAAACAGACACCGCCGGATCGCGGTGGAAGATTATCTGCTGCGCAGTCTCCACCGTTTTTTGCGAAACGGCGAAGGGCGGGCTGCGAAAGGCTCCGGCAAAAGCGGACTGGTGACGGCATGCAGAACCGGACAGGAAATTCTGGAAACAACCGCCATGCATATCGGCAAGGATGTAATTGAAGCCCGCATTGAAGTGGGATTTCCCGCGTTCGGGCGCACCATCGCAGCGGGGGAGCTTGCGCAGATTTTATTTCATCTGCTTCCCGATCTGACGGGACAGGTTTTCAAAATGAATCCCCGCATGAAGCAGGATCTGGACAAGGTGACCGCGCTGGCGGACGATCAGCAGTTTATCCGGGAGGCTCTGCCGGAACACGATCTGGCGGCCTTTGTGGCAGACGGCTCCATCCTGCCGAGAGAGAGTGGCGTCTCCCAGAGGCCCATGCGGGATGCAGTAGTATTTAAAAGCCCTGAATCCCTCGCTGTTACGCTGGAGCTTCCCCATCGGGGCAAGGTGCGGGGCATGGGCATCCGCCACGGCATCACGGTCATCGCGGGCGGCGGCTTCCACGGGAAATCTACCTTGTTAAAAGCGCTGGAGCGCGGCGTATACAACCACATTGCCGGTGATGGCAGAGAGCTTGTCATTACTGACGAGAGCGCGTTCAAGCTGCGCGCCGAAGAGCACCGCTGCATCCACGAGACGGATATTTCCATGTTTATCAACAACCTTCCGATGAAGTCGGATACCACCCGCTTTCAGACGGAGAACGCCAGCGGCAGCACCTCTCAGGCCGCAAATACAGTGGAAGCGCTTGCCTCCGGCAGTACCGTGCTTTTAATCGACGAGGACACTTCCGCAACCAACTTCATGGTTCGTGACGGGCGCATGGCACAGCTCGTCTCCGACGAGAAGGAGCCGATTACGCCTTTCATCCGAAAAATAAAAAGCCTCTATCGGGATATGGGCATATCTACTATATTAGTGGCAGGGAGTTCCGGTGATTATCTGTCGGTGGCCGACACGGTACTGCAGATGGACTGTTACGAGACAAAGGACGTGACGGCCCGGGCCAAGGAGCTGGCTGTGGAGCTTACGGAGGAAACCGTGAAAAAGACCGACTGGCTGAAAAAGACCATCCGCACAAAACGGATTGAGAAGGCAAAGGTGCACGGCTGGGACACGATCAGTCTGGACAAGAACGAGATCGACCTGCGTTATCTGGAGCAGATCGTGGGCGAAAGTCAGACCGCCGCGCTCGCCTATATTTCCCAGTATGTCCTGGAACGGCTGGCCAACGGAAAGAAAACCCTTCCTCAGCTCACTGAGGAAGTCTCCGCCAAGCTGGAGAAAGAAGGGATTCTGGCGCTGACGCCGAAAAACTATGGAGCCGGTCCCGCAGCCTATGTGAGACGGCAGGAGATATTGGCGTGTCTGGCGAGGTATCGGATGCTATAAACCCACCCCCCTCTCGTGTCTACGGTTTACGCCGCAGTGAGAGGGTTTTTTTATGCGAAGGCCCACATATGGAAGTTTGCTGCTTCACAGTATGCGGGCCGTGCGCCGAGTAGGAAAATGAATCTTGGCTACTCGATTTTTGCCTTTTCAAGCATCTTCTTAATATACAAACCCGTATAAGACTTCTCGTTTCTCGCGACTTCCTCCGGCGTGCCCGCGGCCACCACGGTGCCGCCGCCCTCGCCGCCCTCGGGGCCCATATCTATAATGTAGTCGGCGGTTTTGATCACGTCCAGATTGTGCTCAATGACAACCACCGTGTTGCCGCCTTCCGCCAGCTTGTGCAGGATATCCACCAGCTTGTGTACGTCCGCAAAGTGCAGTCCCGTGGTAGGCTCGTCCAAAATATAGATGGTTTTGCCCGTACTGCGCTTGGACAGCTCTGTGGCCAGCTTAATCCGCTGTGCCTCGCCGCCCGACAGCGTGGTGGAGGGCTGACCCAGCTTTACATAGGAAAGTCCCACGTCGTTCAGCGTCTCTATCTTTCTGCGGATAGAGGGCAGATTCTCGAAGAAAGGAACCGCCTCCTCCACCGTCATATCCAACACGTCAAAAATACTCTTTCCCTTGTACTTTACCTCCAATGTTTCCCTGTTGTAGCGCTTGCCGCCGCAGACATCGCAGGGCACGTAGACATCGGGCAGGAAATGCATCTCAATCTTTATGATACCGTCGCCGCCGCAGGCTTCGCAGCGTCCGCCCTTTACGTTAAAGCTAAACCGCCCCTTCTTATATCCTTTGGCTTTCGCGTCCGGTGTTCCCGCAAAGAGATCGCGGATCTGGTCGAAAACACCCGTGTAGGTGGCCGGGTTTGAGCGGGGCGTCCTGCCGATAGGGGATTGGTCGATATCAATCACTTTATCGAGCTGGTCAATTCCCAATATTTCTTTGTGTTTTCCGGGAATACAGCGCGCCCGGTTCAAATCTCTCGCCAGATGCTTGTAGAGAATCTCGTTGACAAGCGAGCTTTTCCCGGAACCTGACACCCCCGTGACACAGGTCATAATGCCCGCCGGAAATTTCACATCTATTTTCTTTAAATTGTTTTCCTCCGCACCTTTGACCGTAAGCCATCCCTGCGGTTTTCTGCGTGTTTTCGGCACGGGAATCTGCAGTTTGCCGCTCAGGTATTGTCCCGTGACGGATTCCTCCACCTGCATGATCTCCTGCGCCGTTCCCTGTGCCACAACCTCGCCGCCGCGGCTGCCTGCGCCCGGCCCGATATCCACGATATGATCCGCCGCCAGCATGGTGTCCTCGTCGTGCTCCACCACAAGCAGGGTATTGCCCATATCCCGCAGATTTTTCAGTGCGGCGATCAGCTTGTCATTGTCCCGCTGATGCAGGCCGATACTCGGCTCATCCAAAATATAGCAGACGCCCACCAGACCCGAACCGATCTGGGTTGCCAGACGGATTCGCTGGGACTCACCTCCCGAAAGGGAGCCCGTGGCGCGGGACAAAGACAGATATTCCAGCCCCACTTCCATCAGGAATCCGACGCGCGCGCGAATTTCCTTCAAGATACGCTTACCGATCAGCTCCTGCTGCTTCGTCAACTGCATATCCCCGATAAAAGCATGGAGTTTCGCAATGGATATGGATGTAATTTCGTATATATTCTTGTCGCAGACCGTCACCGCAAGGGATTCCTTTTTCAGACGCATTCCCTTACATTCTTTGCAGGGAATAATGCGCATAAAGCTCTCGTACTCCTGCTTGCTCCATTCGGAGCCTGTCTCCCGGTAACGGCGTTCCACATTTTTGATCAGGCCTTCAAAAGCCACCGGATAGACGCCGCTGCCCCGCTGTCCTTCGTAATGTACATTGACCTGCTTGTCCGTGCCGTATATGATAATCTCCTGCACCTCTTCAGGCAGCTCCCCGAAGGGCGTTTTCAGACTGAACTTAAATTCTTTCGCGAGCGCCTGTAAGATCGCGTTGGTAAAGCTTCCCTCCGAGCCGCTGGACTGCCAGCCCAAAACCGTGATCGCGCCGTCCTCCAGACTCACGCTCTTGTCGGGAATCATCAAGTCCACGTCAAACTCCATTTTATAGCCGAGACCGAAACAGCTCGGACACGCGCCGAAAGGATTGTTGAAGGAAAAGCTTCTCGGCTCGATCTCGCTGATGCTGATGCCGCAGTCCGGGCAGGCAAAGCTCTGGCTGAACTGAATGGGTTCCCCATCAATGACATCCAACGTCATCAGACCTTCTGCCAATGCAAATACATTCTCCACGGAATCCGTCAGTCGCCGCTCGATACCACCCTTTACCACAAGGCGATCCACCACGATTTCAATACTGTGCTTAATGTTTTTTTCAACCTTAAAGTCCTCGGCTTCCTCCGTCAGATCATACAGATTCCCGTCCACGCGCACCCGCACATAACCGCTGCGTCTGGCGCGCTCAAAGACCTTTGCATGTTCGCCCTTCCTCCCGCGCACCACAGGTGCAAGAAGCTGGATTTTCGTGCCTTCCGGCAGCGCCATTATCTGATCCACGATCTGATCCACCGTCTGCTTTTTAATTTCCCTGCCGCAGTTCGGACAGTGCGGAATGCCAATGCGGGCATAGAGCAGACGGAAATAGTCGTAAATTTCCGTCACCGTGCCGACTGTGGAACGAGGATTCCTGTTGGTGGATTTCTGGTCAATGGAAATCGCCGGGGAAAGTCCCTCGATCCGCTCCACATCCGGCTTCTCCATCTGTCCAAGGAACTGTCTCGCATAGGAGGAGAGCGATTCCATATAGCGCCTCTGACCCTCCGCATAAATCGTATCGAATGCCAGGGAAGACTTACCCGAACCCGAAAGTCCTGTCAGCACCACAAATTCATTGCGCGGAATATCCAGGTCGACGCCTTTTAAGTTGTGTTCATTTGCGCCGCGGATTTTGATATAGTCGCGCGGGCTCATCTTAGCTATTTCCGACATGTCATTATACCTCTCAATTTATCTTTTATGTTTCTATTTTTTCACGGGCAAAATTCAAATTACATTTCGTTTTTTGTATAGGATTTCACAGACAGGCAAATATACCTTTTAAAGAGGATTTATTTATCAAAATCCCTGAGTTTGGTTTTCAACTCCACCATCCTGTCACGCAGCTCTGCGGCAGCCTCGAAGTTCAGGTCGGCGGCAGCCCGCTTCATCTGCTTTTCCACTTCCTTGACCAGCTTTTCCAGTTCCTCCCGGCTCATGGATTCGGGATCCTTCTCAAACCGCTGTTCTTCCTTCGCGATCGTCTTGGAAATGCTGATCAGATCGCGTACCGCCTTCTGAATCGTCTGCGGTGTGATGCCGTGCTCCTCGTTGTAAGCCTGCTGGATTTTGCGGCGGCGGTTCGTCTCCGTAATGGCAGTATTCATGGAATCCGTCATATCGTCCGCATACATAATCACATGACCCTTGGCATTTCTCGCAGCCCTTCCTATGGTCTGAATCAGGGAAGTGGCGGAGCGCAGGAATCCTTCCTTGTCCGCATCCAATATGGCCACAAGCTGGATTTCCGGAATATCCAGCCCTTCCCTTAAAAGATTAATACCCACCAGCACATCGAACACGTCAAGCCGCATATCGCGGATGATTTCCGCCCGTTCCAGCGTGTCAATATCGGAGTGCAGATACTTTACCCGAATGCCCACTTCGTTCATGTATGCCGTCAGATCCTCCGCCATCCGTTTGGTGAGCGTAGTCACAAGCACCTTGCCCTTATCCGCGACAACCTTATTGATCTCCGAAATGAGATCGTCGATCTGCCCTTCCACCGGGCGCACATCCACCTCCGGATCAAGCAGCCCCGTAGGGCGTATGATCTGCTCTGTGCGGAACAGCTCATGCGCCGCCTCATAGTCCGAGGGCGTCGCGGAGACGAAGAGCATCTGGTCGATATGACTCTCAAATTCTTCGAAACAGAGCGGCCTGTTATCCAACGCCGAGGGCAGACGGAATCCATAATCCACCAGCGTGTTCTTTCGGGATCTGTCTCCCGCAAACATGCCCCGTATCTGCGGAATCGTCATATGGGACTCATCTATAATAATCAGGAAGTCATCTTTAAAATAGTCCAGCAGCGTGAAGGGCGGCTCCCCCTCCGCCATGCCGTTCAAATGTCTCGAGTAATTCTCTATCCCGGAGCAGAACCCCGTCTCCCGCAGCATTTCTACGTCAAAGTTCGTCCGCTCCGAAATGCGCTGCGCCTCCAGAAGCATGTCCTCACCCTTAAAATATTTCACCCGCTCGTCCAATTCCTGTTCGATCACCTTGCAGGCGGCATTGATCTTTTCCTGCGGCACCACATAGTGGGACGCGGGAAAAATCATCACATGCTCCAAAACCGCGTGCACCTGCCCTGTCAGCGGATCCGCCTCCGTAATACGGTCGATTTCGTCCCCGAAAAATTCCACCCGAATCAGATAATCGCCGCCCTGCGCGGGACAGATTTCCAGCACGTCACCCCGCACGCGGAAGCAACACCTGTCTAAATCCATGTCGTTTCGATTGTACTGCATCTCAATCAACCCGCGGATCACCTCATCCCGATCTTTCATCATGCCGGGACGCAGGGACATACTCATGCCCGCGTACTCCTCGGGACTTCCCAATCCGTAAATGCAGGAAACACTGGCAATCACCACCACGTCACGCCGCTCCGTCAACGATGCCGTCGCGGAGAGCCGCAGCTTGTCGATCTCATCGTTGATGGAAGAATCCTTCGCAATGTAAGTGTCCGTGGAAGGCACATAAGCCTCCGGCTGGTAGTAATCGTAGTAGGAGACGAAATACTCCACCGCGTTCTCGGGGAAAAACTCCTTAAACTCGCCGTAAAGCTGCCCCGCAAGCGTCTTGTTGTGCGCAATCACCAGCGTCGGTTTGTTGAGTGCCTGTATGATATTCGCCATAGTAAACGTCTTGCCGGAGCCTGTCACGCCGAGAAGCGTTTGAAACTGATTCCCCTTTTTAAATCCTTCCACCAGAGCTTCTATAGCGGCGGGCTGGTCGCCGGTAGGGGCGTATTCTGAAACTAATTTAAAATGGTCCATAATCATTCCTCTGTCTGCACAGCGTTTTTTGCTCTCATGTATCACTATAACAGAAATTTTTTTAAATGTATATAGTAAAATCGAACTTTTGTTCTTTTCGATCCCGAGACATACATATATATTATATCTAAAAACGGCGCAGCTCAAAAGCTACACCGTTCTCAGAATACTTTTTTCTCTTGATTATCACCATAAAGTGATTGCCTTTCGCGTACCATTTTCTACTGGCTAATTTCCATAGTCCTCCAAACCGTGCCCCCTCCTTTTGTGTGTGTGCCTTTTATTATATTTCATAAATATGAACAAATTATGAACAGCTACTGTTTTTTTACAACCTCCCACTCCAGCGCATATGTATACTTTACGATAATGAGTTCATCCTTTTCTGACTCATATGAATATGAAGTGTAACCATCTTCATTTTCTGCTTTTATTTCGATAGGATTTCCCAAGATTTTATTATTATCCCAATCATAATACTTTTTCAACACTACATTTTCTGCTGAGAATGCAGTATTTGCAACGGACAATTTTAGTTTGAGCTCCTTCATGGGATTTGAAATTTTTGTTGACAAATGAGGGTACATTTTCCTCATATCATCTTTGAGCGTTATTTTTATTGCAATCTTAACCTCGTCGCCTTCCCTATAATCCCCTAATAAGCGAACTTCGTAAGTACCACTTCCTCCAAGCGTCTGCACATTACAAATCTCGCAATTATTTCCAAGCGAAGTAACTTCGCCAATGATATCACCTGTCCATTTAAAACCAAAATACAATTTCTTGACGGAAGCATCCTTTATACGAAAAGAAGTCTCACGAAGACACTCTATCTTTGTCAACGTGTGAAAAGTCATATGAAGACTGGTGCCCGTATATTCTATATATTTGGCATTATCCGCTATCCGCTCATCTACATGTAAATTGGAAGCTATGCTTTTATCGCTGATTTTTGTGTGTAACTCCAATTCATCTTTCAACGGAATAATTGATGAATATAGTTTCTCATATGCGGCTCCAATTGCGCCCGTGTATAAAATCAGTTCCGGATTTCCGTCTTTTCCAAAAGATAAAATATGGTCTTTGGAAATGCCCGGATACGGATCAATATAATATATCTGCCTGATTCCCAGTTGATACGATTTCTTCGAGCACAATTCACAGGGGCTTGCGGTAACGAACAGCTTGCCGCCCTTTATTCCTTGCCCGCCGTACTTAGAAAGCTGCAAAAAAGCATTTTCCTCGGCGTGAAGCGATCTGGTATGAACCTGATTTCTTTGATGATCCAAGCCTATTTTTATATCTTTAAAGCAGTAGGGCAGCGGCAGTCCTTCTCTTGGCATGTCATGTTTCATTTCATACAGTTTATCAACCGCTGCCTGAAATTCTGTATTTTCTAATTCATATTTACTAAACCGCTCCCTGTCACGCTCCTTATACTCACAAAGCTCCCTTAAAGCGCAGGATACCTGACCTTCTGCAACATCATTCCACCCCACGGCTTTTACAGAATAATTTTGGTCTGTAATGATCGCACCTACCTGCCTTGACAGACAGCCGGAATTAAGTCGTGTATTATATGCCATCTGCATACAGCGTTCAATATGCGAAGGCGTAACAAGTCCCGGGTGATTCATCAGGGCAATATATCTAATAAGTTGTGTTGTCAAAAAGAATTTTTCGTTTTCTTTGGGAGAATTATTTATATGTATATCCGCTTTTTCAATACATCCCTTCACATCCTGATGATAAAAAAGCTCCTGCCCGTTTAAATGCTTCGGACACTCAATAGTATCCAGGCTGCGGATTTCTTCCATCTTGAAATTTTGTAATTCAAGCCTTTCTATTCGCTGTGATTCCTCCGTATGTACAGCCATCAAATAATAATTCGCAAAATTTTGCTTTAAATAAAGACTTTCAAACGGATTTCTGATTGCATCAATGCAAATCCTCGTACTGCGTCGCTGCTTTTTGTCACACAGAATAATACAGTTAATCACCAATTCCAACGTTTGAGATAAATATTGACTGTCTGTTTTAAAAGCCGTGTCATACGGATTCCCGGAACTACGAATGTTGTTCCCAACATACTGCAATAACACTTTAAATAAATCATTACGCTCCCATGTATCCCCCTCATTTTTAGAAAAATGTATTGTATTACAGGTATAGCCGCACATGATTTTTGCCAATTCTTTTTGGAATTTAGGCATTGTAGTTAAATAATATTTTTCCAGAGCTTTTAAATCTTCAAGTTCGACAGTTTCAGGAGATGATTTATGTAATAGCCGCTCTAATGTTTTCCTGTTTTCTACTGCCGTCTGAAATTCAGATTCTAATCCGTACAGTTGCTCAATTAATTTGTCTGCACTATCTATCTTCAAATTCCATTTTTCAACACATTTAATACATGTAATCAGGTTTTCTAAACCCTCCTCCATGACAATCTGCAGAATTATGGTACTCAGCCTGATGGTTTTGAAGGGTATCCAATCCACGGCATCCTGCCCATTAAAGTAGTTATATATTATTTTATATTTTTTACTTTCTACATCCGAGCACGTTCCTTTTATTTCAGGTTTTAATTTTAAGTCTCCAAATTTTTTCGTTGCCAAAATCTCCGCTACAGTAGTACAACCGGATCCCGTTTTCCCTGTCAACCCGATAATCACATTTTTATTAATATCACTAAGTGTTTTAAAAAGCATATCTTGTAATCTCCCCCTTTACATGCACTGCACATTTATAACAGCATTTTAATTATTATAACAAATATTTCTACAAATGTATATAAGAAAATCGAACTTTTGTTCTTTTTCTCCCTTACAGCCTATTGGCAATCCGATTTTTCCTCATGTAAAATAGACAGGATCAAAATGTTGTATTGTTTATTTATTTACTACAAAACGACATCCATAGTAGAAAGGAGACCTTACAAATGAAAAAGAGAACAAAACTACCTAACGGCT
The DNA here is from genome assembly GCA_009774215.1 of Lachnospiraceae bacterium. Classification (GTDB taxonomy): domain Bacteria; phylum Bacillota; class Clostridia; order Lachnospirales; family Lachnospiraceae; genus UBA3282. Next base: position 18,247 of record VSNH01000025.1, read on the forward strand.
TCGGCTGCATCAAAAAACTGAGCGGCAATCGCAAGAGACCTTACGCCGCTTACCCGACCTCACAAATCGGCGGCGCCGCCCCCCATCTTTGCCCGATGCGGGCTATCGGTTATTACGAGGATTGGTATTCTGCCTACAATGCTATTGTGGACTTTAACAGCAGTCTGCAGCCCGGCAGTATTTCCGCCGCCACCTTCACCGATATCTATCACGCTTTCTTTAACGCCAAATTCATCGAGAGCAAAAAACAGCTCTCCGCCCGCAGCCGCATGGATTATGCTTCTGCTTATAAAAATGTTCCCTCCCTTCACGAAATGAGTTTCTGCGCCATTCGCAAGCACCATATGCAAAAGGCGCTGGACGAGTGCACGCTCGGTTATTCCAGTCTTTCCAATATTAAGAAACTGTACAGCCAAATGTATAAGTATGCGATGGAAAACGATATTATTGAAAAAAATTACGCGCAATTTGTCGCGATCAGTCAGGAAAACGATATTGAAAAGGGGGAGCCGTTTGCGCAGGAAGATATCGACAAACTCTGGCAGCACAAAAAAGACCCGGCAGCGCGTATCGTACTTATGATGATCTACAGCGGCTTTCGCATTTCCGCTTATGAAACAATTGAAATCAATCTGGAAGAACAATATTTCAAAGGAGGCGTCAAAACGCGCGCCGGGAAAAACCGCATCGTTCCCTTTCACCACTCTATTATTCCCTTTGCAAAAGCCTTTCGACCGAAAAAGTTTAACGGTGACGCTTTCCGACGCCATGAATTTTATCCCCTCTTAAAAAAATTGGATATCCTTTACAGCAGTTCCGGGAAAAAGCATACGCCCCACGACTGCCGTCACACCTTTTCATGGCTTTGTGATAAATATTCTGTGGACGATCTCGCCAAGCACATGCTCATGGGGCACAGTCTGGGCAGCGATGTGGAAAAATCAGTTTATGGCCACCGGACGATAGACGAGCTTCGGCGGGAGATTAATAAAATTGATTGCGAGGCGTTTTTGGCCCCGCAAAATGAGCTTTCTCGCACCATAAAAAAGCGACGCATGTAAATGTTGTGAAGGATACAGGCGTAGAGCCCGAAAATCCTACAGACGACGAGCAGAACAATGAAGAAGGAGGCAATACCGAGGAGACTCCGGGCGATAACGATACACCTGTTATCGAAACACCCGTTACCGAAACACCGGAGGAGTCTCCCGAGGATCCTGCTGAGCCTTCAGAGGAAGAAGTTGTGGAACCCACAACCGACACTCTGGATGGAGCAACTGTAGATGCGAGTGGAGATTCCCATGCCGTGACCAAAGTCGAGAACGAGGGAACCACAATTACGCTCTCTGCAGAGACCGCTACAGAAGGAACCGACTATACTTTTACTGCGGCGTTGAAAGACACCTATAGGGATTTGGTAGTAACATACAAAGTGAAGGGTGCCGATGGAAACTGGGGTGAAGCACAGAACGACGCAACAGGATCCGAGGGCAGCTATACAATCTCCGGTGCAAATATCACGGGGGATATTCAGATTTCGGCAACAGCCACGAAGATAACCTACAACGTAACCGTAGCTTTCACGGCGGATGACGTTACTTTTACCTGTGATGCCTTGAGTGAGGGCAGTACAGGCGGCACAATCAACGCTGGGGAGGATCTGTCTTTCACCGCAGCGATTAAGGATGCAGATACTAAGGAAATTACAAAAGTGTCCTATACAATTGGCGGATCAGAAACGAAACTTGACCTGGTTTCCAGCGGACAGTATACGATTTCCGCCGAGCAGATTACAGGTGATATAACAATTACTGTTACATCGGCAGCGATTCCCACATATGATATCGTCTTTGGTTCACATGCGAATATCGCAAAGGTTACTGATATTCAGGTAAACGGTGAGCCGGCTGCTGACATTTCAGGAGAGAGTGACTGGAAAATCAATGTCAAGAAAGGTTCCGCCGTCAGCTTCAAACTGGAGCCCGATGCGAAATTCCAGGTTGAAAAGGTCGCGGATGCTAATGGCACGGAAATTAAGGCGGCCAATGGCGTTTATACCATAACCGATCTTTCAGATAATGTAACACTCAGCATCACGACCGGCCTTACATCCGCTGCGAACGGCTTTTCCTTTGCTATGGATACCGGCAGCGACAGACAGAGCGCAACAATGACAGTGGCGCTGCCTGCCGGTACGGCGGATGCGGACACGGCAAAGGGTCTCAGGGCGATTACCGGAGAATATAGTGCCGGTAAGAGCGCACTGACTCTTAACGAGAAGATTATCGTATCCTTTGTGGCTAAGGAAGGCTACACGCTCGGCGATGTGAAAGTCGGCGGAGAGAAGGTAGAACCCACTACAGCCGCTGGCGAGGAAGACGGCACTCCCGCAAAGTATGAAATCACGCTGGAAGCAGGCAAGTCTAAAGCCATCACTGTGGCCACTGATGTCGTGGGCAGCGAAGGAGACAAGTATTTTACTATCAATAAAAACAGCGCGGATCATATGACTTTGGGAGAAGTAAAGGCCGACGATACCGCAATCACCCCTGCCGCAGACGGTGAGCACAAGGGACAGTATCTCGCAGCGACAGGTAAGAGGAGAGTTACCTTCTCCATCACCGCAGACGGCGCTTATGAGCCGATTGTGACCGCGGTGACCAAGGCTTCCGGAGAGGGCGCGGAAGATACGACAGTAGAGCTTGAGGCGGATGAAGTAAAAACCGTTTCCGGCAAAACGACTTATTCCTATATGATATTGGCTGCCAAACTGGCGGATGAATATACCATCACGGAAGTACAGTCGAAAAAGGCGCTCACCTTCACGGGCGTTGAGAATGTTGACATCAGTATTGACGGCAAATTGGTTAGTCCTGATAAGTTAGCAGATGCAGAAAATCCGCTTGAATATGTACAGGGCACAAAACTGACCGTCAAAGTTGCGGCAAAAGCGAATACTACCCTGAAGAGTGTAAAATATCAGGTAGGAGAAGCAAACGAAACTGCAGCTAAGATTACCAATAATGTTTCCGAGTTCTTTTTAACGCTCACCGATAACACGGTGGTGACCATTGACGCAGCGGGCGAACTTGTCGCTCTGCCGCTGAAAGAGGAGGGAGTGGCACTTTCTCCTGTAAAGGGTGTTTACAACGTAAGTTATACCGGCGCTTATACGGCAGCAATCGGTGAAGGCGCTGAACAGAATCTGGTTAAGCCCGAAGCGGCAACGCTCGTTGACAAGAGTAAGAAAGAGATTGCTTCTGCAACAGGCAAGGGAGCTGTTGTATCTATCCAGAACGATAAGACGGTGAAGATTGATCTGGGCAACGCTGACGCGACGGCTGTTTCAGGTCAGAAGCTCACCCTGACATTAACTGTTGGCACTGGCGATGCTGCTAAGAATTTCACCTACACATTGCAGGCAACCAAGGCGATCACGGCGGCAGGCGACATTACAGTTGCCGCGAATGCAAAACAGCCCACAGATACCGTGAAAAGTTATGCGCTGAAAACAAAGGGCGAAATTGGTAAAATCCAGGTTAAGGCCGAGGAAACTGATGTAACAGCCGGTTATCTTGCAAAACAGCCTGAAATAGATACGAAAAAGGGTATGCTTGTTATCGCCGCAGGTAAAGTACCTACGCCTGATGATGGCGTAAAGATTACTGTATATGCGGGTGAGGGAGATAATGCGATCAGTAAGACCGTGGTGTTAAAGACCACAGCCCTGATTACCGAGAACACCGCTGCTCCCAAGGTAACACTTAAGAACGCGACAGATTTGGGCTTTACATTGGCAGTGTCTGCTAAGACAGATCAGGATGTGCCCGCAAACAGTTTATACTATAAAGTTACGGCTACGCCGAAAACAGGTCTGACGGCTGATGATAAGCTTAAGACTGACCCAACTGTTATGTATGTGCCTAAGAAGGCTGATTCACAGGATATTCAGGTGAGGGTAGGTAAAGCCGACGCGCAGGACGGCACAGGAAAGGCATGGGAATACACGGTGACTGTATCTCTGCTGCACGCAAAGACCACCGGCAAAGAGCCTACGACCGATGCGTTGACACAGGCGGCCAGCAAAGAGTTTAAGACACCCGACAACAAGCCTTTCGCAACGCAGAATCCCGCTTGGGAAGCAAATCTCAAGCTGAAAAAAGGCAAGACAACCATTTACACGGGCGAGTCTGATGTTGCGATTGCTACGCCTCAGTTTACCAAGACGACGACTTACACGAAGCTCGAGGACAGCAGCGTTACCGATCTCACCCAGACAGATGGTAAGGGACTGGCATTTAAGGTAGAAGACGGCGTCATCAAGGCTTCCGCATCTGCAGATACGACAGTCGGCAAGCATACCGTTCAGGTAGTTGCGCTTGCAGATAACGCTGCTGGTGGTCATGACATGGTCGCTTCCAAGGCAACCATCGTTGTTACGGTAGTGAAGGGTATCAACGAATTAGACGTGAGCATTCCTGCCACCAGCATGTACAAGGCAGTGAATAAGGCTGCAACCCTTAAGGCGACGGTAATTTACAATGAGGATTCGTCCGGCAAAGATAAAACCAAACAGCCCAAGACCAAGAAGGTAAATTGGGAAGTTGTAAAGTATGCAGAAAACCATGCTGATATAAATGCTGATGAAGTCTTTGGCGACGGCAAAGTAAAGATCAAGAACGGCACAGTAACAGTAGCCAAGGATTATGTGATTAAGGCGGATTCTGAGGAGAATAAGTTCCAGATCAGAGTTACTGTGGCGAACACAGACAAAGCTACAATCGGTGATGCAGATGCGGCATACAGTCGGCCCATTGAAATCACTAACGAGGGCCTTGACATGGGCAAGCTCGTGATCGTAGATCAGAACAATAAGGTTTTGGCAATATCTGGCGAGAGTAAGCCCAAGACAGAGGAGAAGCTGGAGGCTTCCGATCTGGAGAATGCAACCATAAAGATTGTAAATACAAACGCGAGTGTTACAAAGGGTGAGACATATAGCGTAGACGCTGGGAAAGAGGTTGCTTCTGAAAACCTGGCCTACAAGTCCAGCAAGGCAAAGGATGTAAGCATTGCTGCCACGGGTGTTATCACTGTTGCAAAGGCAAACACCAAGCCTGTGCTGACGGTAACGGCTAATGACGGCAGCAAGAAGTCTCTGGCAATCAAATTAAACGTTGGCTATGATACGCCGGCAGGCGATCTGGCGCTCCAGATTACGGATTCTGACAATAATGCTATCTATAATCCGACTACTGATGGCGCTACTGTAGCCAAGAATTACGCAGGCTCTGCCACAAACGTTCTGGAAACCCAGCTTATGCAGAAGGGTGAAAGTGGTGCCTGGGCTGCTGCGGAAGCGTATGTAAATTATGATATCAAGGTGATCGGCGGCAAAAAAGTAGAGCAGAAAGGCTCCGGCGCAGCGATTACCACCGATAAGAAGGAAGTAAAGATTGAGCTTACAGACAAAGCCAAAAATGTAAAGACAACCTATACGCTGACAAACACGGGCTTTGTTTCAAGCGGCGTAAAGGTGAAGGCGAAGGTAATCGGCAGTCTCAAGCAAAAGGCTACATCGGCGGAGCAGAAGGTTACGCTGGAACTGGAGATTCCGGAAGAGTTTGCAGCCTCTCTTACTGATAACACCAAGGCTGCGGCAGTCATGGTAGATGTGGACTGGTCCAAGGCAACCGTAAAGAATGCTGAGGATTTGGTGACATTTAGAAACAGCCTGCAGGATAAGGTATACACCATCAGCAACTATGATTCTAAGACAAAGAAGGCGACGGTGGATCTTACATTTACAGGCGATAAGGAATATAACCAGAAGAGTTATGTGCTGAAGGTATCTGTAGGAAGCAAGGCTGCGTCTGGTGGTAATGCGTTCACGGCGGCAGCTCCCGCAGTTGCGGCGACAGTCAAGGCAGAAAATACCAAGAAGTTTACCTTCAAGCCCACTACCTCCTACACCATCGCTACCAGAGACGGCGGCGCTGTGATCGGCGGTAAGGCAAGTATTCCGACCGATGACATGAAGCTTACAGACTTAAAGTTACTGAACGCAAACTTTGGCGGTACGGCAAATGAATTTACTAGGTATTTCAAGATCAACGGTCAAAAATTAATGCTTAATGACGGGCTTAGCGCAACAGACATTGCTAATCTGGCGAAGAAGGAATATAAGAATCAGCTGACAGGATTCCTGTCTTACAATGCCGGAACGCAAAAGAGCTATTATGAGTTAAGCACCGGCACCGGCGAAAATACTGTCAAGATTACCGTAAAATTGAACGACAGCAAGACGGTGGCGAAGTACACAGTAGCGGGGCAGCCTGAAATCTCAAACAAGGCAAATGCAACAACGTCTGTACAGATTCTGGCAAACAAGGCGCCTGTAACGATCGCACATGCGGCGTTTGATACTACGTCTTCCAAGACAGATGCCTGCATCGATACCGAAAATGCGGCAACGCTTGTTGCAGATGGAAAGATTAGTCTGAAACTGAAAGAAACAGTTGCCGCAAATAAGACCAAGATTAAGGCGACCGTATATGTAATTCCTGCGGAAAGCTTCTACCTTGGGGAGTTCGTGGAAGGCAAGAACCCGACAGTAGATACTTACAAGAAGTACGGCGCCGCGGTTACCATTAACTTGACGGTGAAACAGCCTGTGACAATGACACTGGAGCAGGCAAAAGCGGCAGTTACGGGTTGGGTAGCTGAGGTGAACGCGGCCGATCCCGCTCCTGCATGGCTTTCCGGAGCAACGGATGATGCAGTGAAAGCTTCTATCTTAGCGGAGGCAGGAAAGGCTATCATTGCTGACAATGCGGCAGACTTTACTGTTGCTTTCGCTAAGAAAACCGACTCCTCAGATCCTGACTTTAACCGTGTGGCGGCTAGTGAAACACAGGATGGAAGTGTAAGTGGTACGCTTCAGATTACTCTCGGTGAGAGCAGTGAGACAGTGGCGTTTGCGTTTACGATTCCGAAGACAGGAGGGACGACACCGCCCGCAGAAGCTACGGTAGAAAAGGTAGAAATCAAGAAAGATAACGCTGTTATAACAACAGATACCATTCAGGCCGGCAGCGCAGCAGTAACGTATACGGCAGAAGTAACCGGTCAGCATCTGACACCCGGTACGGATGATCAGGTAACATGGACACTTGATGGGTATAGTGGAAGTACTAGCACTCTTGTAGGCGGCGTGTTGACAGTTGGCGCTGGCGAGACAGAGAATACGCTTACCGTGAAGGCAACTTCTACGAAGGATCCCTCTATGTCAGCGACCGTGACGGTTACTGTTACAGCGGCAGAAAGTACGTCGTAATTTCGGTTTCCACTACAAATATGATTTATCATGCGAGATAAGTATTTATATTGAACATCGTTGAAAGAAACGCCCCCGGCTGTGACGGCCGGGGGTGTTTTTTTAAAAGTAATCTATTTCGTACAGCATTGAATACATGCTGAAAGAGAGCTATAAAGCATTTTCCCGATATAATCTGTCCCTATATTCTAAATCGGTAATGGCCCGTGTCAAGTCGCCCGCGCGCCCCTCCTGCAGCAGAATAGCAGACAGCTCGGCAAATCGGGCTTCCCCTTCCTTCATACCCTCTGCATGACCTTCCGCGCGGCTGGCTTCCCGTTCTTCCGAGACAGCTTCCTCATAGGCACTGTGTCTGTTGGCAACATTCAAGTACAGGTCGTCGTAACCCCCTACTTTAATCCGCTCAGAAAACGGGTGAAGTTCCGGCTCTTTCTCGTGCTCAAAATCATATACCGTCACCCGCTCGTGCTTCGGATTAACAATCCAGTATTCCCGCACACCTGCCTCCCGGTAAAGAGCAAGTTTGTGCACATAATCCATCTTCCGATTAGACGGCGAGACCACCTCGACCACAAAATCCGGCGCCCCGTTGCAGCCTTTGCTGTCAAGCTTCCCCTCATCACAGATCAGCGTGATATCCGGCTCCACATAGTTGTGGATATCTTTTTTGATACGCACACCTAATCGTCCCTGATACACGCGGCATTTCCCTTTTTTCCTCTGGATGTAAAGCTCCACCTGGAAACTCAGCCCCATCGAAATATCCTCATGCTCTAGCGAGGGCGCCTCCATTCTGACAAACAGCTCCCCATCGATCAGCTCCGCATGCACGCCCTCCGGCAGCGCCTCAATATCTGCGACCGTATACTGCCACTTTCCCCTTCTGGTCAGACCCATTCTCACCAAATCTTCTCTCGTCAGATACATCCTCTTGTCCTCTTTCCTGATTCTTGCAGGTTCCATAACATACCTCCTTTGTTTTGGTACAGCGGAAAATGTATCTTATGGATGCCCTGTCTTCCCCTTATCCGTTTCCGCCGTTTCCTTTAATTAATAGTAGTTGAGTAAACGGCAGAAACTGCCAGAATGTGCGAACGCACCCTTCTTGTGATCACTCTGTACGTCTGAGTATATAGTATGAAAATGTATGTGTCAATAGACAATCCGAAAAAATATAAACGGAATAACGATAAACACACATTTGTGAAATTTGTTGCCAATGCAAAATTTTAAAAAGGAAAGATTCTTTCACAAAGAGCCCCACTATGTTATACTATTCCCAACAACCAACACGGAGGTTCCCATGAACATAGTCCTTTTATCCGGCGGCTCGGGCAAACGCCTATGGCCTCTTTCCAATGACACCCGCTCCAAACAGTTTATAAAGATTTTTAAGACTGCTGATGGCAGTTACGAATCCATGGTACAACGGGTTCTCCGCCAGATTCTTTCTGTGGATGCGTACGCGACGATTACCATCGCTACCTCGAAATCGCAGGTATCGGCCATTCACAACCAGCTCGGAACGGATGTAGGCATAAGCGTGGAGCCCTGCAGGCGCGATACGTTTCCGGCGATTGCGCTGGCGGCGGCTTATCTTCATGACGTGCAGAAAATTTCCACAGACGAATCCGTAGTGGTCTGTCCGGTTGACCCTTATGTGGAACTGGATTATTTTGAGGCGTTGAAAAGGCTTGGGGAAAGAGCGGCGGTAAGTGACGCCAATTTGGTACTCATGGGCATAGAGCCGACATACCCAAGCGCAAAATACGGCTATATTATTCCCGAAGACAACGAAAACGTCAGCCGGGTGTCCATGTTTAAGGAAAAGCCCGACGCGGAGACTGCCAAAACTTATATTGCCAGGGGCGCTCTTTGGAACGGCGGCGTATTTGCATTCCGACTGGGATATGTGCTAAAACGCGCCCATGAGCTGATTGCTTTTCGGGATTACAGGGATCTCTACGACAAATATGACACGCTTACGAAAATCAGTTTTGACTATGCTGTTGTAGAGCATGAAACGCAGATTGAAGTGATGCGTTTTGGCGGCATGTGGAAAGATATGGGAACGTGGAATACGCTGACTGAGGCGATGGAAAGTCCTTCTATCGGTAAGGCAATCCTGAACGATGCCTGCAGCAACGTGCATGTAGTGAACGAACTGGATGTACCTGTGTTATGCATGGGATTAAAGGACATAGTTGTTTCCGCCAGCCCCGAAGGAATCCTCGTCTCTGACAAAACGCAGTCGAGCTATATTAAGCCCTTTGTGGATGAAATTGACCAACAGATTATGTTTGCAGAAAAGTCCTGGGGCAGTTTCCGTGTCATTGATATCGAGGACGGTAGCATGACCATCAAGGTGACCCTGAATGCCGGGCACAAAATGAATTATCACAGCCACGAGCGACGGGACGAAGTCTGGACGGTGATTGAGGGAAAGGGCCGCACGATCATAGATGGTGTGGAGAAAGCAGTTACCACCGGAGATGTGGTAACCATGAAAGCGGGAACCCCGCATACAATCATTGCGGATACGGCCTTACAGCTCATCGAGGTGCAAATCGGAAAAGAGATCAGTGTTGGAGATAAGACAAAACTTAGTATTCCTTCCCGAGTTCGCTGATCCCGTATCGCTCCTTAAACGAAGCAAGCTCCTTCTCATTTCTAATCAGCATAACTTCCTCGAACTTCCCGGTGGCCAGATTTTTAAATCCGGCCACCTGCTCTCCTGTACAGATGCTGCATTTCAGAACAGGCTTATATAGTTTTTTGTCGAAATCGCTCGGGAAAGTATTCTCATCTTTACTTTTTCTTATGGAAAATATAGATTTCATTGTACCATCGCGTCCTTTCTGATATTATAATTATAACAAAAATCAATAAATATTACACAGTAATCCTCAAATGTGATACAATAATTTATTGTAGATGTGTTTGTTTCTCTTCTTTTTGTGGTTCTCACTCTACAACCCTATGTTGTGTGTTATCATTAAAAACAACAACGGTCTTAAGTTTATTGGTAAGAAGGGAGTTAGGTTAAAATGAAAGAGCTACGGACGATAATAAGAGATTTACGGGAAGACAGAGATATTAAGCAAAAGGTGATTGCTGAATATCTGGGCGTGTCACAGCAGACCTATTCCAATTATGAAAACGGCCATCGTGAAATACCGATCTGGGCGGTGACGAAACTCTCTGAGTATTACAAAGTAAGCACTGATTACTTACTGGGCGCAAACACAGGGTATCTTGGAAATACCAACCTGAATGTAAAGTATCTGGGAGATATTACTATGCATGACGTTGTCTATGATATCCAGAAGCTGAACACGAAAGACCGCCGTGACCTGCTTCGGTATATCAGGTTTTTGAAGAATGGGGAAAACTGAAACCGCACCTGGTTTGTACGCAGAAAATTATAATCCGTGAGGTGAAAGGCCGGCCGTCCTATATGGGCGGCCGGTTTTTTGCAGTGAAAATATTACATTAGCGACAAATTAGCGACAAACCGCCATCCCCGCATTCCCCGCAAATACTGCCACTTCAGGCCCTCTGTCAAATTCTGTTAGCGACACATTAGCGACAAATTCGAAGAATAAGCGTTATCACATTAAAAAATAATTATTTTGTAATTGAAAGACGAGGGCGAAATCGCTTTGTGATCTCTACGATTTTCCTTGTAAATACTAGCATTTCGAGGAACGGAATGCACTGAAATCCAGAGAAAATTTTGTAAAACGGTCGGTTGCCTCTCCCTTGTGTGCAGAAGAATTTTGTACAGTTCGGGATATTTCTTTTTAAGCAGAGTCTCTCCGCCCATCTTTTCAGATAGCTAGTCTAACTGCGCCAGCTCTGCCAGATCATGTCGAATCGTTCCCCGCTGCGCAAAGTATTTTTCCATGTGTGCTCCTCCTTTTCGCTATTTGTAAAATGCTTGATTTTAGTAAAACATAGGAAAGGAAATGCCATGGAAAAGCTACTGAGAGCATTGCCCCTCAAAGTCCAATTTCGCGATATAACTTGTTCCTATATTCTGCGTCGGAAGCCGCCTTTTCCAAATCCTCCAAGCGGCCGGCCGCCAATAAAACGCGGGTCAATTTCGCAAAAGATTCTTCGCCTTCCGAAAGGCCTATCTTGTGGCCCTTCGCTTCACCTTCCGCAAGCCCCATCTCGCGGCCCTTCGCTTCGCCTTCCGCAAGCCCCATCTCGCGGCCCTTCGCTTCGCCTTCCGCAAGCCCCATCTCGCGGCCCTTCGCCTCGCCTTCCGCAAAACCTTTTACTAGGCCGATCTCCCGGCCTTTTTCTTCCCCTTCCTTCATCGCCTTCCACTTACTTCTCTCCAGCGCGATCTTGTACATGGACGACATATCAAGATTGTTGACAAAGTTTTCAAATAGTTCGGCCATCTTTCTCTCCTTCACCTGTTCTGTAAATCCCGTGACCTCGTCTTCGGGTACGTCCAAATGTCTCAGCATAGAGGCTGTCACTCTGGCGATGATGCTAAGAAGCTCATCCGTAGAATGTTCCGACAGGTCTTTCAAATAGTCTTTCGGCAGATCCAGTTTCTGAAACTCCGTGGAATCCTGCAGACGGTTGATCAGCATCAGCAAGGACAGCTCATCTTTTTTCTCAACCAATTCTTTTACACTGTAAGAATTTAATTGCACCAGCTTGTAGAAAAACGAAGGAGTGAAAGGCTCAAAGGCATCCTCACAGAATATCCTGTCTTTGATATTACATGGGGCTGTCCACGTCCCGGTGCCCTCATAGTACACGATGGGCAGGATCGGCGGATAACGGAACCCCTTTGTCTTGCTGATGCCTTTCTTTTTCCGTTCCATCTCCCGCTCATAGTCTTCCCATATGTAGACCATGTAGCGGAGCAACTGCATACTCACATTATAATCTACTTTTGTTTTATGTTCAATAAGTGAAACGAAGTAGAAGGTACTATTTTCTGATATTTTTACACGCTTTACCGTATCTGAATTTCGCTCCTCTGTGAACATCGGGATATAGCGTTCCGTGACATCTTCGATGTCTTCCGCCCTAACATTTTTGAGCAGAGGGATATCCATATAATTGCGCAAAAATTGGGAGCAGAGCTCGGCATTGCCGAAAATAAGTTTACTGCTGCTGTCGTGGGGTTTGCTGTTGGAAAGTTGGTTTCTTTGTGACACGGTTTTCTTTTGTTCCAATTAGAAGCTCCTTTCGATGTGGACAGATACAGAAATGTTTTCTGCACAGTCAATGGTAGACGGTTGGTCTGCGGCAGACGCGGCAGCCGTTAGGTTGATATGAAATATAAAGTATAAGTTATTAGGAAAATCTGACAGAAAATGTCATATGCGCGAAATGCTGCGCCGGGAAATTCCTGATGTGTTCATCATAGTGGATGTGAGATGGTATGTCAATGCTTTTGGATGAATAAATTGTGTCTGTTACAATTGCAGCGGAACTTGCTACGCAGACACCTGAAAAAACAGCAACAGAGGTCGCAACAGAGATA
>VSNH01000026.1 GCA_009774215.1 Lachnospiraceae bacterium
CTCTCAAGCATTAGAATACCAAAATCAAATGGCTCTCAAGCGATAAAACGGTGGCTCCGAAGCGTTAGAATATTCAAAGTGGAACAGTGTGCGAACGACGATGCTTTTTACTACGTGTTAAAGGATTTTATCGGGGAATTTTCATTTACGGGGCATCTGGATCTCTGGGGACGGCGTTACGAAAGCGAGCTTGCGTCCGCGCGGGAGTATGCAAAAGAGCCGGGGCAGGAGAAACGGTATAAACCCTATGTGGACGCGCTGGACAATTCCGTCTCCCGGAAAACCTACGCCGCCATGACGGCTTATTACGGGGAAGTGGATCGTCTGACGGAGGAGAAGCGGGCGGCGGAGAACAGCGGAGGAAGCGGAGAAGAGGCAGAGGCGGGTGAAGAAGTAACGACAGCCGGAAAAGGCGGAGTCGCTGCCGGAACAAAGGGAGAGGTCTCAGAGATAGAGGAAGCGGCAGAAATGGTCGGGAACGTGACGGCTGCAGGAGCAGCCGAAGAGTCCGAAGCTGCGGGGGAAGCGGTGTCCTCCAATGTGGAAACGAAGATTCTGGAGCCGGGAAAAACAGCATATGTTTACATCGATGCCTTTGATTATGAGCAGATGGAGACTGACAGCAGCGTATTACTGCCGTTTTATGAGAAAGTCAGAGACTATGAAAATCTGATTATTGATATCACAAATAATTTAGGCGGCAGTATGTTATATTTTGACGAGCTTGTGGTTGCGCCGCTGACAAGGGAGACGCTGACGGTGCCCGGGTATCAGCTCTTTAAGGACGGGGAGAACAACAGAGCTTTCCTGTACGTGGAGGAGGGTGTCTCGTCCGGACTGTACCAGCCGGTCAGCGAGCTTCCCACGATGCCGAAGTTAAACCGGGAGGATGCGGCGGACTGCGACTGGTTTTTGCGGGAGGACTACGCGGTGGAACCGACGGGAGACGGATTTGACGGGAAGATTTGGCTGTTGGTGAGCGAAAACAATTATTCCTCCTCCGAGTATGCGGCCATGTTCTCCAAAGCGAGCGGCTTCGCCACGCTGGTGGGTCAGACGACGAGCGGTGACGGGATCGGCACAGACCCGGCTTATCTGATTCTGCCAAACAGCGGTCTTGTGGTGCAGTACAGTCCTATGTACGGAGTGACGGCGGACGGTGCCGGGAGCGAGGAGTGCGGAACCGAGCCGGATGTTGTGAGCCCGGAGGGGGAGAGCACGTTGGAGACGTGTCTTGGATTGATTCGTTAGGGGAATTAAAAAATATTTTCCTTCCTCACAAACATCAGCCCGAACGTTCCGATGCCGCAGTTGCTTGACACGGTGGCGGACGCTTTCTGCAGGACGATTTCATCAAAGGTAATATACCGTCCTACCGTCGCCACAATCTCGTCGATCTGTTTCACGCTGCAGCCCGCGTAGGTGACGAACAGAATGCGGGTGTCAATCTGTCTGCCGTGCTTAAACAGTTTTCGGATATACTGCCTGACAACCCGCTGCATATTGCCGGATTCGATCCAGCACAGCCCAAGCCTGTTTCTGTTCATAGACAGAACAGGATGGAGATTCAGCGCGGTGCAGAGTCTGTGCACCGCGCCGCTCACCTTGCCGTTGCGGTGGAGGGTGGCGGTGCCGGGCACAAGAAAGTTGGAAAAAACCCGTTCCCTGAACTCGTCCAGCGCTTGGCAGATTTCATCCACGGAATGTCCCTCCTCGGCCAGCCTGGCGGCGTGAAGCACCATCAAACCGTGGCCGCTGCTGATGTGGGCGGAGTCTATTACGGTGACGTTGTCGAAAGTTTTGGCCGCCTGGGTGGCATTCGGGTAAGCGCCGCTCAAGTTCGTGGTGGCGGTGATATGGATCACATGCTCCGCCTCTGCCAGTGTCTCCGCAAAGAAATATTCGTACTCAGACGGGTCTGCCGTGGAAGAGTGGGAGTGATTCCCCTCCTTTTGCAGATAGGCGAGCAGACTGTCGGAGGAAATCTCAAAGAGATCGCAGAAGCGCCCTTCGTTTGTGTGTACATAGCAGTACATAAGGCGAATATGGAACCGCTCGAGGAGGTCTTTTGGCAGATCGCAGATACAGTCCGCCGTGATCGCGATCTTGCGTTTGCGGGCGCTGGTGATCTGGTTCAGCCCTTCCATGTCTTCCGATTCGTTCTCATCGTCCTGTGCCATGTACTCGATCAGCGCCGGCGGCAGATATTTGAGAAGGCCTGCCTCCAGGAGCGGCGCGCTGATGGGCTTGGCCAGATAGCCGTCGAAGCCCATGCCGTGGTAGACCTGTTCCGCGTCGGACATGACGTTGGCAGTCAGTGCGATCACGGGGGTTTTCTGGCAGAACCCCTTTGTCTGGCTGCGGATGGCGCGCAGGGTGGCAGCGCCGTCCATCTCCGGCATCATGTGATCCATGAGAATGACATGGTAGGTGTTCTCTGCCGTCTGTTTTAAGGCCTCTTTGCCGCTCTCCGCCGTATCTACTTTTACTTTGGTGTCACGCAGCAGCTTGACTACCACCATCAGGTTCATGGAATTGTCGTCCACCACCAGAATGCGCGCATCCGGCGCGATGAAGCTCTGTCGATAAA
This sequence comes from Lachnospiraceae bacterium, assembly GCA_009774215.1. GTDB lineage: Bacteria > Bacillota > Clostridia > Lachnospirales > Lachnospiraceae > UBA3282. The sequence continues at coordinate 2,591 of VSNH01000026.1, forward strand.
CGGAACGCTGGTTTAACTGTTTCTGGGCGGCGAAGTTGATGACGCCGATGGGGCGCACATTGACGATGCGCTGCTTTAACTCGATGGTAAAGACAGAGCCTTTGTGATAGACGCTGTCCACGGTAATTTTTCCGCCCATCATTTCTATCAGCTGTTTGGAAATATTGAGGCCGAGTCCCGTCCCCTCGATGTTGCGGTTGTCCGATTCATCCACCCGCTTGAAAGAGCGGAAAAGGTCGTCCAGGCTTTCCTTGCGGATGCCCATGCCGGTGTCCTCCACCGAGATGCGCAGGAGAATCTGGTCAGCGGCAACGCGCTCCCCCTTGGCGGATAAGGTGACGGAGCCGGATTCCGTGTATTTGACTGCGTTGGTTAACATATTGGTGACCACCTGCTTGATCCGCACTTCGTCTCCGTAGAGCATGGAGGGGATGTCCGGGTCAATATCCACCTTAAATTCCAGATTTTTCTGGTGGGCCCGAATCCAGATCAGATTCACCAGATCGCTGAACATGGAGCTGATCGCATACTGGGTCGGCACGATATCCATCTTGCCGGATTCCAGCTTCGAGAGATCGAGGATGTCGTTGATCGTGGTGAGCAGCATTTTGCTGGCATTCTGGATGTTGATGGCGTTCTCTGCAATCTCGTCGGAGATATCTTCCCGGAGAATCATTTCATTTAAGCCGATGATCGTGTTGATGGGCGTGCGGATCTCGTGACTCATGTTGGCGAAGAAGGTATCTTTTGAGCGGGCGATCTGCTCCACCTCCCGCTTCTGTTCCTCAGCAACCTGCTTTTCCTGCTCGTAGGTTCTGCTCTGGATTTTTAGGAGGATGCCGATGAACAGGCTTACGCATATCAGTGCGAAAAAGGAGTCGGAAAAGCTGTAAAACCGGGTGGATTCCGGCACCAGTTCCGGGCGGTAGTAGGCGAACAGATAAGTGCCCAGAAATGCGAGGAGGGAGAGCGTTATGGCGATCCAAAAGTCCCGCCCCTCAAACAGAAGGAAAATATAAACCAGCCCGAGCACAAACCAGACCGGCATACCGCTCTCGGTGCCGCCGCTGTTGATAAAGAGCATGGGAAAAAAAACTACATTGGTGCCGATGGCGAGAAGCCAGGAAGCCTTTTTGCTGTCGCCCTGTGTCAGAGTCATGCGGATGGAGAGGCCGGAAATCGCACATATCGGCACGAGAGAATACAGCACGCTGAGGTCGGCGCCCGGAAGAACGAGGACAATGCCGATCACGGAGGAGGCGAACACCAGGAGCATGATCATTCGGTTGATTCTCTCTTTGAAAGTAAGATGCCCGGGAAAAAGGGCTTTCATAAATCGGTTCCATCTTTTCAGCATACGTCAGTTACCCATCCTTTCCAGAACCTCGGATGCGCCGAGAAAATCAAAATCCTGTGTCAGCTCCCGCAGTTCATCGGCCAGCCCGGCCAGGGAAGCGCCTCCACGGCTGTACCCGGCAAGCCGGTCAAGCAGCTCCGAAAGCCCCTCGCTCTCAAAAGCCGACAGTTTTTCCGCAATCTCCGCGATCAGCCCGGACAGAGCCGACTCGTCCTCTGTGCCGGCGGGGGCGGTCGTGGACGTGCCGGAGTCCGGCGCGGTTGTGCTTTCCGCCCGGACAGCGCTCTTTGCGCCGGGATAGACAAAAACGTTTCCATCCAGCGCATCTAACAGGCGGTCGTGGTTTTCCATCATCGCCTCGTGCTGCTCCAGAATATATTCGATCCGGTTTTCCTTGCCGGCCATTTCCAGTTTTTTTGCCATCTCCGACAATTTGTCCGCGCCGATGCCCTTGGCGTTTCCTTTCAGTGCATGGACGCAGATTACATAGTTTTTCCAGTCCTGTTCTTTAAAATACCGGGCCAGATTGTCCCGGCGCTTTTGGCCCTCCGCGTGGAAGATGGCGACAATTTCACGGAAGCCCTCCTCGTCGCCGCAGTAGGCGAGGGCCTGCTCGATATCGATCCCTGCCCGGGCCAGATGAAGCCGTCCGTCTGCGTCCGTCATATTCTCCGCGCTTTTTGGGGCTGTCGTTTCCTCTACGTTTTTTCCGGCCGCAGTCATCCGTCCGTCCGCTTCCTCGTCCTCCTCCACGGGAATCTGCATCTGGGAAGGAAGATAGCGGCGCAGAATGCGCTCCAATACGCTCAGCTCAATGGGCTTGGCGATAAAGTCGTTGAAGCCTTCCGAGATAAACATTTCACGGGCGCCGCCGATGGCGTTGGCGGTAAAGGCGATGACGGGGAGGGACTGATAATACATGCCCGGTTTCTGGCGGAGTTTGTGCAGCGTCTCCACGCCGTCCATCTCCGGCATCATGTGATCCAGAAAGACGCAGTCAAAATTCGGCGCATTCAGTTTTTCCAATGCCTCCTGCCCGCTGCTCGCCATGGTGACCTTGAGCCGGTAGGGGAGGAGAAGCCTGGCCATAACCTTCAGGTTCATGGCGTTGTCGTCTACCACCAGCACACTTGCCTGCGGCGCAATAAATTTATTATGTAAACTAGAATGCTGATCCTCACCGTAAAGAATTTTCTGGCCGTTAAAGACGGCGGCGATGGACAGCACCGTAAAAGGCTTGTAAATGCGCAGCATATTTCCCGGTGCAGACAGTTCCCGGTCGTAGTCCAAAAGCAGAACCACGGTTTTCTCAGTGCAGAGCCTGTCAAAGAAGCCGCGGTCTTCGTCGTACTCTTCCCAGCCAATAAAGATGTGGGTGTAGGCTTCGCGCTCCATCCGGCGTTTCAGCTCGGGGAGATTTCGGCAGATGCGGAAGGGGAAGCCGAACTGGCCGGCCATGTGTCGGATGCAGTTTTCATAGCCTTCCCGCACCACGGTGTAATCGTATTTATCCAGATTGATGTAGCAGGCCGCAAAGAGATTGTTTTTGTCCCTGATGGACACGATGGGCGTCTCGTCCAGAACCTTCTGCGGTACCGTGAACTGAAACCGGCTGCCCGTGCCGGGTTCGCTCTCCACCGTCAGAAAGCCGCCCATGCCGCGCACGAGAGCCTGCGTGATGGCAAGTCCCAGACCCACGCCGCCGGCCTCCCGGTTTCTTTTGGTGTTGACCTGACTGAAGCTGGTGAAAATCTTTTCCATATCGGCGCGGTCGATGCCGATGCCGGAATCCCTGACGCTGACCTGCAGATTGATGCCGTATTCCTCTTTGCGGCTTGTGATGCGCAGGATCACACCGCCCTCCTTTGTGAATTTGATGGCGTTGCCGAGAAGATTCATGACAATGCGCCGGAATTTCTGCTCATCGCCCAGAAGATTGCTGGGGAGATCCGCGTCGCAGTCCACAATCAGCTCAAGATGCCTGCCGTTATCCATGGTCATTGCCATATTGATGATGTCGGTGATGGTGGAGGTGATGTTGTAGCTTTCCTCCGCAAGTTCCATCCGGCCCGTCTCCAGCTCCGAAAAGTCCAGAATGTTGCTGACTGTGGAGAGCAGGTTCCTTCCGGCGGTCTGGATGTCCACCACGTCCCGACGCACATTTAGGGGCAGATCTTCCTGTAAAATGGCCTCGCTCATGCCGCAGACCGCGTTGATGGGGGTGCGGATCTCGTGGGAGACATTGACAAGAAAATCATTTTTGCTGCGCTCCGCGATTTCCAGTTCATGGATTTTTTCTATCAGAAGCTCGTTTGCTTCCTGTCTGTTTTTCTGGATAATCCAGATGACGGCGGAAACCATGCAGACGGAGAGAAATTGAACGGACAGCCGGAGAATTTCCTGAACAGAGTCCGCAGTGATCGTTTTTGCGATAAAACCGTGATACAGAAAGAGGAAAAAGGGGACGACGATCCCGGGATAGAGAATCTGGCGGATATTAAATATGCTGAGCAGGACGATCACGCCTGTCATGGTGACCAGCATGGCGGAAAAGCCGTCCGTAAACAGGGCATAGAGAATAAACTCAGCCCAGCATGCGATGCTGATAAAACTGGCCCGGCGGGGATGATCCCAGCATTCCCGGAAATAGATAAACCAGCCGGAAACCGTCGGGACAAAGAGCAGCTCCCGGATATAGATGCTCCAGCCGGAGAACAGCCCGGTGGCAAACGAGGCCGCCGTGTAGAGGCTTAAGACAATGAGCACGATGCGCTCCAGCCTCCTTTCGGTTTGTTCTGTTTTTACCTGTATATTGTCCAAGACGGTCAACACTCCTTTCCCGGCGTGAGAAGAACCTTTAGCCGCTCACAGCAAAGGCTGTTTTGCGGAGAAGTTCTAAAGCTCACGCGGGAGAATGCCTGAAATGCGGCATTCTCCAAATTGGTTTGTGACACGATTGTTAGGGAAACGCTGATTAAAGCGTTTCCCGCACCGGATTTGCGCCGCGAAGCGGCACTTCCTTTGCAAATCCGTGTGCATCCGCCGGAGGCTCTAAGGAAGCGCTGATTTAATCAGCGCTTCCTTAGATTATGCATCTGTAATATGGAGCATCTCTTTCAACTGCGGCAGCATGTCCATAAACACGTCCAGAATCACAGGGTCAAACTGTGTGCCGCGGCCCTCCGACATAATCTGCATGATCCGTTCGATGGGTCTGACCGGCGGTTTGTAGCACCGTTCTTCGTAGAGTGCGTCAAATACGTCCGCCACGGCCATGATCCGCGCCGAGAGCGGGATGTTTGTCTCAGTCAGTCCTGTCGGATATCCCGTGCCGTCCCATCGTTCGTGATGGTAGAGGGCGATATCTTCCACCAGCCGTACATAGTGCTCGTCCTCGAGATCACCGATGATGGTCTGGATGATTTTTCGGCTGTGGGTGGTGTGCAGTTTCATCGTCTCAAACTCGTCCGGGGTCAGCTTCCCCGGCTTTTGCAAAATGGCGTCGGGGATTTTAATTTTCCCCACGTCGTGCAGGGGTGCGGCCTTGCAGAGATCCTCGATATAGGAAGGGGTAAGTTCCTCTGTGTACAGCCCTCTGGCAAGCAGCTCATTGGCGATCATGCCGACATAGGTCTGGGTATTTTTCACATGCTTTCCGGTGCTGCCGTCGCGGCTCTCGATCAGGTTGGCCATACCGATAATGACCGAATCCTGAATCCGCCCGAAGCGCATGGAGTCCTCCATGATTTTCTGAGCCTGGATGTTCACCATGGTTTCCAGCTTGTGGCGGTACTGGTCAAGCTCGATGGTCTTGCTCACGCGGCTTAAAAGAATGTCCGGCACAAAAGGTTTCGTCACGAAATCCATAGCGCCCATCTGGAAGCATTTGATCTCCGTTTCCGCCAGAGAGTCCGCCGTCAGGAAAATAACGGGAATGGATTCGGTATGTATATTGGAACGAAGCTTTTCCATTACCTCGAAACCGTCCATCTCCGGCATGTTGATATCCAAAAGGATCAGGTCGGGACGGTGCGTCTCCAGATATTTGAGAGCCGCTTCCCCGGAGCCCGCGGCGGCGATACGGTACTGCGGGCCGAGAATCCGCTGGGCAAGCGACAGATTGGTTTTGTCATCGTCCACCACGAGAATCACATTTTTCATACGGAATACTCCCTTTTGCGGTCAAATAAGTTACTTTTTTACATTGTAAAACAATCCCGGTATAAAATCAAGGAACCGAAAATGCGAAAAAGCCGAAGGCTAGAAAGATAAAAGTCCGTGAGAACATGTAAAGGTTGTACGGGAAGATATTAACAGGGGGAAGGGTTTGCCTAACGTTGGGAATCTGTGGTATGATAGAAACAAATGAGAGTGCCCGAAACGCGGCATTCTCCGCGCGGATTGGCACGAAAATATATTATGTAAACCAAGGAACACGAATTGCAGATAATAAGCAGAGGTAACATGAAAACAGATCGTAAAATACAGGAAGATAAAACAGCGGAAAAGACGGCCCGGCAGACGGGAGAGCCGGAGGGGATTCCGAAAAAGATATGGACAGTCTACGAGAAGGCTTTTTTTTCATTTGCGGCGGAGGAAAACCGCAGATTTACCAGAAGCACGGAGAAGCAGCTAAGCCAGCTTGAGCGGCGTATTCTTCGCAAGAGAAAACAGGAGAACCATCAGGTGCTGGCGGATATGAAGGATCTGCACAGGAAGGTAGCGCAGGTTGGCTATACGGTGGTGCTGAAAGATAACAGATGGATGAAAAAATACCGCCGGGTGGTGCGCCTTCTGGCCCGACTGGACATGACTTTCCTAAAGAGGATGGCGGCCGGGGCAGTTCCCGAGGATATCGCCGGGATGGAGAAGACGGCGCAGCTTCTTCGTACCAAATCCCTATATGAAATTTACAAAGACGAATACATGCAGTATCTGGTGGGGCAGCGGATCGAGGAGCTGATGGAGGCGGAGCCGGAAAAGCAGTACCCGGAAGCCAGGGCGATGAAGCGGCGTTTTATCCTGCACATCGGCCCCACCAACAGCGGCAAGACTTACGAGGCATTGCAGCGGCTAAAACAGGCGTATCACGGCATTTATCTGGGGCCTCTTCGTCTGTTGGCGCTGGAAGTTTACGACCGTATGATGACGGACGGTATTCCCTGCAATATGATTACCGGGGAAGAGACCATACGGACGCCAGGCAGTTTCGTGCAGGCTTCCACGGTGGAGATTCTGGATATCAGGGAGACGTATGACATAGCCGTCATAGACGAGGCGCAGATGATGTCCGATGAGAACCGGGGCAGTTATTGGACGAGGGCGATTCTTGGTATTCGCGCGGAGGAGGTTCATGTGTGCTGCTCCGGCACGGCCGAGAAGCTTTTGACGGGGATGCTTAAGCGCTGCGGCGATGAGTTTGAGATCGTCCGCCATGAGCGGAACACGAAGCTTATGTTTATTCCCGAACGCTTTGACATGGCGAAGGATGTGGAGCCGGGCGACGCGCTGATCGCCTTTTCCAAGAAAAACGTGCTGGCCATCGCGGCGTCACTGGAAGGGCGGGGCATCAGAGCCAGTGTGATTTACGGAAACCTGCCGCCCCAGACGAGGCAGGAGCAGGTGCGCCTGTTTACCGAAGGAGTCAATCAGGTGGTGGTGGCCACGGACGCTATCGGCATGGGAATTAACCTGCCGATCCGCCGGGTTGTTTTTATGAATACGACCAAGTTCGACGGCGTCGGAAAACGCAGGCTTCTGGCGGAGGAGATCAGGCAGATCGCGGGCCGGGCCGGACGGTTTGGATTTTACGACACAGGGTATGTGCAGTCGGCTATGGAGCCGGATTATGTGGGGAAGAAGCTGGCGGAGCCGCTCTATCCGCTGCGGCGGGCGCGGGTCGGTTTCCCGGAGATTCTTCTCGATATTGACATCGAGCTGGACGAGATCATTGAGGCGTGGGAAAAGACGGGCAATCCTCCTATGTACGACAAAATCTCCATGAAGGAGAGCGTGGACAAATACAGATATCTGCGGGACTACCGAAAGAAAATTGCCTATATGGATGACAGGAAGCTGGTACTTTCCCTGATTACCTGCCCCTTTGACGTGAAGGACAGGGAAGTGCTCAGACTGTGGCTGCGCTACTGTGAGAATCCCGAAAAGCAGCAGAACTGTCCGATGCTGCCAAAGGATTTTTCTCTGGAAGGGCTGGAATCCTACTATAAACAGCTCGACCTCTATACCCAGTTCGCCGCCAGAATGGACTGGGTGGTGGACAAGGAGGAGGTGGCGGCTAACAGGGAGTGGGCGCAGCATGAGATCGGGGAGCTTCTAAAGGACGACAAGGGCCAATTTGAGAGAAAGTGTCGTATCTGCGGCAGACCCCTTGCATGGAATGCCGCGTACCCGGTCTGCGACCGCTGCTATAGAAAAATGGAGAGAGAAAACGGTTAAGATCAGGACTTTGCACTTGCTGCAAAGCCGTGAGAACACGTGGATTGTGAGATGGAGCAGCTATGATATGTACCTATTACGCGGATGCGAGATGCCTTGACAACGAGGTGTTGTTCCAGGAAAAGCTGAAACTGCTTTCTCCTTACAGACAGCAGAAAATTGCGATTCTGCGGCATGGGAAGGACAAGAACAGAAGCTTAGCGGCGGGACTGCTATTGGATCATGCGCTGGGAGCTTACGGTTTACAGGAAAGAAGTGTGGAATATGAGATTGGCGAGTGGGGAAAGCCCGTCCTGAAATATTATCCTGAAATCTGTTTTTCCCTTTCTCATTCCGGCGATTATGCCATCTGTACCATCGGGGATAAGCCGTTGGGAAACGACATTGAGCGCGTAAAGGACGGGCGGCTCAAGGTGGCTGACCGCTTTTTTGCAAAGGAGGAGCTTGCGTGGCTCTACGAGGCGGAGGAGGAGCAGGAACAGACACAGAGGATGTTCCGTCTCTGGACGATGAAGGAGAGCTTCGTGAAGGCCATCGGCAGGGGGATGTCCCTGTCCTTACAGGATTTTGTGATCCATATGGATGAGGAGTCGGGAAGGGTCAGGGTGCGGCATACCGTGGACGCGAAATATTATCACATGAGGGAGTACCGGGAGATTGCGGGGTACTGTACGTCGGTCTGCGTGCAGGACAGCGCGGACATCGCCTACAGTATGATACCGATCGAGTTCTATTAAAAGAAGGGGGTGGCAGGATGCGAAGGAAAAGGAGAATACGGATCGCTGCGGCAGCTTTTGCGGCGCTTTTTGCACTTTATGCCGTATTTATCTATTTTCTGGTGAGCGCCTGTCTTGTGCCATCTTTTATGGATAAACTGAACGCCTTTGAAGATATCACAAGGAAATGCTACAGCGAGCAGGTGCAGACGGCGGATATTCGGGACAACAGGACGAAGCTTCTCACGGAGACGGAGGAGTGGCTGGAGAGCGCAGAGCGCAGAAAGATTCAGGTGCGGACGGCGGACGGGTATCTTCTCACAGCGGCGGAGTTCCCGGCGCAGACGAAAGACAAAAAAGGCGCAGAAGGTATAGAAGGCGCCGGGGATAAATGGGCGCTCCTCCTGCACGGCTATACGGGCTGGAAGGAGGAGATGTATCAGTTCGCCTGCTGGTATCACAAACAGGGCTTTTCCGTACTTGTGCCCGACCTCCGATGCCAGGGGGAGAGCGAGGGAGACTTCATCGGCATGGGTTGGACAGACCACTATGACTGTGAGCTCTGGATTGCACATATACTGGGACAGTCGCCGGAGGCGCGGATTGTCCTCCACGGGCAGTCTATGGGTGCGGCGACGGCGCTCTTAATGGCGGGTTCATCGGAAGCTTCCGGTCACATTAAGGCGGTGGTATCCGACAGCGCATACACGTCGGCCTATGAGATGTTCGGAGATAAGATTATGGAGTGGTTCCATTTGCCCGCTGCGCTTTTCGTGGACTCGGCGTGTGTGATGTTAAGACTGCGGGGCGGTTACAATCTGAAAGACGCCTCTCCCTTACAGGCAGTTGCAGAAAGCGGCATTCCCACACTTTTCATCCACGGGGACGAGGACAGGATGATAGATGTGAACATGTCCTATGAGCTGTTTGAGGCGGCGGGTTGTGAGAAGGAGCTCTTCATCGTGGAGGGCGCGGGCCACGCGCAGGCGCAGGACAAGGCGCCCGACATTTACTACGGGAGGATCGGAGAATTTCTGGACAAATATTTGTAGAAAAAGTGGTAGTGCGTCGAAAACAACTATGTTACACTAGTGTGAGAAGTACTTCTGAAACTCAGCAGCAGAGGCTGCTTCGTTAAGAAGTACTAAGTCTGCTTTGCAGACTTTTCTCACACAGGAGAATGCCTGAAATGCGGCATTCTCCAGGATGAGCTTGCTCATCCGCGGATTTTGAGATTCCGCGAAGCGGAATCATGGAGGTTACAGTGTGATTATGGGTAATGGAAGGAAATGGAAACGGAATAGGACGATGCGACAGACCGCCCTGATGCTTGTTATTGTCATGCTGGGGGCGGCTTTTGCATTTCCCGCAAAGATGAGCGTGGTGCAGGGAGCCGGAAAGCGCACGGTGCGGGTAAGCTTTTTCCCTATGGACGGCTACCACGAGACGCTGCCTGACGGCAGCCTTTCCGGGATGGATGTGGAATATCTTGAAAATCTTTGCGATTATGTAAACTGGAATATCGAGTATGTTCCCTGTGAAAGCTGGGACGAGGCTTTGCGGATGCTGGCTGACAAAGAGGTGGATCTGGTGGGCAGCGCCCAGTATTCTGCCGAGCGGGTGCAAGTTTATAAATATGCGAATATCGCCAACGGTTATACCTTCGGCGCCATAGCCGTGAAGGGGGATAGCCCGATTGCCTATGAGGACTTCGGCGCGATGAAGGATATCACCTACGGCGTGGTGGGCACCTATGTCAGAAAGCAGGAATTTCTGGAGTACCTGAAAGGGCATGGTATCGAGAATCCCCGGGTGCGGGAGTACGAGAGCACGGCTGTCCTGCAGGGCGCGCTCTCGGTGGGAGAGATCGACGCGCTTGTGCATTCTCTCACGGAGATTCGGGAAGGGCAGCGCGTAATCGGCCGGTTTGCGCCGATGCCCTTCTACTACATTACATATCCCGGAAACGATGATTTGATGCGGGAACTGAACCAGGGTATCGCGGACGTGAAGATGAACCGCCCGGAGCTTGAGAACGAGCTGATGGTGAAATATTACGACAGCCGCCTGGATCACACGATTCTGCTGACAGGGGAGGAACTGGATTACATCCGAAAGAACGACGGGCTGAAGGTCGGTTATCTGGACGGTTACTATCCATTCTCCTACGAAGATGAGGAGGGCGTTTACAAAGGGCTGGCGCCGCAGATGCTCGGTGAAGTTTCCGTGAGCACGGGGCTTACTTTTTCTTACGTGAAAATGCAGGATATGGACGAAGCGAAGCAGGCGCTTATGGATGGAAGTATAGATATTATCGGCTACTGTGGAGAATCAGAGGGAAATATGAAGCAGACGGGCTGTGTATTGACGAAAGCTTACGCCCAGGTGCCCCGCGTACTGATTACCAAGAGAGGAGGCAGGACGGATGAATTTCAGACGCTGGCGGTAACGGCCGAGAATATTTCGGAAGAGGGCTCCGTTTCCTTTGCGGGGAATCAGACCAGGCTTCTGATTTTGGAGACTCCCAGAGAGTGCCTGCAGGCGGTGAAGTCAGGCAAGGCGGAGGCTGCGCTGTGCGACGGGTATCTGGCAGAGTATCTTCTCGGCTCCCAGTTCGGCTTCGGGCAGCTTGAGATTCACACGGTTTTGAGCGACGTGCACGATATCCGCATGGCGGTTCGAAATGATGAAAACTCACCCCTTTCGGGCATTTTGAATAAGGAACTTCTGGAAGTCACCGACAAGTCGGTCAACGATTACATGCTGCAGGATAACTTTTATTCCAGAATGAGCGTGGACGGCTTTATCAGGGATCACAGCATCATTATTATTCTGGTACTGCTGGCGGCGGCGGGGCTTGCGATCTTTGTGCTGTACCGTATGCTGGAGAACAGCAGGAGACTCCAGAAACTGATGTATAAAGATGCGGACTTTAATATATGGAATATCAACTATCTCAAATACAGGGCGTCCCTGATACTGGATGCCAACGTTGACAAAAAGTACGCGATCGTGTACACGGATATCTGTCAGTTTAAGAGCTACAATGCGCTCTATGGCTGGAACGCGGGGCAGCGGCTTTTGGAGCTCACCATCGAGATCATGTCCGGGGAAGTTGGAGAAAACGAGCTTTATGCCAGAAGCTACGGCAGTCATTTCGTGCTTTTTGTGCAGTATGAGGATATGTCGTCGCTGGCAAAGCGCATGATGGCTATGGCGGACAAAATCTCCGACCATATCCATGAGAAAGCGGGGATTCGCATGACGCAGGCAATGGGCATCTGTGCGGTTGAAAAGGGCCATACGGATATTCAGCTTGCCCTTTCCTATGCGATTCAGGCGGTGGATCCCTTAAAGGACAGCCACAGCAATGCGATCAGCATTTACGATGAAGAGCTGCGAAGAAAGCTGCGGGAACAGCATGAGCGGGAGAACCTGCTCGATTCTGCGGATTTTCGGAAAGACTTCGTGGCATACTATCAGGCAAAGGTGGATATCCGCGACGAGCGCGTTGTGGGAGCGGAGGCGCTGGTGCGCTTCAAAGACCCTTCCGCGAACGGTGCGATCCGCGCGCCCGGCTTCTTTGTGCCCTACTATGAGCAGACGGGCAGAATTACGGAGATCGATTTCTTTGTGATGGAGAGCGTCTGCAAGATGCTGCGCAGGCGGCTGGACGAGGGACTTGCGGTGGTTCCCGTGTCCTGTAATTTTTCAAGGTCGCACTTTGTAAAGGACGGCTTCCCGGAGCGGTTCGTGTCCGTGATGGAAAAGTATCAGGTGCCCAAGGATCTGATCGAAGTGGAGATTACGGAGACGCTTGTGGTGGAGGAGATGCAGCAGCAGAAGGTGAAGGAGAATGTGGCGATCTTAAAAGAAAAGGGCGTGCACCTTTCCATCGACGATTTCGGCTCCGGATACTCGTCGCTCGGCGTATTCGAGCAGATACCCGCGTCGGTCATCAAGCTGGACCGCTCCTTCCTGTTGAATAACGAGAACCGGACAAGACAGGTGCAGATTATGAGAAATATCGTAAATCTGGCAAGAGACCTGGAGGCGCAGGTGGTATGCGAGGGCGTGGAGACGGAAGGGGATACCGAACTGATGATGGAGATCGGCGCCTATGTGGCGCAGGGTTACCGATACTGCAAGCCCGTGCCGGAGGAAGTGTTTGAGGAAATGATCGTATGAGGAAAAAGACAATGACCGTTTTGTGCATTCTGGCGGCGTTTTTGTGTTTTTTATATTGCTTTATCGTGTTTCGGATCAGGTCGGGGAACCGTTTTTATCTGATCTGGGCGCTTGGCGGATTATTTTTTATCGGCTTGGCGGTCATGCTGCGCTATGAATTGTGGGGCCGCTTTCCCCTGCTGCTTCGCAGGGGGATTGTCGGTCTGATCGCTTTTGGTTTGGTTCTCTTTGTGATAGCAGAGGGTTGTATCTTCGCCCACTACAGGGACAGGGGCAGGCCGGATCTGGATTACATTATCGTGCTGGGAGCGCAGATGAAGCCTGCAGGCCCGAGTGTGGTGCTCAAGTTCCGATTGGATGCGGCTTACGACTATCTGGTGGCCAACGAGGATACGCTCTGCGTGGTATCCGGCGGACAGGGGGCAAACGAGCCGTGCAGCGAGGCGGAGGGGATGTACGCCTATCTGGTGGAGCGAGGGATTGCGCCGGAGAGAATTTTGATGGAGGACAAGTCCACGGATACCTCCGAGAATATCGCGTTCAGCGCGGCGCTCATCGGCGGTACGGACAAGGATGTGGGGATCGTCACCAACAACTTTCATGTATTCCGCGGCGTGATGCTCGCCAGGCATGCGGGGTTTGAGGATGCCTGCGGGATTTCCGCGAGATCGAATATCTATTTTCAGCCGAATAATCTGGTGCGGGAGTTTTTCGGGATTATGAAGGATCTGGTGTGCGGAAACTTAATCTAAAAGGGCGGATTGTGTAGTGTAAAGAACTTGACTTGCGGGTGAAAGAACGGTTAGAATAGAACAAGCGTAGATGAAATCAGTTGTGCGATAAACTTGGAGATAAAGCGTGAGGAAGCAAAGGAGAAAAGGCAGGAGAATAGCGGGAATTGCGGCGGTTTTGCTGTGCGCTTTTCTGGCGGGCTGCGGGGCGGAGGCGGCGCCGGACTACACGAAGCAGGGCATGGAGGCTGTGGCGGCGCTCGACTATGAGAAAGCGCTTACCCTGTTTCAGACGGCGGAGGAAAACGGTGAGGAGACACGTCTGCTCTATCGAGGTATGGGACTTGCCTATCTTGGGAAAACGGATTATGAGGCTGCCATAACGTATCTGGAGGCGGCTCTGCGGCTGGGAAGCGGCAGGGTGGAGAATCTGGATTTTGACATCAATTATTATCTTGCCACGGCATACTATAAGAATGGGCGGATGCAGGATGCGGTGAAGGTTTATGACGCGATTCTGGGCCTGCGGCCGGAGGAGACGAACGCATATTACCTGAGAGGGTGCGTGAAACTGGCGGAAGGCAATTTTGAGGCGGCGCAGGCGGATTTTGACACGGCAATCGTTCAGGATCCCAAAAATTATGACCGTATGATCCGCATTTATATGGTGCTGGAGGAATACGGTTACAAAGAGGCGGGACAGATTTACCTGCAAAACGCCATGAAGGAAAACGAGAAGTCCATTTCCGACTATGACATGGGGCGTATCTGCTATTACATGGGAGATTACGAGAACGCCAGAAGCTTTCTGGAGCGGCTTAAGACCGCAACGGATTACGGCGCGGCGCTCTATCTGGGCAGAACATACGAAGCGCTAGGGGACTACAATTACGCGGCCAGCATTTACGCGGGTTATACGGAGTATGACCAGAAGAAGGCGGAGATTTACAACCAGCTCGGGCTGTGCCGTATGCAGCTTGGAGAGTACCAGAGTGCGCTAGAGGCGTTTCAGACGGGGATGAATATCGAGGGAAACGATATGATGCAGACCTTGAAATTCAATGAGATCGTTACCTACGAGTATATGGGCGATTACAAGACGGCGGCGGCTCTGATGAACAGTTACCTGCGAAGCTATCCGGATGATGAGACGGCGAAGCGGGAGTACGAGTTTTTACAGACACGATAACCATATAATATTTTATTTATAGAAGAATCAGGAAGGGAGAGATATATTATGAAGAGTACTTATGTGCGTGTGAAAGGCATTATCAAAAAGGGAGATACCTATCTTCTTTTAAAGAGATGGGTGGACGACCGCATTCCCGATCCTTTTGTCTGGGAGTTTATCGACGCGGAGGTGCCTCACGGCGAGGCGCCTGACGAGACGATGCTGAACGCGATCTCGGAGCTTTTGTCCATCAGCGGCAAGATTGAGAAGGTCGAGTATACATGGTCCCAGCTTCTCGGTGAGACCCACTGCGTGGGCATCGCTTACATCTGTTCCATCCCGGAGGAGGAGGAAGCCAACATCGTTTTGTCGGAGGATTACGGCAGCTACGAGTGGGTGAAGAGGAAAGACTTCCCGAAGTATATTGAGAACCAGTATGTACTGAAGGATTTGGAGGGCAAGAAGCTTTGATTAATACACTGACAGAGAAGATCAAGAAACTGGAGGCGCCCATTGTGGTGGGACTTGACCCGACCATGAAGTTTGTGCCGGAGTATATCAAAAAGCAGGCTTTTGCCGAGCACGGGGAAACCATGAAAGGCGCGGCGGAAGCGATCTGGCTGTTTAATAAGGGTATCGTGGATGCGGTATGCGATCTCGTTCCGGCGGTAAAGCCGCAGATCGCCATGTATGAGCAGTTCGGCGTGGAGGGCGTGCACGCTTTTCAGAAGACGGTTGCCTACTGTAAGGAGAAGGGGCTTGTCGTGATCGGGGACATCAAGCGCGGCGATATCGGCTCTACCTCCGAGGCTTACGCGGTGGGGCACTTGGGGCAGGTGCAGGTCGGAGAGACCATGTGCCGCGGTTTTGAAGAGGATTTTGCCACGGTCAATCCGTACCTCGGTTCTGACGGCGTGAAGCCTTTTATCGAGGTATGCAAGAAGGAGAAGAAGGGTCTCTTTATTCTCGTAAAGACTTCCAACCCGAGCAGCGGCGAGTTTCAGGATCGTCTCATGCTGCCGGAGGGATGTACGGATGCGTCGAAGGCCAGACCGCTCTATGAGATCGTCGCTGAGAAAGTTGCAGGATGGGCGGCGGATCACATGGGCGAGACCTACAGCTATATCGGTGCGGTGGTGGGCGCGACCTATCCCGAGATGGGAAAGATTCTGAGACAGATTATGCCAAAGTCATACATTTTGGTGCCCGGTTACGGCGCACAGGGCGGCAAGGGCAAGGATTTGAAACACTTTTTCAACGAGGACGGCCTTGGAGCTATCGTCAACTCTTCCAGAGGTATCATAGCGGCTTATCAGCAGGAGGCTTACGCGAAATACGGGCCGGAGAATTATGCCGACGCGTCGCGGGCGGCGGTGATCGCTATGAAGGAAGATATCAGGGAAGGCGTATTCTGCTAAATTTACATTTTTGAATATTCTGTTAGAAAAGACGGCATACTATCCTTAATCATGTAAGAAAGGATCGTATGCCGTTATGTTGGGAAAACAGAGCATTCAGTTTGAGAGGAAACCGTACATCATAAGCAGCGCCTCCATTGTGGGCAGCAAGGAAGCAGAGGGCCCCATGGGGGAGCTTTTTGACAAGGTCGGTTATGATGACAGCTTTGGTGCGGAAAACTGGGAGGAGGCGGAGAGCCGTCTGCAGAAAGAGGCATTAGAGATTGCCATCTCGAAAGCGGGGCTTACCAAGCAGGATATTCAGATGGTGTTTGCGGGAGACCTGCTTGGGCAGTCCATTGCCAGCAGCTTTGGGCTGGCGGGGTATCAGCTTCCCCATGTAGGACTTTACGGCGCATGTTCCACCTGCGGGCTGTCCTTAACCATGGGCGGCGCGATGGTTTCCGCGGGATTTGCCGACAAGGCGGCATGTATCACTTCCAGCCATTTTGCCAGTGCGGAGAAGGAGTTTCGCTTCCCGCTTTCCTATGGCAACCAGAGACCCAAGTCGGCAACGTGGACGGTGACGGGCAGCGGCGCCTTCCTCGTCTCTTCACAGCCGGGGCAGCAGACGCGGGCGATGATGGAGGGCGTGACGGTCGGAAAAATCGTGGATTACGGCGTGAAGGATTCCATGAATATGGGCGCCTGCATGGCTCCGGCAGCCGCGAGCACAATCGTACAGAATCTGGAAGATTTCGGCAGGGAACCGAAGGACTACGACAAGATTATCACCGGGGATCTGGGCGAGGTAGGACAAAAGCTTTTGTTTGATCTGCTGGCGGAGAAGCAGATTGATATCACAAGGCAGCACATGGACTGCGGCATCGAGATTTACGACAACGAGAAACAGCACACGGACGCGGGCGGTTCGGGCTGTGGGTGCAGCGCGGTGGTGCTGTCGGCATATGTCTTGAAAAAGATCGAGGAGGGTATTTGGAAGAGGGTGCTCTTTCTGCCTACTGGGGCGCTTCTGTCTAAGACCAGCTACAATGAAGGGCAGTCGATCCCGGGCATTGCGCACGGGGTGGTGTTGGAGTGGTATAAGGGGTAAGTAAAGATGAAAAATTGGGGAAGATCGAGCATGGCTCGGTCTTCTTGCTTGTTTTTACGTAATTTATAATTATGTAAACCAATAATAAAAAGTATACCAAAAAATCGACAATCTATACCATTCTACCCGAAAAAAGGCGGATTCGTGATATGATAAAGTGCTAACTTTAGAATATATGGCCTTAAATTAGAAACAGAGGAAAGAAAGGGGTACATGATTTATGACGATTGAAAAGAAAGAAAACGGAAATGAAGTTATGCTTTTGCCTGCAGGGCGGCTTGACACCACCACCGCGCCTCAGTTGGAAGCGGAGATCAACACATGTATTGCGAGCGCGGAGACGCAGAAGCTGACGCTGGATTTTAAAGATTTGGAATATCTTTCTTCCGCGGGTCTGCGCATCCTTCTGGCAGCGCACAAGGCGTTTATGAAACGGAAAGGCGGAATGACAATCTGCCATGTCAACGAGACGATTCAGGAGGTTTTTGAGGTTACGGGATTTCTGGATATTCTCAATATAGTAGAAGAATAGTAGCAGCTTGTCCGTAAGAAAGCATAAATTTTACAGGAGCAAGCCCCATCAGTGAAGTTGATTTATATTGGGCTTGCGGCGTGACTGTGAAGGTACTGAACAGTTACGAATAGAGGGAGCGCATATGAAAGAGCTAACGGTTGAAGCAACAGTGGAGAGCATTCCGGTTATTACGGAATTTGTGGACGGGCAGCTGGAACAGTTTGATTGCCCGATGAAGGCGCAGGCACAGATTGATATTGCCATAGACGAATTGTTCAGCAACATCGTTCACTATGCGTATTATCCCGGAACGGGGCCGGCGACGGTGCGGGTGGAGGTGATGGAGGAGCCGCTTTCCGTGGTTATCACGTTTATCGACCAGGGCGTGCCCTACGACCCGCTTGCAAAAGCGGATCCGGACGTGACGTTGTCCGCGGAAGAGAGGGATGTCGGCGGACTTGGTATTTACATTGTAAAGAAAAATATGAACGAGATTACCTACGAGTATAAGGACGGAAAGAATATCCTGAGAATACGCAAGGAGATATAACGCATATATCGGAACAATGGGAGCACAGGGATCTATACAGGGAAATCGTAACCAGTCTGATGGAAGGCGTTATGGTGATCGGCATGAACGGCAAGATTGTCTTGCTGAATCCGGCGGCGGAACAGATGCTCTGACTGACACAGGAGGATATCGGGGATTCTTTTGTCAACATATTTCTGACAAGAGAGGGGACGGACGACAGCGGCATTGTCTTGAAGATGCTGAAAATGATTAAGGAGAAGGAGCATCTGCAATAATGTCTAAACCGTCTGCGGATTGTCCAGCTTTTTCAGGTAGGACACGCAGAGCATGGTAATATCGTCGAACTGCGGGGCTTCACCCACAAAGGCATCTATGTCGGCCTTTACGGCGGGTAGAAGTTCCGCAGGTTTTTTGTCGGTATTTTTGGAAAGCACTTCGGTAAGACGATCCATGCCGTAAAGCTCATGGGCCGCGTTGGTGGCCTCGGTCACGCCGTCCGTGTACTGGAAAATTTTGTCTCCCGGGGAAAGCTGTATGCTTCCGCTCTGATATACCATATCTTCCATGCCGGCAAGCACGAAGCCGGGGCGCAGCTTGTGGGCTTCGTAAATGCCGCCAGCCTTTGCGATAAAGGGCATTTCATGTCCCGCGTTGACAAAAGTAAATTCTCCTGTCGCAAGGTTGAGAACGCCCTCAAAGGCGGTGATGAACAGCCCCTCGTTGTTGGAGCGGCACAGCAGCTCGTTGACTTCCGAAAAGACTTCGCCCAAATCGACACCGGGCTTGGTGTGGTCGTTGATCAGCGTTTTGCCGATCACCATAAAGAGGGCAGCAGGCACGCCTTTGCCCGAAACGTCGGCAATCACGATGGCCAGATGCGTCTCGTCCACCATAAAGAAATCGTAGAAGTCGCCGCCCACCTCCTTTGCGGGATTCATGGTGGCATAGATGTCAAACTCAGGACGTTCCGGGAAGGCGGGGAAAATACAGGGAAGCATATCGGCCTGAATCCGGGTCGCCACGTCAAGCTCCGTGGAGATGCGCTGTCTTTCTTCGCTGTCCTTAATCTGCCGTTCCAGAAGGCGTCTCGTTCTTGCGGCAACCGTGGTGCATATGGAAGAGATACCAAGCAGAGTCAGGGCACGGGGCACCACGAAAAAGAGGGTGGCCTCAAACAGCATTTTACCGGTGATAACCCGTTTTGTGATATCGGGCTCATTGATCATCAGATTCAGATCCCCTTCCCCGATGTACATGCCCACATAGATGGAGGCGGAAAAAAGCGCCCAGGATGCCACAAGCGTAAGCTTGGTCAGACTTTGGCTGTAATAATGGCAGCTCAGGGCAATCGGCACTGCCCATGCCAGCACGCCGTGCTTGGGCATGGCGCTTGACAGGATAAAGATGCTGATAATGCCGCAGACGACAATGCCGTATTTCAGCCATGAAGGTGTACCGCCCGTAATCCGGCAGAGCAGCGTCGGTATCAGGAAAAACAGGATGGTGAAAGGCATACCGATGTTCATGATAATGGGCGGGATGATAAAGATGCCAAGGATGTTGAACAGCCATGCCAGAGCGCCCACGCCCGCGCATACGGAAAGGCATTTGGCGGCGTATCGGTTGGCTTCCGCCTCGTTTTCCAGAAGCGCCTGCCACTGTGTGTCGGTATTTGATTGTTTCTGTTTTTTGCTGCGTTTCTCTCTCGATATCTTCATGGCTGATCCTCATTTGCTTTTTGATATAGGCGGTTTGCTGCGGGACGCTTCCGGCGCAAATTCATGCGTCTGTTGATCCGTCAGCATACTCTCATATAGTATAGCAGAGAAAGAGAGGGAGCCGCCTTGCAAAGTATACCGAAAAAAGCGCAATCTGTACCGGCAAGGAAGGGCGGAAGAAGCTGCCGGAAAGTTATTATATAAATGTGAAAAGTAACTATAAATTCTGCTCCTGAACCCGAGATGAATATTTTACTTGGAAAAATCTTTCAATATGATTATAATAATTGTTAGATAAAAGGAATGGACAGGAAGCGGGATCGGAATGAGAGAGATGGAATTTAAGATGGAGCGTCCGGGGCTTCTCAAAGAGGGCGACCGGGTGACGGTGACCGAGGGCGTTCTTCCAAGCAATTATTATTATACGATCGACCCGTCCCTTGCCATGTCCGGCAATTTTCCGTTTCGGGAGCGGATGCTTGAGCGGGAGGGCGTGGTGACGGAGGTCATCGAGAATGCCAGAGGTTTCTATGTAAAAGCAAGATTTGAACGTGAGAAGAACTTCTAGCCGCTCACAGCAAGGGCTGTTTCGCCAAGTCAGCATAGCCGACTTGGAAGTGCTAAGTCTGCTTTGCGGACTTTTCTCACGTAGGAGAATGCCTGCAATGCGGCATTCTCCGCAGAATATGAAATTGTAAAGGGAGGATAAAAATTATGTTAACCAAAGTGTCAACAGACAAAGCGCCGGCGGCGATCGGCCCTTATTCTCAGGGAATTATCGCGGGGGATTTCCTCTTCGCGTCTGGGCAGATTCCGATCGACCCCGCTACGGGGGAGATCAAAGGCAAGGATGTGACCGAGCAGGCGGAGCAGGCAATGAAAAACGTGGGCGCGATTCTTTCGGAGGCGGGCACGGACTACACGAAAGTGGTGAAGACCACTTGTTTCCTGGCGGAGATGGCGGACTTTGCGGCGTTTAATGCAGTGTATGAAAAGTATTTCACAGAGAAACCGGCGAGAAGCTGTGTGGCGGTGAAGCAGCTTCCGAAGGATGTGTTGTGTGAAGTGGAAGTTATGGCTTATTTGAAGTAAAGAAACATCTGCGCAGGATAGCGGTTTACATAAAGCGTGATGGTGCGCGTCAATAAACAATGCGGTCTAAATCATACAAGAGAGGTTTACATAAGTTATGGGCGGAAATAATATCATACTGATCGGTATGCCCGGAGCGGGGAAGAGCTCGGTGGGCGTGGTGCTGGCGAAGAAGCTTGGTTACGCCTTTGTGGATGCGGATCTGGTAATCCAGAGCTGGGAGGGAAAGCTTCTGCACGAGATCATAGAGGAGCGCGGCGTAGAAGGTTTCTGGGCGCTGGAGGAAACGGTAGGTGAATCCATGGAGGAGGAGCGAACGGTGATTGCCACAGGGGGCAGCGCAGTCTACGGTGAGAACGCGATGGCGCATTATAAGCAGATCGGCAAGGTGGTGTATCTGGCGCTTCCGCTGGAGGAGATCAGGGAGCGGCTTGGCGACCTCGTGGAGCGGGGCGTGACGCTCAAAAAAGGGCAGGATCTGGACGCGCTTTACGCGGAGCGGCTGCCGCTTTATGAAAAATATGCCGATATTACCTTGGAGTGCGCGGGGATGTCGATTCGGGAGATTGTGGAGAAAATCGCGGCGGCCTTCCGATAAGCGGGAAACGCGGCATCATAAGAATTATAAAAGAAAGAAAAGCGGGAACGTATCCTGATTGCATTCGGGTGCGTTCCCTTTTATTATTTCATAGGTTCTCTCGGCAGGAGACAGAAAAATTTTTATGCTGTATAATCTTTCCCAAATGACAGAAACTAATGTTACAGTTTGGTTTTTGGCTTTGCTGTGACAAATAAGAAGGATTTTAGCGCCGGATGAAAAAGGGCGCTAAGATGTCTGAATCATGGAGGGACGGGATGGATTATTTCAATGCATTTTGGGTGGGAGGACTGATCTGCGCCTTGGTGCAGGTTCTTTTAGAGAAAACAAAGCTTTTGCCGGGGCGTGTCATGGTGCTGTTGGTCTGCGTGGGCGCGGTGATCAGCTTTGTCGGATGGTATGAGCCTTTTATGGAATTTGCGGGGGCGGGAGCCAGTGTGCCGCTTCTCGGCTACGGCAATATTCTGATGAAGGGCGTGAAGGAGGCCGTGGACGAAAACGGGTTTATAGGCTTGTTCCAAGGAGGCTTTAAGACGGGAGCGGTGGGCTGCGCGGCGGCGCTGGTGTTCGGATATATTGCAAGCCTTCTCTTTAAACCGAAGCCCAAAAAATAAAAATTGTAAAATGTTGAAGACAATGCGGGGACAGCTCCGTTAAAATATATAAGTGCAAAGAAAAACAGGCGCTCCTCAGGAGACATTGTTTTTTCTGCACGGATAACGAGCAAATGTCCGAGGCAATCGGACGAAAAACGCGAAGCGCGGATTTGTGAGTATCGAAACCAGGCGGAGAAAGGGGGCAAAGCACATCAACAGGGAAGAACAATTGACAGCGCTGATTGATTCTTACCAGCATCTTGTCTTTTCAATATGCTATAAGATGACAGCAGATTATTTTGCCTCCGAGGATTTGACGCAGGAAACCTTCCTGTCGGCCTATAAGCATCTTGGGGAGTTTGACGGCAGGTATGAAAAGGCATGGGTCTGTCGGATCGCCACCAACAAATGCCTGGACTATATGCAAAGCGCGGGGCGCCGCAGCATTCCTACGGCGGATCCGGGATTTGAAAGCGCCAGAGGGCCTGACGGGAGAGCGTCTTCCGGCAGGGGCGCGGGATCCGGTTTTGGCATGAGTGAAGGAGCAGCCGGGGAGCATGAGGCGGCGGTTTGGCAGACGCCGGAGAGCATCTGTCTGGAAAAGGAAGTGCGGGAGATTTTGCTTTCCAGATGTCTTTCCCTGAAACCGCCCTATGATGAAATCGCCAAGGCTTACTATTATGACGAGTTGGACGCAGGGGAGATCGCGAGGCGGCGGGGGGTTAAGAAAAAGACCATACAGACGCAGATTTACAGGGCAAGGCATTTGCTGCGCAGGATGTATGAAAAGGAGAAGGGCGCATGATACATAATATGACGGATGAGAGAAAAAAACTGAATAGATATGACGTTTCCCTCCCGGCTCCTTTGACTGAGGAAGAACTGATGCGGCTGATTGAGACCGTTGAGGAACGGGAACTTTTGCACGCGCCGGGGCATTTGAGAGGAAATATATTTTCGCACATACGGGAAGGAAAACGGAAAGAAAGACAGCGCGCGCTTTTTTCTTACCGTGCTAAAGTTCTGGTAGGGATGGCGGCGGCTCTGGCGGTACTCTTCCTCGTGCCCGTGGACGGGGCGAAAACGCCGCAGCCCGGTATTCTGGAAACGCTGTATGCAGAGGAAACGGAGAGCGTGGACGAATGGGAGCGGGACGCGCTTGAGACACAGCGGGATATCGAGAGAACATGGAGACGGTATCAGGCGGGACAGGAGAGAGCGGACGCGAGAAGGAAGTATTTCAGAAACATTTCGGAAAAGATTACAAATTATAAAACTTGGGAGGATTGATGAGATGAAAAAGCAGAAGAACAGATTTTGGTTGCTTGTATTTTCCCTCTGTCCGGGGGCGGGACATATGTATATGGGACTGATGAAGATGGGGCTGAGCTTTATGCTTGGGTTTATGGGGCTGATTGCTGTGGTTGGAATTACCGAAATCGCCGTGCTGGCGGTATTTCCCGTCACACTCTACATATACGCTTTCTTCCATGCCAACAATATCGGAGGGATGGATGCAGAGCAGTTTGCGGCTCTGGAGGACGAATACCTTTTTGGCATCGGCGGATGGGATACCAGCCGTTTTAAGCTGAATATGAATAAGAGAAACCGTTACATTGCGGCGGTGGTCTGTATTGTGATCGGCGTTAGTATGCTGTGGGATCAGGTTTTTGGCATGGTGAGAAGTTATGTGGGCTGGGATAATCCGGTTATGCGGGATATCTATTATTTTACGAGTGACAGACTGCCGAGGGTTGTCATAGCAATCGCGGTTATCTGGTTCGGCGTGTCGCTGCTTCGCGGAAAGAAGTCAGAGCCCTTGGAAACAGACAGGAGGAGTGAGGAGGACGCCTATAGAAAGCCTGCGGCGCTGCCCGGGGAGATTGCGGGAGATCGGAAGGCTTATACGGGGAACGCAGACGGACAAAGTGCGGATGCGATGAATATGGAAGAGCAGAAGCCGGATGCGGAAGCGCAGAAAGCGTATGGGCAGAATGCAGAAGTGCATAATATGGACGGACAGAGAGCAGACGCGCAAAAATCAGAAGCGGAGAGCGCGGATACAGGGAACGCATATGAAAATGAGCAGGGAGGGGAGTAAACACATGGATATGCAGGAAAAAGACATATACAGGGAGGAATCCGGGACGCTGCGGACCCGCCGGGTCGGCTCTGTAACTTTCGGGATGACGTTGATTTTGTTCGGTGTGCTGTTCCTCTTACATATCGTGCTCCCGCCGCTGCACTATGAGCTGATTTTCCAGTTCTGGCCCGTGGTTTTTATCCTGCTGGGCGTGGAGATTTTGGTGGAAAATCATAAAAGCAATGCGGAAAAATGCAAGTTTGTATATGATTTTCCGGCGATTCTGATGATGGTCGTGATGCTCCTGTTCGCTATGGTGATGGCGGCGGCGGAGTTTTCCCTGCATTATTATCAGAGGGGCTGGTGGTAGTGTGAGAATGCCAAAAATACGGGCATTCTCCGCACGGCAGATTTACGTTTCCTCGTAATCAATCTGCCGCTTTGTTAAAAATTGTCTGACGGCTCTGTCCCAGAGCGCATCCGGCGTCTTATTCATGAGAAAGGTGTGGAAGGCGGTGCCGGTGATGAGCGTGAGGGACGTGCCGTCATATTTTATGTTGAGCACAAATGCCTTTACCTGATCCGGGGTGACGGTAGTGTCGCCTTTTTCCAGAAGGGATGCCGTGTATTCGGGAAGCAGATGCAGCACGAAATGAAATGTTGTGGGCGTGCGCTTTCCTTTGATCAGATCAAAGCAGACAGGGCGTATCTTTTTCCACTGTGTAAATTCGTAGGGCCTGGTTTCCCCGTCCTCCCATTCTTCGGAGGTGTAGAACGCCCTGTTTTCGCGGCCGTCTATGGTGAAGGTGTTGTAGGTGCTGATGGAAGCCTGCTCCAGCAAAAACGAGTCGAAGGCGTCCCCGGCTAAAAACTGGTTCATAAACTGTTTGATGTTTTTTATCTGCAATGAAATCATGAGCAGCCCTTCTGTTTTCTTATTTTGTACTCTGCTTTTTTTTCGTTTTAGTCATCTTCTAACATGGATTGAAATATGTCTATTAATGCCTGAAGATTTTTATTGTCCGGCGATTCTTCCAAAGCCTTTTCAAGTCATCCTAGAGCAAGTCGGATAAAACCTTGAAACTGTTTATTTGTCATTCCCATATCTGCTACCATCCTTTCACCGCCTTTTCATTAATATGACTACTAATTGGTATAATAATTATAGCGGCTTTGCGGAAAAGTGTAAAGTCTATTCAATTTAGTGGGGTGTTCGGATTTGTCGTCGTATTTTTGATTTACAAAAAGGGGTATTCTATGATAGTATAAGTAGTAATAAATACTACGTGAGATAGTTGTGGAGGCTTTATGAGATATAAGATTGTGGTGGACAGCTGCTGTGAGCTGCCCGAAAACTATAAAAAAGACAGCAGATTTGAGATCGTTCCGCTGGGACTGGAAGTGGGCGACTATATCGTTCAGGACGACGAGAACTTTAACCAGAAGGAGTTTTTGCAAAAGGTGGCTGATTACCCCCAGTGCCCGAAATCGTCCTGTCCTTCCCCGGAGAGATTCCGGGAGGCATACCATGACGGGGCGGAGGAAATTTATGTGGTGACCCTTTCTTCCCATCTGAGCGGCAGCTATAACAGCGCGGAGCTGGGCAGGAGCCTCTACAGCGAAAAGTACGGTGAGAAGAAGATCCATGTGGTGGACTCCGAATCTGCAAGCTGTGGGGAGACCCAGCTTGTGGAAAAGATCATCGCCTGCAAGGAGGCAGGGCTCGGCTTCGAGGAGACGGTAAAGGCGGTGGAAACCTTTAAGCGGAAGATGCGCACCTATTTTGTATTGGATAATCTGGAGACGCTCAGGAAAAACGGCCGTTTGAGCGGCGTGAAAGCGCTGGTGGCATCCACCCTGAATATCAAGCCTGTGATGGTGGGAAACCTTGGTGTGATCGAGCAGAAGGGACAGGCCATCGGCATCAACAAGGCGCTGGCCAAAATGGCGGACTGTATCGTGGGAGATGTGGAGGAGCCGGAGGAGAGAACGCTGATGATCACGCATTGTAATTGCCCGGAGCGGGCGGAGTTTATGCGCGGGCTGATGGAGAAGAGGGCTTCTTACAAACGTGTCCTGGTTATGGACACCGCCGGGGTCAGCAGCATGTATGCCAACGACGGCGGCGTGATTGTGACACTATAACAGAGGGAGAAGAACCTTCGGCCACTGACAGCAAAGGCTGTTTCGCCAAGTCAGCATAGCTGACTTGAAAGTTCTGGGAGTTGCTTCGCAGCTCCGTTTCACTCGGGAGAATGCCTTAGGAGCGGCATTCTCCTTTGAGCACTTTTTTTACTTTGGGCAGTTCCAGCGGGGATACAGAAAAACTCTGCCCGTCCTTCATGGTGAGCTTTAACAGGGATAGTTTTTTAATAGAAGTTATGTTAACCAAACAGTGCTCGGAAATCATAACAAAATGGGTGAACATGGATAACTGCGCATAGAGATTGGGCAGGGTGCTCAGGATATCGAGAGTGCGCTCTTCGGTCAGCACAACATGGATATAGTTGCCGCTTTTCACCGCGTAGAGAATTTCATCCTCGTGGACATAGAGCGTGTCCTTCTCTCCGCGCAGTTCTATGGTGGGAATGGTTTCCGCTTTCAGTGCCTGCGCGTGATCCAGCATTTCATCCAGCTCGTTCACCTTGATCGGTTTGTTCAGATAGAGGATCTGCTTCTGGAGCTGCCTGCGCAGAATATCGTGGTTGGATGCTTCCGTAACATCATCCGGCACTTTGGCGAGCGCTGCCTCGATGACGGAAGGGTAGTCGATGGTGGAGATGCACAGCACGATCGGAGCCACAACGCCCGCGTCGATCAGTTTTCTGGCAAGCTGAAAGCCATTTACCGGGCCGTTTGTCATATCAATGAAAAAGGCATCGTAGAGCATGGGGGAGCGCAGAACCGCCTCCACATTTCCGTAGGAGTCAATATAGAGCACGCCCGTGGTGTGGAGCCTTCTGTCGGAGGCGCGACCAAGAAGGCGCTCCATCTGTTTCCTGTCCGCAATATTATCATCACAAACCGCGATATGCATATAGAACCCTCCATCATTATTATATTTTTCAGAGAATCATAAATTCAATCGGGGATGAAATCAGCGCCACCACAATCAGAATTTGGATTAGCAGGATGGCCGGCATCCCGTACAGAAAATACCAGTGTCTTGTCTTGTGGCGGAACAGGTGCATGCCGATGATGGAGCCGACGCTGCCGCCGATGATGGCGAGCACAAAAAG
>VSNH01000027.1 GCA_009774215.1 Lachnospiraceae bacterium
ATTTTGCAAAGGCGCAGGGACCTTTGTACGAATATATCTATCAATGCATAAAAGATGATATCATGGAGGGAAATCTGCGACAGGGAGAGAAGCTGCCGTCAAAAAGATCTTTTGCCAAAAACAATGGCATTAGTACCATTACCATCCAGAATGCGTATGACCAGTTGATCAGCGAAGGGTACATATACACGATTCCACAGAAGGGCTATTATGTGGCGAAGCTCGAAGGTATGAAGAAGGTGCAGCGGGAGAGCAGCATTTCTCTGAATATCAGCATTCCGGAGGGAAGACCTTCTTATGAGGTGGATTTATCCGATAACAGAATGAATCCGGCGCTTTTTCCTTTTTCCATATGGGCGAAGGTTCTGCGCAGCATTATTTCCGATAAAAGCGGCGAACTGATGGAGGCGTCCCCGGCCGGAGGCATCGGAGAGCTGCGGACGGCAATCGCGGAACATCTGAAATCGTTCCGGGGGATGCTTGTGGATCCGGATCAGATCGTGATTGGTGCAGGGACGGAGTATTTGTACGGGCTGCTTGTACAGCTTTTGGGAAATGAGAAGCAGTACTGCGTGGAAAATCCAGGCTATCGGAAGATTGTACAGGTGTACAGGCAGTATCACATATCATGCAAGTATGCGGATCTGGATGAAATGGGAATGACATTTGAAGGGCTGCGGGCCGCCGGGGCGGATATTGCGCATATCAGCCCGAATCATCACTTTCCTACGGGGATTACCATGCCTGCCGGAAGGCGCTATGAGATTTTAGCGTGGGCAAATGAGAGAGTGGGACGTTATATCATCGAGGACGATTATGACAGTGAGTTTCGCCTAAACGGGAAACCGATCCCGCCCCTGTTCAGTATGGACGCCTGCGAAAAGGTAATTTATATGAACACCTTTTCCAAGTCCCTTACGCCGACCATCCGGATCAGCTATATGGTTCTGCCGGTGCACCTGATCAACCGTTTTTACAGGGAACTGTCCTTTTACGCCTGCACGGTCTCCAATTTTGAACAGTATACGCTGGCGGCATTTATCCGGAAAGGATATTTTGAAAAACATATCAACCGTATGCGTCTGTATTACAGCAGGCAGAGAAAAAAGATGATTGAAACGATCAGGAAAAGCAGATTGCATGATGTGTGTGAGATCATGGAAAATGATTCCGGTCTGCATTTCCTGATTCGGATCAAAACCGATAAGGAAGATGGGGAGATTCTTCGGGCATTGAGGGAAAGGGGAATCCGAGTGAACGCGCTGTCGGAATATTTTTTCACCCCAAGCGACAGGAAACACTGTTTTATTATCAATTATTCCAACATAGATACCGAAAAAGCGGGGGAAGCCTGCGATATTTTTTATGAGATGCTGACGGAATAAAAATCTATTTCTCAAACCCATGAACCCAGTCCGCTTTTAGAAAATAGAGCAGAAATACAATGGAGCTTAAGCTCCAAGTCAGCGGATAAGCCCAGAAAATCATCTGGATCTTCGGGATAAAATGAAGGATGACGGTGATATAGCTCACACGGACGATGCACCAGAAACAGAGCATGGTGAGCATAGGCACAGCGGCTTTTCCGGCGCCTCTCAAGATGCCTGCGATACAGTGGGAGAAGGAGAGCAGGAAATAGAAGAGCGTGACCGTCCTGGCATGGATTGTCCCGTAAGCGATCACCTCCGGCGTGCGGTTGAAAGCGGCAATTAGAACAGGTATGGTAAAATAAATAAAGATGCCCACAAGCTCCGCCGTGATGACGGAGCAGAGGATACCGAAGCGCGCCCCTTTTTTTGCGCGCTCATACTGTTTGGCGCCCAGATTCTGGCTGATGAAGGTGGTGAGGGCCATGGCGAAACAGGTGATGGGCAGGAAGCCGAACCCCTCGATTTTAGAGTAAGCGCCGCTGCCCGCAACAGCCATCTTGCCAAACTTGTTGATGTTTGACTGTACCACCACATTTGCGAGGGCGATGATGGAGTTCTGGAATCCCGCGGGCAGCCCGTTGGAGATCACCTCATGGAGTATGGGGAGATCAAAGCGGATGCTCTTTATGGATACGCGGTAGTCCGACGGGCTCTTGCGGGTCAGCCGCCAGAGACAGAGGAAAGCGCTGATAAACTGAGAAAGAATCGTGGCGAGCGCGGCGGCACCGACACCGAACCCCATTACGGCGATAAACAGTAAGTCCAGCACAATGTTGATGGCGGATGACACGATCAGATAAACGAGCGGGTGTCTGCTGTCCCCGACGGACTGTAAAATGCCCACAAAGACATTGTACATGACAAAGGAGAGGGAGCCGAGGAAATAGATGCGGAAATAGACCGTGGATTCGGGCAGCACATCGGCAGGCGTTCCCATCCATATGAGGATGCGGGAAGTCAGGACAGTGCCCGCAACGGTCAGAAAGACACCGGCGGCAAGTCCGAAAGCAACCGTCGTGTGGACGGCTTTCTGCACTTCCTCTATTTTCTGCGCGCCGTAATACCGGGCGATGACAACCCCTGCGCCCACGGATATTCCCTGAAAGAAACCGACCATCAGAAAAATAAGGTTACCTGATGAGCTGACGGCGGCCAGCGCGTTGCTGCCAAGGAAATTTCCGACAATGAGGGAGTCGGCAGTATTGTATAACTGCTGAAACAGATTTCCCAGAAAAAGCGGGAACGCAAAGGCAATGAGCTGCTTCCAGATGCAGCCCTCAGTCAGCAGGGTTGTTTTTGCGGTGCATGTTTCGTTGTTCATGTTTCCTCCATTGCGATGCTTAGCAAATTTATCGGCGATCCAATGGATGATTTCGCCGACGTTATGCTTATTGTATTAAATCTCTGAAGCTGTAATTCATAGTGTCAACAAGGATTGCGCGTAATTTCTGCGGCGCAAGCTGTTTGGCCTGCGTCTATTGTACCACAAAGTATTCGGCATGGTGTTTATCCGAGAGAATTTTTGAGAATAAATTTGGAAACTTATTTTTTGCCATGTCACAGTAAGGTGTGATATGATAAATGTAGCGATACCTGAGAAGAAAGGAACGGACTGAAATGTTTGGAATCATATGGACGATTGTAGTGATATACATTTGTTACCGTGTTTATAAACAGCGTATGGGGAATCCGCCCGAGAATAATCAGAGAAGACAGGCGCCGAATCCGCAGGGACAGATACAGACATCCCAAAGACAGAGAACGATACAGACGAGACCTTTTGTACAGCCTCCACAGGCTGGACAGATACCGCAGGCAAAACCTCTCGTGCAGCCGGCGCGCGCAAAGCAGATGCCGCAGGCGAAGGCACAGAAAAAGTCGGCAGAGAGTCAGGCAAAGAGTGAGAATGAGCCGGAATCTACGCTGGCATATCTGGAGGAAAAGGCGAGACAGGATGCCGTGGAGCATGAAATGGAGAAACGCGAGGAGGCGAAACGGCTCTACGAAAGCTCCGGCGGACTTCGTCCCGCGGGACGGCTTTACGAGGGGGACAGGGCGCCGAACGGCTGTAAATGTGTTGCCTGTGGTTACTGTGGAGCACAGAATCTGATTCCGGTGGGGGCGCGGGAAAGGTTCAGCTGCTACTTTTGCAGGGAGCCGCTTGATACATAAGGTACGTAGGATTAAGCCATTCTTTGTCTGTAAGCAGGACAGGAAGGCATGGAGGCAAAATGGGGGAACAGGGATTTTGGCATGACAATGAAGGCTATATGGATCTGGTGATGAATAAGGTGAATATGCTGGCGGAAGACACATACATTTATGTCCTGCATTTGCGGCAGAACAGGGCGTGGTTTTCCGAGACGGCAAAATCTTATTTCGGTATCAAAGATACTTATGTGCCGGATCATTATGAGATTATGCGCGGGCTGATTCATCCGGATGATTTCTGGGAGTATGAGGAAGGGATTCCCGAGAGAGTGCGGGGCGTCAATCTGGACAGGGAATTATGTGTCCGAATGAAAGACGCGTCGGGGGAGTACCACATGTACAGCATACATACGGATATCGTGACAGAAGAAAAAAATGCGGAAGGGTATCTGCTCGTTCTGCTCCACAATGAAAATGTGCTGCCGAGAATTGACGCGCTGACCGATCTGTACTCCCACACAAGATTTGACGCGGATATTGAGACGGCGATTGACAAACAGGCGCCCTTTGCGGTTCTGATGGTTAAGCTGGAGCGGTTTACGAACCTGAATATTATATACGGCACAGATTTTACAAACCAAATACTGAAAGAGACGGCGTTGCAGTTTATCTATATGATGGATGAGAACAGCGCGGTATACCGGCTTGACGGACCTAAATTCGGGTTTATATTAAGGGGATGCGGCAGGAAAGAACTGCTTGCTTTTGAACGTAAACTTAGGGAAAAACTATCGGAGGGGATTCGGGTAAACAATCGGCTGATCAAGCTTAAAATATGCGTGGGGGCGATTCTGATTGAACAGCAGTATGACGGCAGGGCTGATTCCCTCACATCTAAGGCGTCTTATGCGCTGGGGCATTCGGAGACGGAGCATCAGGGAAATATGATTATTTTTAATGATGAGGTGCGCACGTCGAAAAATGTGGATCTGGATCTGATGAAAGTGATTCACCAGTCGGTGCGGGATGGCTGCACGGGCTTTTATGTGGAATACCAGCCTATCGTAGTTTCCGGGACGGGGCGCATTATAGGAGCGGAGGCGCTGGTGAGATGGCGGATGGAGCCTTACGGAACCGTGCCGCCCGGTATGTTTATCGAATGGATGGAGACAGATCCCGCCATGTATGAGCTTGGCAATTATGTGCTGCAGACGGCGCTGCGGGAGACGTCGGAGCTTCTTTCGATCCTGCCGGAGTTTGTCGTAAATGTCAATGTCTCGGCAAGGCAGATGGAGCGGGAAGGATTTCGCGCGGAGGTACTGCATATTTTGGAGCAGACCCGGTTTCCGGCAAGCCACCTGTGTCTGGAGCTGACGGAGCGGTGTAGGGATATGCCGCTTGATGTGATAAAGAGAGAAGTGGAATTCTTTCAGGGATACGGCATTCGTATGGCGATGGACGACTACGGAACCGGGAGTGCGTCTTCCGGAATTGTACTGTATGCCCCGATGGATGAAATCAAACTGGATATGAGTTTTATCCGCGGGATTACGGAGGATGCGAAAAAGCAGGCGATGGTCAAGTCAATCGTAGAGTTTGCCAACAGCTGTGGCATGAGCACTTGTCTGGAGGGTGTGGAGACAGAGGAACTGCAGAATTATCTGCGGCTCTATCAGGCGACATGGTTTCAGGGGTATTTTTACTCGAGGCCGGTTGAGATCGGGAAACTGCGGGAAATGGTGCAGGGGTAAATGAAGGGTCTGACAGAAAATGAAACATATTTTGATCGTGGAGGACGACGCTTCCATATCGGCGGCGCTCGTATATGCGCTGGAAAAAGAAGGATACCGCACGACGCACTGCAAACATATTGCCGATGCAATGAGGGAAACATCCACAGCGGATTTTGATCTTGCTATTTTGGATATGCAGCTTCCCGACGGCTCCGGCAGGGAAATCGCGTCTGCGTTAAAGTCCGCCGACATTCCGATATTGTATGTCACCGTCGTGGATGACGAGGACGAAATTGTGAGATCGTTCGATGACGGCGCTGCCGATTACATCACCAAGCCGTTTCGTATGAGGGAGCTGCTTGCACGGATCAAAAGGGCGCTGCATGAAAAAGACAACGGTGAAATTTTGAAAATGGGAGAGGCGGTTATTGACGTTGAGGCGGGAAAAGTCCGTATCAAAGATCGGGAAATCAGTCTGACGGCGTTGGAATATCGGCTCTTGCTTGTTTTTGCGCAGAATCAGTCCGTTCTTTTAAAAAGGGAGCAGATTCTGGAGCGCATCTGGGACATAAGCGGCAATTTTGTAGAGGATAATACGCTGACCGTATATGTCAAGAGACTGCGGGAAAAACTGGGAGATGCGGTTTCTATTACAACCGTCAGGGGGATCGGGTATCGTGTGGGTTAGCAAAAAGGAACTTTTAGCGCTTTCCGAGGGGATTCATGCGGCGTTTGAAGGACAGCCCTTCGATCCGCGCGATGACAGGGAAGGCGCGCTCAGTATTTTGAAAAATGATATTTATACGTTGACACACGCCGGACAAGAACAAAAAAATGTCTTGGAAGAAGAGAAAGAACGCCTGGCGGAATATCTGTCCGATATATCCCATCAGTTGAAGACACCGATTTCCTCGATTCTTCTCATGACGGAGTTAATGACTGACGCGCCCGAAGAGACGCAGCGGGATTTTCTTCTCGGCATAAAAAAGGAAATCCGCCATATGGAGTGGCTTGTTTCCGTCCTCTTAAAGATGGCTAAGCTGGATTCCTCCGCTGTGAACTTTCATGCGCAAGAGACAGCGGTCAGTTATCTGCTGAAAGAAGCGCTTAAGTCACTGGACATTATACTGGATATCAGGAACCAGACCATACGTCTTTTGCATGACCTGACCTTATCCTGCGATAAAAAGTGGACTGTGGAAGCGATGATTAATCTTTTGAAAAATGCTTCGGAATGTTCTGGGGAAAACGGTGAAATTGTGATAGACAGCGGGCAGAATCCACTCTATGACTGGATATCCGTCACGGATGCCGGAGAAGGTCTGAAAAAGGAGCAGATGGCTGGTTTGTTTCGCAGGTTTGAAGGTTCGCAGAAGGAAAACGGTTATGGGATCGGGCTGCCGCTTGCGCTTTCTATCATGCGCGCGCAGAACGGCGATATCGAGGTTATGCCTGGCGGAAACGGGAGCGGCGCCACATTTTTTATGAAATTTTACAAATAGTCACCGGGGAGTCACTTTTCTTATTTAAACTTATCTGTAGTGTTGTTAACGATAAGAAAAGGGGTGTCATATATGGAGATTCTGGAAGTAAACGGACTGACAAAGATTTATGGAAGCGGCGATAATCGGGTAACTGCTCTGGATCATGTCAGTTTTCAGGTGAAAAAGGGTGAGTTTGTCGCCATTGTGGGAGCGTCGGGCTCGGGGAAATCCACGCTTATGAATTTGATCGGAGGCATAGACCGCCCCACATTGGGAGACGTTGTTGTCGATGGCAGGCGCATCTTCGATATGGATGAGAGCGCTTTGGCAATTTTCAGACGCAGAAATATCGGTATTGTCTATCAATTTTATAATCTGATCCCGAACTTAACCGTAGTCGAGAATATCATGCTGCCTTGTCTGTTGGACAATCGAAAACCCGATGCACAGAAGCTGGCAGGGATTTTGGAAATGACCGGTTTATCGGATCGACAGGATCATCTTCCGGGGGAGCTTTCCGGCGGTCAGCAGCAGCGTGTTTCCGTGGGAAGGGCGCTCATCAATGCCCCGGCGTTTATTCTGGCTGACGAGCCGACGGGGAATCTTGACAGCAAGGCGGGCAGGAAAATCATGGAGCTTCTTACGGCGGCAAACCGCAAAGAAAACCAGACCTTAATTTTGATTACCCACGACGAGAAGATCGCGCTGCTGGCGGACAGAATCCTTACCATCAGCGACGGGAAACTGATCAGAGACGAGGTGATGCGCGTATGAATATTTTATGCTCATTTGCCTTAAGCCAGTTAAAGAGAAAGAGGAGCCGGACAGTGATCACCGCCTCGGCAATCGCGCTGTCCGCCGCGCTTCTTACGGCGGTCGTCAATTTTGTGGCGAGCGGCAATGCGATGCTTGCGGGTTTTCTCGGTGAAGACTATGGTTTGTATGGCAGCGCCTATTTTATGCTGCTGCTCGTCCCCGCCGTGTTTCTGGCGGCGCTGATCGCGGCGATGTCAGTCATCGTTATTTCCAATGCCTTTCGCATGAGTGCGAACGAGCGGATGGCACAGTTTGGCACGCTGAAATGTGTCGGCGCGACAAAGAAACAGATCTATAAAACGATCATGTATGAGTGCATCCTGCTTTGCATTGCGGCGATCCCGTCCGGCATTCTTCTGGGGTATGGGCTCAGTTTTATCGGCATTAGGGTGGCGAACCTTTCTATGGATGAGTTGAACGTGCTGGTGCGTTCCATGATGAAGCGGGTAAACTTCAGCCTTCCTTTTGTGTTTTCACCGATTGCCCTGCTTGTTTCGGTCATCATTTCTCTGGGAACGGTTCTGCTTGCCGCCATGCTTCCGGCACGGAAGGCGATGTGCATTTCCGCGCTGGACTGTATGAGAAACGGTGGCGAAACAGACACGTCGGGGTACAAACGCACCAAAATTACCGTGGATGCCGGGAGAAATATTGAATACCGGATGGCGCGCAAAAATGTGTCGTCCAACCACAAACGGATGCACTCGGCGGTTACCGCATTTTCCATCAGTATCATGCTGTTTATCACGATGAGCGGTCTGCAAGAAATCGCGGAAGGCATACAGAATTATATCTATACGGATCAGGGATATACCGTCATCGCCGATTATACGGCAAAGTATAAGAATACCATCCATCCGAAAACAGGACGAAGACAGCAGGAGTGCGCATATCCGATTGACGCACAGACGGCGGAAGAGATTACGCAGAAGCTTAGGGAATATGACGAGACGGATGTATACGGAAGCGGGCAGGATTATTCCACCTATGTCGCCCGCCTTGCCGCGCGGGATATCACGGAAGAGTTGCGGCAGGTTTTGGCGGAAGGATCTGGTGAGGAACAGCCAGAGATCATTTTGGATGTGGAACGGATCATTCTGGACGACAGACACTACGGCGAGCTGTGCGAACAGGCAGGAACAGCGTATGGCGGAGTGATACTGCTCAACGATTACAAATATAACGACAACGGAACCGAGCGGCATATTGCGCCTGTGGAAATGACAACGTCCACGCTGAAACTGGAAACGGCTGACGGCAGTCAGGAAGAGATTACGATTGACGGTGTGCTGGAAACATCGGAAATCCCCGGGACTTTGATGTACCCGAATACAAATCCCATCCGTCTCGTCGTTCCCTCTGCGGGCGTGTCGGTACGAGGCTATAACTGGATGGCGAATCCGAAGGATGAGGAAGGGTTTATGGCGTATGCAAGGGACATACTGGAAAGTTATTTTCCGCAGTACGGCATGGACTATGACGAGGCGGGATACACGAGCCGGGTGTACGGCGCACAGGACTTTGTAAAAATTATGAATATCGCGATTGTCCTTGCCGCGTTTTTCCTCTACGCTTTTGTTTTTCTGCTTGGGCTGATCGGCGTGCTGAATGTGATCAGTACCGTCAGCTTCCAGATCAAACTGCGGGCGAGGGAGCTTGCGGTTTTGCAGAGCGTCGGCATGACGTCGGACTCCATACAGAAGATGCTCAATATGGAAAGCATCCTCTGCGCGGGAAAAGCGCTGGCTGTCGGTTTGCCGCTCGGCATGGGCATCGTTGCCGTTATGGCGCACTGTGTAAAGCAGATATTTCCGATTGCCTTTCATATGCCGTGGACGGCGATTTTGATTACGATTTTGATTTCCGTTATTGTTATGTGGAGCACCGTGCGGATTTCAGCGGGCGCACATAAAAAGCAGAATATTATTGAAACAATCAGAATCTGATAGAGCAGGTATGGGAAAAGGGAAAATGCTTAATGAAATAGAAGGAGGCAAACATAATAAAGACAGTAAAAGGTGACATGGTACGAGGCATATGAGGCGGAGGTTAGCAGACGAAATTGGCGGATGAGAGAGCCTGGGGGAAGGCTGAAAGAAAAGCTTTCAACTTGGGCTGGAGGGGAAAATAGCGCGGCTTATAAAAAGGTATCCATGGCAAGACAACTCAAAAGTTCCCATGCGGCGTCTCGTTCCCGTTTCTGCTCCGGGTTCAGATCCTCATAGGGACAGAGCATGGGGTGCTGCCTTGCAAAATCGTCACGTGCAGGTCCGTAAGTCCAGTTGTAGAACGTATAAAAGCGCAGCCAGCGGGAATGGTCAAGCCTGCGGTACATATCGCGCATGAAATCGGATTTTTTATTTTCGATATATTCTACGTTTGCTGCTCTGATGATTGCAGGCGTAACCTCTGTGAGTGTCTCGTCATTCAAAAGAATGCGTATTTTCATTAAGATATGATCCGCCGCCGAGATTTTGGATTCCCGATGGATGGCGTCAAGATCATCCCAGCTGAGAGTAGGGTAGGAGACGGACTGGCGGAACAGTTCGTTGATTGCAACGGCGGCTTTGTTCAGGGTTGTGCGCATAATCTGATCCGGTGTGTATATTTCTTCATTTGCGCCAAAATAAGATACGCCGGGCGCTTTCTGACTGCTGCGCAGGTGGATTTGTCCGCGGATTTTGTAGTAGCTGTTTAACCGCCAGAATATGTTCCAGCCGTCCGGCTCATCATCCGTACAGATAATGATGCGGTCGGCACGCCCCAGAAGTTCTGCGCACTGTTCCCATAAATCATCATGAAAGATGAGAGAATCCCTGGTCGCAGATTCACGGTTCAGCGAAAACGTCTCGTGCAGATGGCTGTGCATGGCGAGAAAGACACTGGCGTTTCCGAAAATATGGTAAGCGACATGCTGACCGACGGAGATAATATTTGTCAGGATGGCGCGCTCCAGAATGCATCGCCCATAATTTCCGAAGCCGATGATCACAATGGTATTTTCAGAACTGCACAGCGGTCTGGAACGCCAGTATTGTCTGGCGCAGCAGTCATAACTGTGGAAAAAGCGGATATTCCCGGACAGGGAATCCCGGCCGTTCGTTGTTCTGGCATATACTTCAACAGGCAGGGTATGTAAATTGGCGGCGCGGCTGTTGACGCCGATATCATTCTCCTTCATAAGAAAAACTTTGCATCTGGTTCCGGCCTTCTTTTTATGTGCTACGATTCTGGCAGGGGAAGCGCTGATAAAGAGGCAGGGATAGTCCGGAAATTCCATTTGCTCTTTTTTCTTCTCACCGAAAATAATTATGGCGTCGGGATCTTCCTTGCAG
The DNA here is from genome assembly GCA_009774215.1 of Lachnospiraceae bacterium. Lineage (GTDB taxonomy): Bacteria > Bacillota > Clostridia > Lachnospirales > Lachnospiraceae > UBA3282. The sequence goes on from VSNH01000027.1 coordinate 10,950, forward strand.
ATATTTTCAGCCAGCGTACTGGCTTCGATTCCGCAATCCGCAAAATAATACCAGTTTTTCTTTCGCTGCAGACCGAGCAGGAAAAAGGGAAGCCCCTCGCTTGTGACAAAGGAGATCACGGCGCCGAATAAGGTCATCATGATACCTGCGGACAGCAGGAGAAAAACGGAGCCGACTGCGTGTCCGAGGGGCGTTACGGGCGTCAAGTCACCGTAGCCGACGGTGGTCAGTGTGACGAGAGAATACCAGCAGGCATCGCCAAAAGAACGGATGGTTGCGGCGCTGTTGGCATGCTCGGACAGATAGAGGACAAATAATAAACCAATATATAAAATAAACAGAAATATGGTTATGCGCAGATAGATTTTATTATTTCTCTTCATAGAGCCCTCTCTTCTTTGACACATTGGTTTTGGTTTCAGGCTATTGATCCGATGCATGAAAACATACGGGTTAATACAGTTTTAGGATTCCCGGCTCAGCAAAGGGACCGGCAAGCGGCATATCTCCATGTTCTTTTCCATAATAATCTTTATCAAAGACAATAGGAGAGCCGTCCGGGTTTTCAAATTTCTGTTCCGGCTCAAACGCCATGCCAAGCACGTCGGTTGTAATGACTTTGTTTTGTGATTCCGGCATATAATCAAACACGTTTGTCTTTAAGACAAAGCCTTCCCCTGTCTCTTCCAGACAGACGGACACTTTGTTTGTCGCATTCACAAACGCCTTTTCTCTTGACATGGGTTTCGCGCCGTTAAAATAGGCGTTTCCTTCTGCCCATACAGGGAGCGGGTTGTAATACCTGTCGCTGGGCGCCGAGCCCATTCCGCAGTAGCCCTCGAACTGCGCTTCGTATTCTTCCTGAGTCGGATACGCCTCGTAAGGAATCGTGCCGGCAATGAGGTTGCCGTCCGTCCACTCATCATCCTTCATCGCATCCGCCATCTGCTTCAACCCCGGCCGGAAGTCTTTCTGGATGAAAATGTTGTTGTAAAAGCGCATGTCCCCGTGCAGAATCGTCATAAATCCTGCGATTTCCGTGCGATGTGGCACATGGTACGGTGTATAGCGCGGTGAGAGTTTAGTAAGCGCACCGTTTAAAGTGCCGCGCCCTACGGCGGTAAAGGAACCGGCGATCAGATTATGCACGAGGGCAACGCCCTGTGTGGCAAGTTTCAGTGCGCAGTCAGAGAGAAGCACGTTGTGGTCAACAAGCGTCGGTCCGTGTGATACTTCGATAAAAATATCCTCACCGATTTCGTTTCCCGTCGTGTGGTTGTATTCCTCCGGCAGACAGTTGTCAAAAAACAGGTTCCCGGTCACCCTTGTTCCCTGCGCCTGCCAGTCAAGCCATAAACCGCGGGTGCAGCGGTAAATCCGGTTGCGGCGAATGATGACGTCGATTGCCGCATGCATTTTAATGCCGCTGATCTCAGCGCCGCACAAATTCTGCTTGTTGTTGATGTGGTGGATCGTATTGTCCTCAATGACGGAAAATACGCCGCCGAGATGCCCGACGATTCCAGTCTGCCCGCAGTCGTGGATGTCGCACCTTCTGACAATATGAGAGCCTATTGTTTCCTTGCTCCATCCCTCCCGCTGTGCCTGACAGATACAGTCGCGCTCTGTCTGCGTACCGTCCTTGTACTTCCATTTAGACCATTTGTTATCGTTTTCTGGCTGCAGATATTTCCCTAGGGAAATGCCGGAACATTTCGACTCATAAATTTCACAATCTTCTATGATCCAGCCTTTGGACCAGTGTGGACCGATCATTCCTTCCTGATATGCCGTAGGGGGTGCCCACTGTGTCGCCGCCTGTCTCACGGTAAAGCCGGAAAGCGTGATATAACCCACACCTTCTTCTTTCGGGTAGAAACAGTTTTTCCGCACGCTGATTTCCACATTTTCCTCATTGGGATTTTTCCCTTGGAAATTGGCATACAGAATTGTCTCATCCGCCTTTTCATCCTGAACTGTATACCAGACGTAGACAGAAAATGCAGGATCCCATGAGGTTTTGCTCTTTTCCGGGTGCAGGACTTTATCGTACTCTGTCACTTCATACATGGACTTGCCGTTTAAATATACGTCGCCGGTATGGGCGGTCATGGTCGCTATAAACCAGTCACCGTACACTAACGTCGTATACGGATTATATCCGCCAAATACTTTGTTGGAAATGCTCCTTTTCCAGACGGTGCCTTCGCAGGCTTCCCAGCCATTGACCGGGTCAGCGCCCGTGATCACGGCAGCCCGTTCCACTTCCGAACGGTAGACGATTCGGGCATCTTCCGTGCCGCCGTTTGCAGGGCTTACAGACTCCCTGTAAATTCCCGGCATGACGATCACCTCATCTCCGGGCATGGCTTTCTCTGCCGCCTCTTGAATCCGCGCGAAGGGGTTTTCCCTGCTTCCGTCTCCGCCTTGCGCCGCATTCACATTTACATAGTATTTCATATGGTATCCTCCTTGTTGTGTAATTTGGTTCGCTTATCAATCCATAATAAGATATAAATCTTTGTTCCACTGCTATTTTCATACTACCATATCTGGGTATATAGTCAATGGATGTGGAGCAGTATAATGAAAAGAAAAATAGATAGTATTCCTGTTACTTCAATGTTATGATGCCGGGGTCAAAATCCCAACTACCGAACCTTGAAAATTTAATATTTTACAGTAAATACAGACAATCCACCCTTTTGTGAATTATAATGGTAGTAGTTCTTGAAAGATGGTATTTCTTATGGTATTTAAACCGAATGATTGTCAACAGTTGTCCTTTGACGACAGCTTTACAGCCCTAACCGAACGTGAGAAAAAAGCTCTGGAAAAATCATGGGCAAAAATCTTTGCTGATGAGATTTTTCCGGCAATAGACGAAGAACGTTTTCTGTCCTGTATAGTGATAAGGCATCCAGAGCTAATACACCTGTTAATGTAATCATCGGTGCGCGTATCATCGAAGAGCTTTTTGATTATTCGGATGATGAAATTGTTGAGAATCTGATGCTCGACCTTCATATGAAATGCGCAGCCGGCCACGTTCCCATAAGTCAGAGCTATACAAAATCAACAAGACAATGCAGAGTATCATTTGACAGAAATCATTGTGCCGGTTGTCCTTATCAGAAGCAATGCCGCCCGAAGATTTACAAAAAGGCCGCTTCATTTATTACTTCAAAAAATGCATCTGACAGGGCAAAAAGCCAGCGATACATGCAGAGTGAAGAATTTGGTGATCTGGCACGATTAAGAAACGGCGTGGAAACAGTTCCTTCCAATCTTCGGAAAAATTACTATCTGGATACCCTTCCAAGAGGAAAGCAGCGGGGGAATTTTTCTTTGGAAGTAAAATAGCAGCTTTGAACTTTAGAAAGCTCTTCGGATTTCGGAAGGGACTGGGGTTCGGTAGTTGGGATTTTGACCCCAGCATCATGCTATTATGTTAACAAATGTAATGCAGGGAAACTGAAAGAAAAGCAGGCAGGAGGAACGCATGGAGAACGAGAAAGTTTTATATATAGCTGAGATTCCGTATGAAACAGGAGAAATCCATTTCAGATATTCGTGCAGACTGTCAGAAGATGGCACGAAGTGGATCAGGGACGGCTTGTTTACAGAGTATTGCCAAAATGGAATTGTTGCCTCAACAGGCTTATATGAAGATGATCTGGAAAATGGTCACTGGATTGATTACCATGAAAATGGTCTGATCGCGGCAGAAGGTGACTATGTAAATGGAGAAGGGGCTGGCAAATGGTCCCCTCGTATATTTCTGTGATTTTTGCGTCACGCATTAAACGCTCAAATGGATAAGTTCTTGAATATAGACAAAGGAGGGATAGAGCTGTACAGATGATAAAAAATTTCAAGCTTTGGCTTTCGTACGGTTATACAGGGCAAAAGAATTATACACAGAGATAATTCAATTTTTACAGAGAATGATTCCCCCAAAATGGTCAAGATTGACCGCATAAGGAAAGCTTTGGATTAAAACAGAGCGATCCCACGTCACATAACTGCAGCGTGGAACCACTCGGTTTTAATCATTGTCTGATGTCAGTATTTATTTTACATTTCCCTCGCAGCAGTCAAATCCCGGATTGAATGCGTAGAAGTTCTTCTCATGCAATCTGTCCTGAACGATTCTGAGGGCTTCACCGAAATTAGCAATTTAAGTAAGCACCTTCAAACCCAGTGTTTATCAGGGGTTGGGGGTGCTTTGAATTTTGAGAAATATATAAGAAAATCAGGCTGTCATATAGGTGTTCAGACGAATTTTGGTGAAAATAAAATGTTTGTTTTTTAAGGATATGTATATTATAATGATAGCAAATAATTTTGAAAGTAGAAGACATTATAGGATGCTTGAGAAAGGTGAGGTCGGGTATGTCAACATTACAGAATCAAATTACACAGTCTCTGGAAGGGCTTTCCGATGACAGCCTGAGTTTTATTCTGGAAATGATACAGCGATTCGTGATGCCGGCGGAATCAAAAAGCATGGCTATAAATCATGACATTGCTATACAAAAGAAAAAACGTAGGATTGGAAGCATGAAGGGGCAGAAATTTATTGCAGACGGTCATGATATAGACGAGTGCAATGATGAAATTGCCGGATTGTTTGGGGTGGATGACTGATGAAGATTTTGCTGGATACGCATATCGCAATATGGGCAGTACTGGATTCGGAGGAATTGCCGGGCGAAGCAAGGGCAATGATACTTGACGAGGACAATGAAATTTACTATAGCGCTGCTTCTGTATGGGAGATTACGATTAAGCATATGGCTCATCCGGAAACTTTTTTATATAGTGGGAAATACCTTGCGGAAGGGTGCGAAGCGAACGGTTTTATGTCATTGCCAATATTCGATAAACATTCGGCTGAGTTAGAGACTTTGGTACGTCCGAAGGATGCTCCGCCACATAAAGATCCCTTTGATAGAATTTTGCTTGCACAGGCAAAGTCTGAGGGGATGAAATTTATGACACATGATGGATTGATTCCATATTATAACGAGTCTTTTATTGTCAGTGTTTAAGAGAAATTAGAGAGTGATTCCATGGCACATTATTCCATCATGGAACCACTCTTTTTTATCCGTGCCTGATGACAGGGGCAGTACATCTCAGACGTATAATTTGTATTGCGATTTTGATGGGAATTGCAATATAATAAAAGCAAATAGAGCGATATTTATATTTGTTGAGATTTTGATGTCGAAAGAAGACTATAAGACATTTTTTATTTTGGATAGTTATAATTTTTCCAGAATATAATAACGGAGGCATCGGTTATATTGGGAGATACAATACAGTTACAAGGTACAGCGGAAATACCAGTTAAACTAAAATGGAGTAATAGTGCAAATATCCTATGCAATTATATGAGAGAGTTGGAATATTTGGAGATAATATTGAAGAATAAAGCTAATATCGAGACATGTGACCTCCAACCTTAGATAATGGAATATCACAAAAGCAGGTCATCGGAAATGCAATTTTGTGTAATCCTTCGATTTTTAGATATCCTAAAGGTTCAATCACATATCGAGGAACGTTGGCTTGAATATTTTTATCGAACCCAAAAACCCTTTCCTGTAAAAAATGTCAGGGTGGGTAATGAAGAAAAACAGATACCGATTGAACAATCAATGCATAACCCATTAGGTGATCCGGTAGAAATAAGTGGATGCTATATGTATCCGGAACCATTTCCAGCTCCCGTTCCTATTACGATCAAAACGATTGAGGGGGATGAAGTTACACTAAATATGAAACGTCAACCATATGAAAGTATGGATGAGATTATGTTTTCTAATATAGATTTTCCGGCGTTAAAAATGACTGTGATTATAAATGAAAAAGAAGTTAAAAAATCAAAAATAGTATATTCTGTAACGCCAACAAAAGCAAAAAGTGTCTCAGAAGCAGTAGCTTCGCTTAATGCTTTAAAGGGAGTTTCTAACAGAACCGCAATTATAGGTGGATTACAGCAAATACCAACGCCGATTCCAGATAAAGACTTCGATGAAGAACAGCTCGAGGTGGCACTGGACTTATGGATTACGCTAAAAAAGCTAGAGGAGATTTTAGAAATAGTATTTAATCCCGAAGCGGAATTGCCGTACGAAGATGTGGTATTTCTGTCAGAGTTAAAAATTTGCCTTTTAGATAATAAGAGAATAAAAAGGGATCATCCGTTTGAACATTTTCATGTTGGGGAATTGAATACAAAAAATTACTCCATAGAGGAAATAGTTGGGAAAGAAAAAGTATCAATGAATTTTTTGGAGGGGCCAATCAGCGCCACGTTATTGGGAACAGAATTTGATTTGTATAGCGAAACAGAAATGCGTGATTTTATCATCACTAATATAGAATGGGATGATGAATCGAAAACTTCTGGTGAAGTATATATTGCTGATGAAGCAATGGGGGATAGTTGGGTTCTTGTACGAAAATATTTGACAGTGAAGGAAGCGCAGGAGAAAATTTTAGTAGGTATGCCTTAGGGTACTGAAGAGCATAATAGTATATTAAACGAAAGCATCGGCCTGAAATAGCCGATGCTTTTGCGTTTAAATTTACTTAAATTTAGTACGGTTTGCTTATTAAAAAATATTGGATCAATTCATGCAACAAAAATACCTTGTGGTAGATTTTAGAATTAAACATGAAAATGATTGTAAAATAAGGTTTTTTTAAGATTTATTGCAGTCAAATCCCGGGTTGAATGCGTAGAAGTTCTTGGAATCAAGGTGATCCTGAACGATTCTGAGGGCTTCACCGAACCTCTGGAAGTGCACAACCTCCCTGGCACGCAGGAACTTAATCGGTTCGTACACATCGGGCTCATCCCTCACAAGACGAAGGATATTGTCGTAGGTGGAACGTGCCTTCTGTTCCGCAGCCATATCTTCCATCAGGTCTGTGATGATATCGCCCTTGGATTGGAACTCGCAGGCATTGAAGGGAACACCGCCTGCCGCCTGCGGCCAGATGCCGATGGTGTGATCCACGTAATAATTGCGGAAACCGCTGGCTTCGATCTGCTCCATGGAAAGGTTCTTGGTAAGCTGGTGCACGATGGCGGCTACCATTTCCAGGTGGGCGAGTTCCTCGGTGCCGATGTCCGTAACTTTATTGCATATCACTTTTAGAAACTCAGTATTTAGTAAAATTGGAAATGTCACATCATCAGATTAAATATTTGTCCATTTGAGAGCCGTATAGTATTCTATATGGTTCTTTTTTTACCAGCCTTTTGGCAGGATTAGTGTATCACAAATAAGTGAAACTTTGAATGGAGGTTTCGGAGGAGGTGGTTCAACTTAGAATTTTTAAAGCTATTTTGGTAACTGTTAACCATTATTAATTTTTGGAGGAAATTAATATGTGTAAAATTATTGCGATTGCGAATCAGAAGGGCGGTGTCGGAAAGACAACAACCGCGATCAACTTAGGTATTGGATTAGTAAATAAAGGGAACAGGGTTTTGCTTGTAGACTTGGATCCGCAGGGAAATGCGACACAGGGACTTGGATTTGATGCGGATTCTCTGGAAGTCACAATAACAACAATGTTGCGGAAAATGATCGGTAAGGACTATACATTTAGAAGGGATTTTGGAATCCTGTCTCATGAGGAAGGTATAGAGCTGATGCCGGCAAACATAGAATTGTCGGTTTTAGAGACAGAGCTAATTTCTTTGTTCTTTGGACGGGAGAAGATGCTGAAAAACTATCTTGATATGATCCGAGATGAATACGACTATATGATTATTGATTGTATGCCATCGCTTAATCTCATTACGATCAACGCACTTGTAGCGGCAGATGAAGTTATTATACCGCTCCATGCGCAGTACTACAGCGTGAGAGGGTTGGAGCAGCTCCTGCAGACAATCGGTTCAGTCAGATCTAACGGTTTAAATGAGTCTCTTAGAATATCAGGGATTTTGTACACTTGCGTTAATGACAGGACAACTTCTTTCCGGGATGTACAGGAGATTCTTATGAAAGCATATGGGAGAGATGTAAAGATATATGAGAATTATATTCCACGCAGCGTAAAAGCTGAGGAGGCGCCGTCATATGGACGAAGCATCTATGAGTATGATTCCTCCGGCAGAGTTTCTTGCGCCTACAGTAAGTTCACAGAAGAATTTCTTTTGACTGAGAAAGGGCGGTGAACGATATGGCTGTTAAATCTTTTTCGGTAATGAATTTAGGACAAGCCGGGCTTTTTGATCCAAGGGAGATGGGGTATAGGGATTCTCTGGATATCATCTAAGACGAATCCGTTAAAATTCAGAAGTCATTCGTGAAAATCGGTTGGTATTTAAAACATATCCGTGATGATCAGATGTACACAGAGGATGGTTATGCAAATATATATGAGTGCGCAGCCGATCAGCTTGGCTACTCACAGTCAACGGTATCAAGATTTATCAACATTTGCGAGAAATTCTCGAAGGATAAGGATTCGCCGGAGCTTGATGAAAGGTATGCAGGTTTTGATAAGTCGCAAATGATCGAGATGCTGCCGCTGGAGCAGGAGCAGTTAGAAAAGGTGACGCCGGATATGACAGTGAGGCAGATCCGCGACATCGGCAAAGAAAACAAGAAGAAAAAAATAGGGAATGAGGATAGAACGGACGAGGCGGGAGAAGCTGACTTGCCCGGACAGATAAGTATTGAAGAGGATTTCCCGGAATATATGCCAGATGCGGTTGGATTGAGCTCACCTGATCTGCAGGAGAAAAAATATGCGATGTCGCATAAAGAGACCGAGCCGGATGAGGAACAGGAATTTACTGAGGAACCTGTAGTTAAGGGTACATATAAGGAAATGGTGACATTCCCATGGAAAACAACTCAGCCGGAACTGCCTATATTAAAGAATGCAGATCAGAGAAAGGAATGGCTGAGTAAATATAAAGAGTGGGGACTCTGGTATCGGGATGAAAATATTGATGTGAACTACTATAAGTTCGATTTTGAAGACGGCAGCCGTCTGGTTGTAGAGGAACATCCGCAGAGACATTCCTATTATAGCAGGGAAGTGCGTGATGAAGCCTACTATCATTTACTTGCAAAGAATAAGGTGACAAACGGGGAAGTTTATGACGAAAAATATCGTCACGCGACACATTCAGAAACAGCGCTTGTAGAATTTCTCAAGAATTTACAGAAGAGATAGAATAAACGCTATATATTGCAATCGCAACATATATAGATTCCCGCCGGATTTCCTCCAAAAATTTTAGCGGGAAGGGAAAGGGCAGCTTAACGGCTGCCTTTTTCTGTGGGAGGAGAAAGGAAATTAATTGAAATGAGTAAAACAGAGCCAATTATTTTGCAGGCGGAAACTTTGGAGGGAAAGATCAATGAAATCACAGATCGCTTAGAGCAGGGTATCATGGAATTATTTAACAGCGATCGCTATAAAGAATATCTGCGTGTCATGTCAAAGTTTCATAATTACAGTCTCAATAATACGGTGTTGATTGCTATGCAAAACCCTCACGCGACTTTTGTTGCCGGTTATAAAGCATGGCAAAAAGAATATGACCGCCATGTAAAGCAATATGAAAAAGGAATCCGCATACTTGCTCCGTCGCCGTACAAAGTCAGGCAGAGGGTAGAGAAGAAAGATGCACGAACGGGAAAAGCGGTGCTTGATACAGACGGAAACCCTGTCACCGAAGAAAAGGAAGTCACTATACCTGCATTTAAGGTTGTATCTGTATTTGACGTGTCGCAGACAGAGGGCAGAGAACTTCCGGATATTGGTGTAAATGAATTGAATGGGGACGTAGAACAGTACAGGGATTTTTATGCAGCATTAGAAAAAACGTCGCCTGTACCTATGGAATTTGAAATGATTGAAGGATCGGCCCATGGTTATTATCATTCGGGGGAAAAGCGGATTGCCATTCAAAAAGATATGAGCGAGCTGCAGACCCTAAAGACTGCCATTCACGAAATTGCACACGCGAAACTGCACGACATAGATCTAAAAGCCACGCAGAAACAGCTTGATCGTCGCACCCGTGAAGTACAGGCCGAAAGCGTTGCCTATACTGTTTGCCAGCACTACAATCTTGACACGTCGGACTATTCTTTCGGTTATGTTGCGGGGTGGAGCAGCGGACGGGAGCTTGCGGAGCTGAAAGGCTCATTGGAAACCATACACAAAGCTGCGGCTGAGATCATCAGCAGTATTGATGAGCATTTTGAGGAAATACAAAAAGTTGAAATGAGTAAAAATGATGTCAACTTTTTTGAAAATCTGTTAGAGAACAATCGAGAGGAAATATTAGACGCTTTGTGCGGGGTTTCTCTTGATGTTAAGCCGGCTAATTTTGCAACAAATGGAAATGCAGTTGAGTCCCAGGAAGCAATTTATGAAAGCGGAGAGAATAAAGTTTCTGTTCGCTTTTATAATCGATGGAACCCTATGCAGATAATCAATCCGAAAAGTGCCATTAAACAGGAGATTGACATTGTCTCATATAAAAACGGAAATCCTACGGCAATTCGTACTTTAGTTGAAAAGAAGAGCATGAGTCTTAAAAATGCGGAAAGAAATTATAATGAAATGCTTGATCAATGGAAAAGGCTTACAAAGCAGCCACAGATATTTTTTGAATCTGCAGAAGAGCAGAAACATAACAGGTCGGTTTTAAATAAATTGCATAAGAATCAGGGCAAGGTAAGTCAGGCCACTTCGCCGTCGGATAAGCAGCATATTAAGGAAAAGGGGGCTACACGATAATGAGTAAAATTTTAAATAAGTTCACATGGGAGGAAATCTATTTGATCAGAGCATGTAATCTGAAAACACCTGACAGGGACAGGATCATAAATGAGCTTAAAGGATATCTTGATCTGCCAGGGATGGAAGAGATTGTCAGAAAGGTTCTTGAGAAACTCGAAAAGGTTACAGAGGGAGAGCTGCAGGATCTTTGGGAGTTTTCATTGGATTAATAGCTGAGGGGAGGAAATCGATGAGCAAAGGAACCGGAAGTGTAAAAAAGAGTGTCTATGTAGTGACAGTATGGCTGAAAGAGGAGGATGCAGACGGCAATCCTTTGAATTGGTCAAGTCCAAGTGAAGATTATTATGCTGATACATATGAACAGGCGCAGCGGATGAAAGAAAAGTTTATGTCGGGACAAAACGAAGATTATGGCGATCTGGTAGAGGACTGCTGGATCAGTGATGAAATGAAGGAAATAGAGTTTATGGTTCCCACTAAACAGCGGCAACGTCTTTTTGTGGACATGGATGGTACACTGGCTGTTTTTAAGCCGGTAGATGAGATGGAGACGCTTTATGAGAAGGGGTATTTTTTGAATCTTGAGCCCCATGAAAATGTCGTGGCGGCAGTAAAAGAGATTATTGCAAAAAATTCAGATATTGAAGTAAATATTTTATCAGCATATCTGTCAGACAGCAAATATGCCCTGCAGGAGAAAAATGCATGGCTGGACAAATATCTTCCAGAGATTGACAGAGAACACAGAGTCTTTGTTCCCTGTGGGACAGACAAAAAGGAAGGGATTCGGGATGGTATCCGCAAGGATGACTTTCTTCTGGATGATTATACGAAAAATTTAAACGAATGGCAGCCGCCAGCAAGGGGAATTAAGCTTCTAAACGGTATCAACCATAGCCGGGGAACATGGTCATATGACTGTCTGCGGTATGATAGGGAAGCTGGCTCTTTGGCATCAGCGATTGTTTCGGTGGTGCGGGGAGAGCAGCAGATCTATGACAAGAAGACTCAAAATGTTCAGACAGACAATAGGGAGGAGAAAGGCTCTGTATTAAGTAAGCTGCATGAGAAACAGGGGCAGATTAAGTCAATAGGAATAGCTAGGGAAGAAAGGGCGATAGAAAGGTAAAGATGCCTATGTCAAATGTGATCCGGGTTGTAAAGAACTGTAATTACACGACGCTCAGTAATTATCATTTTAAGGATAAAAGGCTTTCCTGGAAAGCAAAGGGGCTGTTGTCTACCATGCTGTCTTTGCCGGATAACTGGAACTATACAATAGAGGGACTGGCAAGTCTCAGTGACGACGGGGTAAAGGCAACTAATTCAGGACTTGCGGAACTGGAAAAATGCGGCTATCTGATCAGAGAGCAGCTTCGGGACAGCAAAGGACATTTTGTGATGATGGAGTATACAATTTACGAAAAGCCCATAGACCAGCCGGAAGAGGAGCCGCCGAAATCAGCCGAGATAACAGAGCCGCTGCATGTCCAGGAACAGGAAGAACCGTTATGCCAAAACGGACAAACGGAGGAAAACGGGGCATTTTCACCGTTATGCCAAAAACGGCAAACGGGAAAACGGCAAACCGAAAATGGCAGTCTATTAAATACTTATGTATTAAATACTAAAGAATTAAGTACTTATCCATCTATATCCTTATCCAATCCTATAGATCAGGCGGAAATGGATGAGGATGAGATGCGACGACGGCAGATTCGGGAACGTCTGCTAAATGAGCGTCTTTACAATACCTGCAGGGCAGAAGTCATAGCGGCTGTTTTTGCCGAACTGTGTAAGCGGGAGGAAAAAATAGTGGAAGTCATGTCTGCAGAAGTGGTTGAGAGAATTTGCTTTGCGGCAGAGGAGCAGCAGAGAAGAGAACCGGGCAGGCGGTTATCGGATATGATTAACAGCTATATAGACAACATCGTTGTCGGTATTAGAGCGGCACCCAAAGCGGAAACATTTGGCGCGGGGAACTTACTGCAGACAGCGGCAAGCAGCGGATCAGACAGGGGGATGGAGAGGGAATCCTACAGAAAGCTCATCAGAAAGAACATTGAGTATGACTGTCTGATCAAGAACAAAAGATATGGCCGGAAAGAAAAGATTGATGAGCTGGTGGAACTTATGCTGGATATTCTTTGCTCCAAGCGGCAGATTGTTTGCATAGCCGGGGATGATTATCCAGTGGAATCTGTGAAAGCAAGATTTCTGATGTTGCGCAGCGATCATATTGAGTATGTGCTTTCCAGCATGGAAAAGACGACCAGCAAGATTAAAAATATTAAAAAATATCTTCTTGCTGCACTGTATAACGCGCCGATGACGATTGAAAATTATTATTCAGCACTCGTAAACCATGAAATATATGTGTCAGTGCCAGAATACGGTGGCAGGTAGATTGATTTTATGCGACGTCGCATAAGGCAAGGAGGAATTAATGAGTATCACAGACGAAATTATGGGTAAAGCGCCAGATCAGTTGTCAAAGGCGTCTGATACGGCGTTAAAGGTTGCAAAAGAGGCAAAAGACGGGTTAAAGGATGCGACCGGAGTTGTAAAAGGGATATGCCTGCTCCTGATTAAAGCAGATTTTTCTGAGGCAAAAATCATGCAGGCGGTACGAAATGTGGCCTATAAGAAAACCGGCGACATTAAGTACAGCAAAAATAATATAGACATTGAAAAGCTTCGAAAATCCGGACATGTGTACAAGGTGGAAGACAATATTCTGGCGGAGGAGATGGGAATCTTTGACAGACAGTGCCAAAAACATGGGATCAAATATTCCGCAATGATCGATACAAGTGACGAGGGTAAACCGGATTATAAACCTTCATATATGATTTTCTTTGAAGGGAAGGATGATGCTTTGATTATCAATGCATTGGCAGAGACGTATAAGGAGTATGCAAAACATCAAAAAGTAAAAGCTATTGCTGAAGACGTAACGCCGCAGAGGGAAAGTGTCAAAGCGAAACTGGCCTTTTTTCGGGATCGGGTTACAGCTCGGGACACAGAGCGGGATGCAGTAGAAAAGCATCATCAGCACGACGACATTTCGAGATAAGTAACCCGTTCAAGACAGCCATATGCGACGTCGCATATTAAGAGAGGAGATGATTACAGATGGAAGAAAAAATCAGAATCTGGCTTGAGAAGTTTAAGGACAAGCCTGCAAAAGATAAGATAATGAGTGTACTGCCGTATGTTTTAGGTATCTTTTTTGCGACGCGGATTGCAGAATTATACCGCATATGCCACGGAGATATTTTAAAGTTCCTTACCAATATCCAATATATATACAAAGTATTTCCGCCGCGATTTACGGCAAAAGACCTGTTGATAGGTATACCAATAGGTTTTTTTATTGTCTATGTAATTAGGTGGCAAAGCAGGATGCACAGGAAAAATACAAGGTTTGGCGAAGAATACGGATCGGCCAAGTGGGGAACGGAGCAGGATATCAAACCGTTTATTGACGAAGATCCCTTTAATAACATTATTCTGTCGCAGACAGAGCGTTTATCCATGAAAGCCAGAATGCCAAAGTTTAATTTAAACAGAAATAAGCATGTGGTTGTATACGGCGGATCCGGCAGCGGTAAGACCTATGGATTTGTAAAACCAAATCTTTATCAGTGCCACAGTTCCTATGTCTTGACAGATCCAAAAGGAACTCTTCTTCCGGAGACAGGAAATCTTTTCGCGAAAATGGGGTACAACATTTATGTATTAGATACGGTGGATATGAAAAGCTCCATGCATTATAATCCCTTTGCGTACATAAAGGAACCAAAAGATATCCTGACGCTGGCTAATGTGCTTTACGCAAATTTGAAACCGCCGGACGCAGGCACGCCGCCGGATCCGTTTTTTGACCAGGCAGCGCTTTTGTGGCTGCAGGCGACGATCGGGTATCTCTGGTATGAGGCACCGCCGGAAGAACAGAATATACCGACACTTTTGGAGATTCTGGAGGCGGATGACGTCAGAGAGGATGACGAGACATATGAGAACGCCGTGGATATGCTGTTTGCGGAGCTTGAAAAGAAAAACCCGCGCCATTTTGCGGTAAAACAGCGGAAAAAGTACAAAAAAGCGGCCGGAAAGACGGCAAAAAGCATTCTGATTTCCGTTGGCTCTTATTTATCGCCATTTGATATTCCGGATGTAGCCGAGCTGGTAGCATGTGATGAGTTAAAGTTTGACACTTACGGCGATGCAGGGCAGAAGTCCATCCTGTATGTCATCATATCGGACACGGATACGACCTATAACTTTATCCCGGCGATTTTGTTCACACAAATGTTTAATGTGCTCTGCTACAAAGCGGACAAAGAAATGGGCGGCAAATTGAAGACCCCGGTGCAGTTTATTCTTGACGAGTTTGCCAATATCGGAAAGATACCAGGATTTAAGATACTGATTGCGACGATCCGAAGCCGCCTGATGAGCGTCATCATGATGCTGCAGACACAGAGTCAGCTCAAGGACAATTACAAGGACGCTGCAGAAACCATCACCGGCAACTGCGATTCTTCCATATTTCTGGGAGGGCAGGAGAAATCCACGCTCAAGGATCTGGAAGAAATGCTCGGAAAGGAAACGATCGACCTGTGGAATAATTCCGAGACATTCAGTCAGAGCAGGAGCACCGGTGTGAATTACAACAAAACGGGCAGGGAACTCAAAAATATCTATGAGCTTAATACAATGGATCGGGATAAGTGCATTGTCCGCGTTTCCGGTCTGCCGCCATTCTTCAGCAATAAGTTTGATCCGAAAACGCATCCAAACTATAAGTACACGGCGGATTATGACGAGCGTAATACCTTTGATTTCAAAAAGTATCGTCGAAAAATGAAGGAGAAGGAGAGCGTGAAGATCCGGTTCCACAAGAACGATCAGTATAAGATTGTTCTTTAAAATATGCGATGTCGCATAAACGATCCGATTTGATATTTAATATGGGATATGTTATATTGTCTGGTAAAAGAGAGGGTGAATTTATGGATATCAAAGACTATATTTTCAAGAACCAGGAATATTTTGAAGACTTTATTACCAGAAGCACCTATCATTCCAATGGGATCGAGGGTAATACGCTATCTTATGCGGAGACATATGCCATTCTGTTTAATGACAATGAGTTTCAGGTATCTGCAAAGCCGAGAGAAATATATGAGGCAATCAACCATAAATATGCAGTGAATTACATTCTGAATCATTTGGATGAGGAGTTGTCAGAACGGATCATAAAGGATACAGCAATACTGATCAACAGGAATATCTCTGAGATTTCGGGATACAGAACTGTTTCTGTAAGGATACGAGGAGCAGAGCATATTCCGCCAGAGCCGGTACAGATACCGCAGCAGATGATGTATTTCGTATACAACTACAATCATACAGAATTTGACAGCGTGTATCAAAAGATTGCGCAGACACATCTCCGGTTTGAACAGATACATCCTTTTGAGGATGGAAACGGCAGGACAGGCCGGTTATTACTAAATTATGAATTGTTAAAAAATAATCTGGCGCCAGTAGTGATCCCAAAAGACAGGCGGAGCGACTATTTTGAAATGCTGGGAAATAATGACAGTGTTGCGCTGGAGAAGTTTTTGGAAGAATTAAGCATGCAGGAGCAGGAGCGTATCCGAACCATGCCGGTTAAGGAATCGGTTGTCGAAACGCTGAAAGAGAATAAGAGAAAGGCTGAAGCGAAAGATGCGGAGAACAGGAAACAGCCGCATGTAAAAACAGAACAAGGTCATGAAAATGGCGCAAGGTAAAATTTAAGAAACTATCAACCAAACTCCCCAAGGAGCACAACTCCCAAGGGAGTTTTTTTATTGGGATATGCGACGTCGCATATCCGGGAAAGGAAGGATAAAAGTGGATGTATTTAACGAAGTAATACGGTTTGCAAGCATGGGCGTCATGGCATGGGGTGCTGCCCTAGCCATAGTTGGGATCATCAATTTTTCGGAAGGGCATTCCCAGCAGAATGCGGCGAAGAAAGAAGAGGGCATGGGAAAAATCGTCGGCGGTGGCGTTATCTTCGTGGTAGGCTCCGTTCTTGTGCCGCAGATCGCGTCGCTGATCAGCATGTAGGGTGGTGGCTATGAGTAATGATGGTGCAGTTAGCGAGTTTATTGACAAAGTATTACAAAATATTTTCAAGATATTTTATGCGGGCCTGTATGAGAGCACCGAAAGAAGCCTTGAAGGATTGTTTGATTCTTTTAATAGGGAAGTGAATAAAGCAACAAACCTTATTTCAGCAGGTCCAAAGCAATGGAATACCTCGGCTTATAGCATGATGCAGAGTGTTTCGGAAAATGTCTGTATACCGATTGCGGCGGTGTTTATTACAGTGATTTTCTGCTGGGAGCTGATCCATCTGGTGCAGGAAAGCAATTCCATGCATAATATCCCGCCGGAACGGCTGATGATTGTTTTGTTGAAATTTGCCCTGTGTTTGGTTGTGTGTGCCTATTCTTTTAAGATTGTAATGAGCTTCTGCGATTTAGGAATCTGGGCATCTGCGAAGCTTGGAGGTCATACCAGCACTTCTCTTTGGAACTTTCAATTGACCTTGGAGGATATGGGAATTGATCCGACACCTGAAAAAATTACGTTTAGTGCGGTGATGGAACTTGCAGGATACAAGGTTATGCTGGCAATTGGGACGGTCGGTATCTGGATTTGTGGGGCAATAGTTTATGTTCGGGTTATGCTATGGTTTATAGAGCTCTTGCTTTATGCCAGCCCTGCGCCGATTCCATATTCCACATGGATGAACAAGGAATGGAGCCAGATGGGAATGAATTACACAAGAAAAATGCTGGCGTTGTCTTTTGAGGGATTTTTTATACTTCTGCTATTCGCAGTCTACGGGGGTGTTCTGGAAGGATTGCAGACGGGGGACTTTAAGCAGAATCTTGTCATGATCATCGGCTGCGGTTTCGGGCTGGCGGTGATGATGTTCAAAGTGGGGAATATATCGGCCAGCATATTTAACGCACACTAGGGGAGGAGACAAAACCCATGGCATATGTAAACATGACAAAGGATTTTTCAGAGGTTCGGAAGACAATTCCGGGCCTCAATCTGACAAAAAGGCAGATCGCCGGTTTTGCAACGGGGGTTATCGTGGGAATGCCAGTATTTCTGGTGATGCGGTTCGTATTGGGGCTGGATATTATGGCGTCAGTCATGGGCCTCAGCATCACGGCCGCTCCGATCGTCATCTGCATCCTGTACAAGAAGAACGGGATGGGGATGGAGAAATACCTGTGGTATTTTTATGAGACACACTTTATACGCAATACGGACAGGCCATATGTGACAAACAACATGTATGTCTTACAGGAGGAAGAAGAAAAATTGAATAAGGAGGTGGAGAGAATCGTGTTTTCGGGGAAAACTCAGAAAGAGATCTCCCGGATCAGGGCGGCGGGCGAAACATCAGAGGTCAGGGTGGGAAAGAAGCGGATCACAATTCCCATGAAGGGGCCGATCGACCCGAAGGTGAAAAAGGAGCTGGAGAAAGCAGTAAAAAAGGCAAAGATCAAAGGAGATATCCCGGAATCCGCGCAGGACACCATTCCATACAGGGTTCCCTACGAGGATGGCATTTTCGAGTCAGATAAGGGATATTTTACCCAGACGATTGCTTTTGAGGACATTACCTACCAGCTTCTTGATAATGAGCCTAAAAACATCCTGTTTGAGAGATGGTGCACACTGATCAATTATTTCAATCCGGATATCCATTTCCAATTTAATTACGGAAATATGGAGATGGACAAGGAAACATATGCAAAAGATTTTGTGATCGAGCAGCAGCCGGATGCTTACAACATTGTAAGAAAGGAATATTCTGATATGCTGGTGGGCCAGTTCGCTAAAGGCACAAATAACCTGAAAAAAGAGCGGTATCTGACTTATGGCATAGAGGCAAAGGATTACAGAAACGCAAAGTTAAAGATGGCCAAGATCAGCAAACAGATTGAAAAATATCTGAGGAAGTTTAACAGCCGATGCAGGATTTTAAACGGGTACGAGCGGCTGGAGCTTCTGTTTCGGATTTTTCATCCGGCGACGAAGGAAAGATTCATGTGGAATTGGGACATGCCTGTAAACACAGGACTTTCCAGTAAGGATTTCATTGCGCCATCCGGTTTTTCCTTTAAATCCGGCCCGGAGTTAAAT
>VSNH01000028.1 GCA_009774215.1 Lachnospiraceae bacterium
TCTGAAAATTTTCTTTTGGAATCTTTTCAGGGTTGCATTACTGTTTATTTGTCAAGGTTCGCGAGGTAAATCTCTTCGAGTATTAACCTCTGAAGAATGTTTCCCATTCTTCTGTGCTGTGCCAGTACGTCACCGACGCAACGGATTTATACTACCACAACCATTTTACATCGTCAACCCCTTTTTTTCATTTTTTCAAACTTTTTCTTCATAAGAATTTTTTAAAAAAATAAAAACCGGGAAAAAAAAGAAATCTCAATCTCTTAAGATTCTTTTTAAACGGAGAAAGAGGGATTTGAACCCTCGCGCCGCGTAAGCGACCTACACCCTTAGCAGGGGCGCCTCTTCAGCCTCTTGAGTATTTCTCCACAGTCTGAACTATTCCTCTACCAAATATATAGTTCTACGTTTCCACAACGCAAAGTAATTATACATAAGGTAATTTTGTTTGTCAATGCCTTCTTTCCAAATTCGTCTACAAAATTATTTTCCCCATTATAATTTACAGTATTCCCTGATCGCCGTCTCATATAAATTCTGCCCGACAGAATCGATCACCACAATCACCGGGAAATTTTCGACTTCCAGCTTACGAATCGCTTCCGTTCCCAGATCGTCATAGGCAATCACCTCCGATGCCTTGATGGAGCCGGCCAAAAGTGCGCCAGCACCGCCTACCGCCGCAAAATACACCGCACCGTTTCTGACAATCGCCTCCTTCACCGCTTCCGAACGTTTCCCCTTTCCGATCATACCGGTCAGACCCATGTCCAAAAGAGTCGGCGCGTACTTGTCCATGCGGCTGGCTGTGGTAGGTCCCGCGGAACCAATCGGCCTGCCCTCTCTTGCCGGAGACGGTCCCATATAATAAATAACATTGTTTTTCACATCCAAAGGCAGCTCTTCGCCCTTTTCCAGTGCCTCATACATTCTCTTATGCGCCGCGTCACGCGCGGTATAAATCGTGCCCGTAAGGTACACATAGTCTCCTGCCCGCAGCTCTTCTGCCGTTTCCCTACTGATCGGTACCGTGATATGTCGCTCCATATTTTATAAACCTTTCGCTGTCACTGTGAATAGATGTTGTGTTTATCTCAAACAAAAAACACTATATATACTATATTTATAGAAGAAACTCCTGCAAATTTATAGCACCCGCACCGCATGTCTGTTTACATGGCAGCAAATGTTGACCGCCACAGGCAGCCCCGCGATATGTGTGGGATAAGTTTCTATATTAACCGTCAGCGCCGTCGTCGTACCGCCAAGTCCTCCGGGGCCGATTCCCGTTTTGTTAATCTTCGAAAGCATTTCCTCCTCCAGCTCCTTTATATAAGGAATTTCCGAATGCTCTTCGAGTGATCTCGTCAATGCATGCTTCGCCATCAATGCGCACTTCTCAAAAGTGCCGCCGATTCCGACACCGACCACCATGGGCGGACAGGCATTGGGGCCTGCGTCCCTCACCGCCGTCAAAATTGCATCCTTCACTCCTTCTATCCCGTCGGCAGGTTTCAGCATAAACACTCTGCTCATGTTCTCGCTGCCAAAGCCTTTCGGCGCTACTGTAATCTTCACCTGATCCCCCGTAACAATTTCGGTGTGTATCACCGCCGGAGTATTATCCTTCGTATTTTCACGAATCAGCGGATCCCCCACCACAGATTTGCGTAGGTAACCACTCGTGTAACCCTGCCTCACGCCCTCATTGACTGCATCGGTTAATCCCCTGCCCTCGAAGTGTACATCCTGTCCCACCTCCAAAAACACCACTGCCATGCCCGTGTCCTGACAGATCGGAATCATATTTTCCCCTGCAATCTCTAAATTATCCTGCAGTTGTCCCAGAATCTGTTTCCCCAACGGCGACTCTTCCGTCTGCGCCGCGCGCTTCATCGCCTGCTCCATATCTGAAGAGAGAAAGTGATTCGCCTCTATGCACATTTCCTTAATATTCCGGGTAATCTCCTCCGTTGCTATCGTCCGCATATTTTCTCCGTCCTCTATTTGTTCGACCCGCGCTCCCCAACGTCCTCCTGTCAAACCCATGTAAACGCTGTTTTTCTGGCAGCTTCACCCCGGCCGAACCATTAGTCAACAATCTGCTTTCTAACTTCCGCAAGCTCTTCCGGCGTTACCTCCTGCGGCTTCCAGGCGATCGTCTGCCTGTCCGCCCTGTAACGAGGTATCAGATGAAGATGAAAATGAAACACTGTCTGCCCTGCGAGATCCCCGTTGTTCTGCACCAGATTAAAGCCCTCGCATCCGAGCTTGTCCCGCATCTTAATCATCATTCTTTTTGCCAGCTTCATCACCTCACCGGCAGTCTCCTCCGGCAGCTCAAAAAGATCCGCATAATGATCCTTGGGCAGAATCAGCGCATGACCCTTTGTCGCCGGCCCCTGATCCAGAATGACACGGAATTTTTCATCTTCATACAACGTTTCTGCAGAGACTTCTCCATTTGCAATTTTACAAAAAATACAATTATTCACTTTTGCGGCTCCTCCATTCACAAAATTACTTTCTCTAATTCATTCATCAGGCGTTATCTTCGGTCTCAACCCGCCCCGAACTGCAGCGCTTGGTCAAGTGAACGCAACACCTTAAAATCCCCCTTCATCTTCATATCACCCGCCATAAAGGAAGTCTGAAAGCTTGTTCTCCCCGAAATGATGTCCGAAAAAGAGGCGCGGTCAAGCTGTATCTCCACATCCACACGGCCGCCCTCCCCATAATGGCAATCAAGGCTCGCGCCGTCTATCACAATCATAAGCGGCGTCTTTTTCTCCTCAATTACAACTTTAAAACCGGCCGCAAAGCCCGGCTGCGGTACAAAATGCTGTCTGATTTCCTCAATAAACTCTGTAGTATCCTCCTTCTCGCTGCTGCCCATCATATCCCGGAACAAACTGGCAAGCTCTTGAATATCCGCCTTCTGCCGCTGCACGTAAGTATCGTCTGCCACATACTGGGAAAGCTGCTCCGACTCCTGCGGTGTGAAATTGACGGTTTTCGTAATTGCGACCTTCTGCTTCACCGCCTGGTTGCTGGCCGGCAGACAAGGCATTTTCTGGTTAATCGTGCGGTAGAGATTCTCCGCGTTTTTCTCAATGATCCTGATATAATCCCCGTTCTCCTCCAAAAGCGACGTGTCCGCAATATAGCCGCAAAGCCCGCTGCACGGAAGGCCGCCAAGAATCTCCCACGCCGTAGCAAGGTTCAGTTTTCCCTCCTGCTCCCCGTAAGTGGTGGACATGACGATCGGGCACATATAGATCCGACTGATTTTTTCTTTATCGCCGTAAAGCCAGCATGCATCCAGAAAAAGCTGCATATAGCCGCCGATTCCATACCATTCCAGCGTCGTTGCAAGAATCACGCCGTCCGCATTCTTCAAAGTCTGCGGGAGAGTGGGAATGCTGTTTTTCTGCTCGTAAAGATAAAAAACCTCCACCGTCACACGCAGCTCCTCCAGCACTTCCTTCATCTTTTTTATCACAAACAGCGTAGGATCATCCATAAGACCCCTTCCGCCATAATAGATATTGATCTGCATAAGACCTCTTTCCTTTCTCATCCGCGATCGAAAAACAATTTTATTTTATTATATGCCGCCATGACAGCCGCTACTGTAAAGCCCATCAGAACGCCGCCCACATGCGCCGCGTTATTCACCCCCGCACTGGTAAAACCGCAGTAGAGCGAAAAAGCAATCGCAAAGGCCACCCTGCCCGCCGTCATGGATTCCAGCTTTCCCCGATGCGCCATAACCAGAAACAGAAGCGCCCCTTCCACGCCGAACACAGCGCCGCTCGCACCCGCCGAGCTTCCATAAGCATTCGTAAGCAGCTCATACCCCATGGAAAAAACGTTACCCGCAAACCCGGAGAGCACATAAAGCATCATATAAGGAATCGAACCAAGTCTGCGCTCCACGATCGCCCCCACATAATACAGGACAATCATGTTGCTGAAAAGGTGCTCCACATTCCAGTGTAAAAACATACTTGTAAACAGACGGTACCATTCCCCCTGCCAAAGCGCCGTTACGAGGAACGCACCCTTATTATATAACAAATCCCCCGTAAATGTACATATCAGAAATACGATTACATTTACTGCCACTAAAATGGCACTCACCCACGGCACATTCCGCAGATAATCGGTCTTCCCGGTCTTTTCGGCGTGCGCCGCCTCCCGGTTTTCCCGTGTCAGTGCAAACAGATACTCTTCCAGAATATCTTTCCAGCCGTAAAAATCCGCCACCTGAGTTTCATGGATCAGCAGCCTGTATGCACGCGAATCTATAATCCAGCAGAAACCATCCTTCTCGCAGAGCCTTTTCGCCTTCTCCGTATCATCACATAAAATGAATGTCATCACATGGACTTCCCTCTCGCCCCTGTCATGGAAAAAGGCCTCTATCTGGTTTTTCAGATGCGTATACTGATCCGTTGAAATATAAAGCCCCTGCCTGTAATCAATCACATGGAGCACCGTAATGCCCTGCATCTCCCTGTGGCAGTAAAAATTGAACTCGGGCAGATTAGACGGTATCTTGCCATAACCCTGTTCAAAGAACAGATTTTCCAGTCGTTCCAGCGTTAAAATATCCATGAGAAAAGAGTATCATTTTCAATAAGTGATGTCAAACGAAACGATCTAATCATACAGCGTTTCCCACATTTCCGAATCCATTGCCCGGAAACACATCTCTATCTGCTCTCTGTTATTTTTCTCTTCCGCAAGACAGGGCAACTCGTCCACGCCAAAATAAGCAAACCCTGTCGTTTCTATATTGGGAACGAACTCGCCGGCCGTCACTTCACACTGCATAAATATTTTACACACCTTATAAGCATAAATAGGCAGATTGTGTTTTTCCCTGTCCTGCACCGCAATGATCCGTTTGACCGTAACGTCAAGCCCCGCCTCTTCTCTGACCTCTTTTATCGTATTTTCCATGACAGAAACATTCACGTCAACCCAGCCGCCCGGCAGCGACCATGTCCCGTTCGCTTCATGGACAAGCAATATCTTTCCCTCTTTAAATATGACCGCCCGCGTATCTATTTTCGGAGTCTGATATCCCTCATCACTACAAAACAAATCCTTTACCTTTTCAAGCGGTATCTCCGTTTTGTAGCTGAGCATTTCCGCAGAAATCTCCCGAATGCGCTCATACCTTTCCAGCTCATATTTATCTTTACAGTAAAACAGTCCCGCCTGCGCCAGACTCTGCAGTTCAACCGCCCACTGCAGCCATTTTTCGTTTTTGTCCATAACGCGTTCCTTTCCAGTTCCTATTTTATCCAGTATAACACGTTCCCGGGCATTTACGCCGTAATTTTGGGGAAAGCTTCCGTTTATCTATAGCAGTAATTCAAATTCCCAAACCGAATCTCGTCCCCCGGCTCAATCTCCACGGTTTCCTGCGGCTGCATCCGCAAGCCGTTGCGATAAGTGCCGTTCGTGGAGTTCATATCCGTAAGCTGTATCACATCTCCAACCTTCTCAAATCTGGCATGAATCCGGCTGATAGAGTCGTCCGTCAAAACGCAGTCCACACACCCCGCCATCTTTCCCACCGTAAAGGGAAATTTGGTCAGTTCGATATGCTTCTTATTTTTCTTATCCAGCGCATACAATTTGTACTCCGCCGTTTTCACACTGTCAAAAAAGACAGTGTTTCCACAGATTTCTTCCTCTTCCTGCGCGCCGCTTCTGTTTCTGACCGGCGCAGGCCGTCCTATCTCCGGCTCCCGGCTCAGCACATGATCCAACGAAACCCGCTCCCTGTTCCGCGTGCCTTCCGAGGAAACCGTTCCTCTCTTGCGTACCGGTTCCATCGTAACCATCTCTCCATTCCGCGCATGTTCCTGAGAAAACGGCTCCTGCGACGGCAGATACAGATCGTTCATGTCCTCCGAAAATCTTTTCTCCGCCTCTCGCTGTTCTTCCCCCGGCTTTCTTGCCGACTTTTCTTTTCCGCCGCCTTTCATCAGACCAACAAGCCCGGCAATCAGGCAGACGCCCAGCAATGCGCCGCAGCCAAGAAGCGTCATGACCTCCTCATCCGCCAGTTCATAAGTACTGTAAATATACACAACGCCCGCAATTCCCAAGATCGAAAACGCCGTGACGAACACGGAAAAGGGGCTCTTCCTTTTTGTCGGTACAGGCGTCTCCTCCCTCTCCTCCCACAGCGCAAGCCCGTCCTCCTCCGAACCGTGCAGCTCCGTCGCCGCTATGACCGTCCCTGCCTTTTCCTTATCAGAAGCATCGCTCCTGTGGAACAGAAAAATATCTCCGCCGCTCTCTTCCGATTCGCCCAAAATCTGCAGCGCATCCCATAGCGAAAAACCGCCGTCCTCCGCTCTTTCATAAATCTGATAGATACAGTCCGCCAGCCGCTCGTCCCCGCTGTCCATATGCTCCAGCAGATAATCCATAAGCGCCTCATAGGGCCTGTCCTCCTCATAATCGGGATAGTAAAGACCGATATACTTTTTGCGCGACAAATCGTAAAAGATATATTCCGGCAGAAAAACCAGTCTCGTCTCGTCCATAAAATAATCGCCTACCCTGCAGTAAATGCCGTGAATCTGTGTAAACAGATCCCTGATCTGGCCGTAGGACATCCGCCGGTTACGATACAGGCTTTCCATAGTTGTTCTGGAGCTGATATCATAGTAAAAATATGTCATTCCATTCACATGCCGCATGGAACAGCGCAGAAGCTCCTCAATTTTATTGGAAGTAAGCTGCCTGCACTGATAGCTTTTCTCCGGCTGCCTGCTTTTGCACGGTAAAATCATATAATTGTGTTTATAATCCCTGAAAAATTTTGCCTCCAGCATCTGTATCTCCCTTCCGATTTCATCTTTGTAAACTCACGTACACTCCCGCCATTTCATGAGGTACAAAAAATGTATTCATTCTCTGTCAATCCGAAAACATATTTCCCACCCATCTGCATCTGCGTATCATCTTTGTGGGGTTGACGATCTGTGCCTTTGCCCGGGTGCGGATGCGCCAGCCCTCTTTTCCGTGCATGGTAAACAACTGCCGGATTGGCACTTTGACCTGACACTCGCCTGTCACGCTCGCCATATTCCCGTTTTTATCCACCGTTCCCTGCACCTTTCCCACGCCAAAATATTTCTTGCCAAACTGTTTCTGCATATTTGCGCTTATGTACGGCACCACCTGTTCTTCGTCCTTCTGGATGCTCCCCCGGAAGCAGATCGTATAGGCATCCTGAAACAGCACACATTTGTCATAGGAATAAAAGGACAGATAGATTAAAAGGACAAACAGAAACAGCGTCCATGTAATAATGAAAGAAGCCTCCAGCGTCATATAACCTTTTGCTGTTTTTTTCAGAAGCACACCACCACCCCCATTCCTAAAAGCAAAAAAGGCAGAAAGGGAATTTCCCGGTCGCGCTTTATTTTCCCGAGCGCAAGCAGCACCACCGCCACCGCGGACTCCGCCATCAGTCCCACAAGCAAAATCAAAAAGCACTGATAGACACCCGCAAACAGCCCGATCATCAAAAGCGCCCATCCGTCCCCATACCCCACCTTCTCCCTTGTCAGAAAACCGAGCAGTAACAATCCCGCGCCGGGCAGTAGAGAGAGCACTACCGCCAGAGGGTTTGTCTCTCCCATCGCTCCGCCTATTTGAAGGCAAATCGCCGTCGCCATCCCCAGCCATACAACGGCCAGCGGAACCCGCCTGCTCAGTCCGTCAAACACAGCGCAGACCGCCAGAAACAGAAACAATACAATCTCTATCCACATTTGGAACACCTCCCTCTCCCGCCGACTTCGGACAGGGGCACCGTATAAATCGTCCTTTTCAGCCCCGGACAATCCAGCCGCTTATGATAACTGCTGCCATAGTCCGTGATGTACACCTGATTTCCGCTTCCTCCCGCGCCGCAGGAGCCGCACGGCGCGTATTTGCCGCCGGACGCATTGCGCAGGTCAGTCACGGACTGCGCAGGCGCCGTCTTTATCTTTGGATTTAAATAAGTGCAATTCCTGTCCAGATGATAGGCCGTTCCCGTTTTTGTGATATACACCATGGGATCCTCCTGCGTGCCGCCGCCCACCGATCCGGCAGCGTCATACCCCGTCCACGCCCTGCCGTAGTAGCGCTGCGACATCAAAAATCCGTCGAATCCCATCAACCCCGCAAAAGGTCGGACACGATAGGTAATTCGCAAGTCAATGATGTCCTCCGCGCCCATCAGCGAGGAGCCGATGAGGGACAGCCCTCCCGCGCCGCCCTTCACACAGGAATTTTCCAGATAGGAGCTGCCCACATACTCTACAATTTGTCCTCTGGCATACCCTTCCGTGACCGCTACGCCGGCCAGCCCGTCAGGCAGCGCATCTCCCACTGTATTTTCATAGACATATCCCGCGAAAGCCAGCTTGTTCCCCACCTGATGCAAGGCTGCGTTGATCCGGCTCTGGGTTCCTATGATGTTCACCGCGAAGAGAATATTGAGTACCGCAAACAGAAAAAACGGCAGGGCAAAGGCGGCCTCCAGCGTCATAGAGCCTCTTTTGCGGGAGAGGATAAAAGACGCCCCTTTTACCCATCGGAGTAATGACTTATGAAAATGACTACCTTGACTTGCTGCAAGATATGCCCGGAGAGAATGTGCTGTCGATTTAGGTCGTTTTAAATTTTGTGGTCGTAAAAAGGGCATCTTTTATCACCTCCCGCGTTAATAGAATCCATAGCTTCTTGTCATTTCGTAGGAATAACCGAAGCGGCTCGCCACCTCCAGATGCGCCTGATAGGCGTCGAAACAGCCGTCCAGCCGAAATCCCGCATTGCCGGGCGTTCGACGGATATCCATCTCCATGATGTCCATGGCCCGCTCCGTCCGCGTTCCCTCATCCTGCAAAAAGACCATGATCTGTAAATATTCCTTATAGTTAAGTCCGTTTCCCCCGGAATCCTCCGTGAGACTTCCTCTCACATTTTTAAGACAGTTAATGCCTGTCTTCCAGTCGGCAGCCGTTTTAAAAATGGGAACTCTGCCGCCGCCAAACAGCGTCTTGACATCCTGTAAGCTCTCCACGTAAGCCCACGCAAAAAGAATCGTATACTTGACCGGCTCCGCCAGCTCCGGCATAAGCAGCACGGCCGAAAGCGCCAACGCCAAAATCTCCGCCTCCGCCATTTTTTGACTGTCCGAAAGAAGATACAGCATGTTGGATACCTCCCGCCAGAGCAGCAGTTTTTTTGCCACCTGTTCCAGATTCTGCCAGTCCGTATCCCTGCCCGCCACAATATATTCCACCTGATATTTCAGAAGCGACTTATCCATCTCCGCCCCGTAATACCCGCATTTTTCAAAAAGATACATTTGAAAAACCAGATCATTTGGCGCACCGCCGGCCTCTACCGCCTCCGCGCACAGCCCTGTGCCCGTCATACGCCCGGAACGACGGGAAATATAGTCGCTCAAATCCACCTTTACCGCAGAGACCGCGGCGGAATTTTCCAGCACAAGGTTTAGCACCCCGCTGCTTCTCAAGGCATTGACAGCATCCGCCGGATTGTTTAACGGCACCTCCTCCGTCCCTCCATCCTCCGTCTCTTTCTCCGGCAGACCGATCTCCTCAATCTGTTCCTCATACTGCCGCCGCCACGCATCCACATCCTTCGTGTCTATTCCGGCCCCCTGCAGCAAACCGACATTGGCGCTGAGTTTATCTACAAGAGCGCCCATCGGATAATCTCCCATATAGTCCGTAACCTGCCGTTTCAGCACCGCACCGTTTTCATCCGAGGCCACAGAATACGCCGGAATTTCCACCATACCCATATCCATGGCCAGAAAATCCCTTCCCCCAAATAAACCTTTTCCCTCCCCCGGTCGGCAGTTTTTTTGCGCGTATCTGCGCAGATGTGCCTCCGTGTTCGCAATATTGGGATGGGAGCCGCCATAAGAGGTATCTACGAACAAAAGATCATACTGTTTCAAAAGCTCCCTGTGGTATTCAGCCAAAACGGAATTCATACCGATATCCGCCACGCACTCAAACTTCATGCGGATGGCACTGATCCGTGCCCCTTCTATCACTGTGAATACAAGGGACAGGATCAATGTAAGGGATAAAGATAAAAATACCGTTATGTATCCCCGCCTCATTCCATTACCGTGTTGCTGTCTTTGGTTATCTTCTCAAAGACTTTTTCCACCAGTTCGCGAAGCTGCTTTTTGAAAATAATAACCAGACCGATCAGCACCACAATAATCAGAATGATTTCCACCGTGCCCATGCCTTCCTCCTCCCGCAGAAAGTCTCCAAATCCTTTCAGTCGTTCGTTTTCTCTTCTCTTTAACATATTCGTTTCCTCCTTATCATCTATTTTTTATAACAACTATAACAGTCAGTTTGTAATAAGCCTGCAGGCGCGTCTGCAGCGCCGTAGGACAGATACCTCAGTTCAACGTAAATGAGAAATACGCCGGTATCATAATAATCACCATAACCACGCAGAGCATCATCATCATGGGCAATAGCAGTTTTGTTCCCGCCTCCTCTCCCAGCTTTTTCGCCAGATTTTTCCGCTCCGCGAAAGCATTGTCCGCTTCCTGTCTGAGTACCCGCAAAAGGTCGTTGCTCCCCTTTCTGATATTCTGCGATAGCAGCGCGGACAGCTTCATGTAAGCCTGCACTTGGCACCGTTTACCGAAATGCGCGTAAGCCTCCGTCTCCGACCTGCCGCTCTGCAGCTCATAGCAGGTCATCAGGATTTCTTCATATACATATTGCTTCCTCTCCTCCTTTCTTTTTTTATAGTCCTCCCCCATCTTCAAAAAAGCGTTTCGGATGGTCATGCCCGCGCCCATATAGAGCGCCAGCTTATTGACAATCTCCGGATAATCCAAAAGCAGTTCCCGCTTCCTCGCCTCCAGCTTCTGATCCAGCTCCCTCCCTCTTCCCCAATAAAGCACGCCCGCCGCAAGGATTACCAAAATCAGGAAATAACCGCTGGTGTCCTCTATGATCTCGCTCCAGATAACGGGCTCTGTGCCTACCCGCTCCGGCAGCGCCATCACCTCGCCGTTTCTGCTTCCCTCCTCCCTCTCCCGCAGCAGCTCCTCCAGCCGCGCCCGCAGCGCCTTCTTGGGCGAATAGACCACAGGATTAACCTGCACGGGAAGCTGCAGCTCCCGAAACCAGTCCTCATAACGAAACACCGCCGTCAAGATAACCACCTCGCCTTCTGCAAGCGCCTCATTATGTACCGCCCCATCCGCGTTAATCAGAGAGTAGGCGTCGCTCTCCCAGCTGATCTGAAAAGGATACCCTTCCAAAACGGAAACCAGCTTCAAATCACCCCGCACATCCTCCAGGCAGGCATTCCCGTTGAGAACGGCCCCCGGAAGAAGCGCCGCCGCCTCCGTATACGCTTTTTCCAGCTCCTCCTCCGTAAGCTTTCGCTCCTCCAGAAGATAGTCAAAAATTTCCTCCTGCACACCCGGAATTTCCGCCTTCAACCCTATCTGCACATCCCCCTCCCCGTAGGCATTTCTGAAAAGATATCCGCCTTCCATCAGTCTCGCAGCGCTGTGGGCGCTGAACCAGGCGGCCAGACACAAAATATCCCCCACAAACACCACCGTAAGCAGAAGCGTATACAGGGAAATGTAATGCTCCCTGATCTGCTTCTCCGCCGCAATTTCCGGCCGCAGCGTTTTCAGCTTGTCTCCAAGCTGTCTTACATAAAGCGCCCTCTTCCAATCCCCCCTCCCCTTATTCGCCTTTTTTTGCCGCTCCTGCCGTCTCCGAAACATGCGGGCCGCCATCTTTTGAAAGGGATTCCCGCTTTCCCCCAAAGACAGGAAAAACATAACCAAATAGCCGGCTAAAATTGCGACATAAACATAAATCATAAACGCTCCTTTCTCCGCAACGCCTGCTGCCGGGCCCATGCCGCCGTACACACAAAAATATTATGCAGACATTTACTCACACTTCAATTTCCACAATCCGCCTGGAGAGCAGATATGCCGCGCCGTAAAAAAGCAGGCACACCGTCATCACTGCCACGCCGATCAGATTATGATAGAGCACCTCGAAGAACCCCCGGGAAGTCGTCCCGATATAGAAAATAATCAGAAACGGCACCATATTCATAATCTTCTGTTCCACTTTTCTCGCGCTTATCATAAGCTGAACCTCCTTGTCAGTCTCAATTTTCTGCTCGATCACCCCGGCGGTCTTTTCCAGAATTTCCGTCATGTTTCCGCCGCTCCTCTTCGCAATCAGAAAGACATCCGCAAACTGCATGATATCGGGCAGACGGCTTCTGACTCCCAGCTCATACAACAGCTTTTCCAGCACCACATTGTTTTCAAGCCCCCGCAGCATATGCCGCACCTCTTGGCAGATGAGGCTGTCCGCGCCGTAAAGCAGTTCCACATCACGGTAAGACTCCCGCAGGGCATTTTCGATGGAATACCCGGCCTTAACATTGGCCGAGAGCGCCAGCACCAAATCCTTAAACTGCAGGCTCAGCTCCTGCCTGCGCTTTTTCGCCAGCTCCTTTTTCTTCTCCTTCATAAAAAGGACAAACACGGGAAAAAGGCAAATACAGGCAAGCCACGACCGATAGAAAAAATATCCGATCATCGCCACCAGAGACGCCCCTTCCAGAAGCGCAAGCGTTCCTTCCCTGAAAGGGAAATGATAGTCAGCATAATCCGGCAGTCTGCAGCTTTTCGACATAGGCAAGCTCTCCTTTCTTTCGAAGTGTGCCGAGAATTTTTCCGCCGCCCGTCTCCCCCTCCTCCTCGAAGCGGTAGAGCGGACTCAGGACGATTTCCCCGTTTTCAAATCCGCACACCTCCACAATCTCCAACACCTTCCTTGTTTTATCGCGCAGACGCCCCAGATGGACGATAATGTCAATGCCCGACGCGATCTGCTGTCTGATGGCCTCCAGCGGAATCTCCATTCCCATGAGAATCATATTTTCCAAGCGGCTTAGCATGTCCCGCGAGCTGTTGGCATGTCCCGTGGACATGGAACCGTCGTGCCCCGTATTCAGGCACTGCATCATATCGAAGGCTTCACCGCCGCGCACCTCGCCGACAATAATGCGCGTGGGTCTCATTCTCAAAGATGTCTTAATCAAATCCCTGATCGTAATTTCCCGACACCCCTCCACATTTGCGTTCCTCGTTTCCATGCGGACAATGTTGCTTATATTTCTAATCTGCAGCTCCGCACTGTCCTCTATCGTGATAATGCGCTCCTCCGCCGGAATATAATTGGACAGCGCGTTTAAAAATGTGGTTTTCCCGGAACCTGTCCCGCCGCTGATGAAAATATTGTATTTCGCCCGCACCAGCCTGCTTAACCACCCGCAGACCTCCTCCGTGACGGAGCCGAAGGACACCAGGTCTTCCATGGTGATTGGTTTGTCGGGAAACCGTCTGATTGTGACGATCGGGCCGTTTTATGCCAACGGGTTTAAAAATACATTAACGCGGGCGCCGTTTTCCAATCTGGCGTCCACAATCGGCGACGCCTCGTTGACCACTCTGTTACAGTCGGAGACAATCTGCTGTATCACATTTTGCAGTTTCTCCGCGCTCTCAAAGTGCAGGCCGCTCTCCGTAAGCCTGCCGCTCCGCTCAATAAAAATCTTATCCGGCCCGTTTATCATAATCTCCGTAATCTGCGGATCGTCCACCAGCTCCTGCAATACATCCAGCTTGCGGACCGCATGGAAAAGCTCTCTTCTGAGCCTGCCGCGCTCCGGCAGGGAAAGCGGATTTTCCCGCCCTTCCCGGACAAGCATCTCGTCGATCAATTCCCAAATTTCCTCATCGCTGCTCTCTCTGGAATAGTCAATGCTTTCCTGAAGCTTTTCCTTTAAAATTTTTCGTCTTTCCTCTGTGCTACCCATAAATGTCCTCTTTGATAATAGATTTCACATACCCGGCCAGTTCTCCATGCGTCATCATATCCAGACTGTCCGGCAGTTCCTGAAAAATCGGGAAACGGCACTTTACGGTTTTTTCCGAAATCTCGCCCAAATCCCCCTGCTGCAGCATCCGTTCATACTGCCTGAGCTTCGCCTGCGCAAAATGATCCTCCCTCGTGATGGTATAGATCTTCTGACAGCTTTTTAACAAATCAAACAACCCGTCTATCCCGTCATCCAAATCCAAGATGATATATTCATATTCACCGATTGCCGCAATGTCCCGGCAGAGCGCCAGCCACTGTTCCCCGGGCACCTCCCTGATTCCCAGCGAATACTGCATGGGCGGTATGTAATCCAATCCCCCCGCATTTTGAATGACCGTGGGCAGCCGCAGGGCCAGCTTTTCCCTCGCGCTCTGGAAGTAATACATGACGTCCAGCATATCCGTCTGGTATTCCCGCCGCAAAAGCTCTCCCAGACCGGAATACATCTCAAAATTCAAATACATTGTCTTGTGTTCCTTCGCCAGAAGCTGCCCGAGCGACAGGGCGAAAGAAGTCTGTAAGCACCTCTTTATCGGAGAATAAATCCCGATCATCTTAACCGCCGTCTCCGTTGCCTGCAGATAGTCCTTCCATCCGCTGCCGTCCGCGATCACATTTAATATTTCCTGCACCACCAATTCCGGGCTTTGATACTTACTGATGCATCGCATATTTTCCTGTGCCGTATCGCTGCCTCCTGATGTGTTTAGCGCCCGCACCGTCTCCCCGCTTTCCTGCAGAATGAACATCTGCGTCACCTGCCTTCTGACATATTCTTCTTTCAGCAGTTTCCATGCGCTTTCCGCAATCAGAAGAACTTCTATTTCCTCCCTTCCCGCAAACTTCTCCAGCTCATCCACCGCCGTAAATAAATGCAGCGTATAGGGAAGCCTTACCTTTTCCAGAAGATACTCCGCCATACGGAAGGCGTATCCCTCCTCCGCATCACAGATTGCCATAATTTTTTGTGTCAAAATAATCCTCCTATCCTGCACACCGCACTGAACAAAATCGGCACTGCAAAGTGGATTTTGTTTTTACAGTAGGTGTGATAATCCTGTTTTAAGTCCTCTCCGTAAATTCTCCAATGTCCCGTCCGCCAAACCTCGTGCAGATAGGAGAAAAAATACCGGAATCTCTCCCTGCCGTTTTTCTCCGCAGCAAGCTTCATCACCGAAAATCCCGCGCCGATCACAAAGGCACCCGCCAGTATGGCCATAAACTCTCCTATCGCCTGAAAGCTCCCGATCATAACAAACAGCTTTACGTCGCCCGCTCCGAGCGCGCCTATCATATACAGGGGATACATAAGCAGAAACGCCAGAAGTACAGATGCCAGAATGTCCGATAAATTCCGACCCGATAAGATACTGCCCGAAACGCCGATGATCATGCCCAAAAGAAGAAAGCCATTCGGAATTCGATCCGTCTTAAGATCTGCAAAAGCGGAAAGCAAAAGCAGGAGAAGCAAAAAAGATTGACAGTAGGTCAGTCCAATAACACCACCTCCACATCCTGAAATAGTAAGTTTAAATGTCTACTCAACGAAATAGTCGGAAGATCTTCCCGATGCCCTGAAGCGAGAAGCGTGTATTCCACAGAAGGGAATGACACATAGAATTTCTTGAGTTGTGACTTGAATTATAGCACAATGGAAAAATTTGTCTATTGTAAAATATTCACAAGATTTTAAAGAAATGAATGCCGTAAAGTACCGCCACCCCAGGAAATCCAAGGATTCCGGATGTCAAAACAGTAAAAGGATTGATGCCTACCGCCACCTGCAGCTGTCTGGATGCCAGCACATAATTAATCGCGTAAATGCCCACGGTTCCCATCACCGCGCGAAGAATAAAATTGACCAGCCATTCTACCTTTCTGCCCATCGCGCCGATCGCCAGCACGATCAGACACACCGCCATGATAATAAAAGCTCCGCTTACGTTTCCCATAGTCCGATATCTCCGCCTGTTCCGCCGCCCTGCGAAACGTCTCTCCTGCCTGTCTCTTTACACCATATGAACCAACTATTCATAATATTACATGAATATTTCTGGAAATTTTTACCTAAACTAATGTGAGAAGAACTTCTAGCCGCTCACGGCAAAGGCTGTTTCGCGGAGAAGTTCTAAGTCTCACATAGGAGAATGCCAAAAGCAGCATTCCCCGCATAATGTTGGTTATAGTAAAAGTCTCGAAAGGATGGTTCCCCTATGAGAATGATTTTCAGACAGAGTCCCTGCATACCGGAAGAAAGCGAAATTATCGTGGACAGGCAGAAGATGACGTTGCGAGAGGAATTGGCCCTTGCCAGAAACGCGCTGGAAAACGCCTACGCCGGATTTGACAATGCGACAGACCCAGATTTGATTGACTGCTACATCTATGAATTAAACGCTGTTATGAAACGGTATAAATACTTACTGCAAAAGGCAGCGGAAACTGAGCCGCTGCCTGAAAAGGAACTTGCGGAGGCTTACCGCCCCCTAACGTTCTCTTAGCTTATAATCTGACAGGGAACACGAAGCATTCCCCGAACCGAACGCATTAGCGCCCGATTTAGACACAGAAGCCCCGGTTCGCAGCGGGGTCTGCAGCATTTTCCATCAGATCATTTCTGCCGTAGGTAAGCCCCGCATACACAGTCTGGGCATTACCCATAACAGGCCCGCTTGCGTCCTGCCCCTCAATCTGCTTATAAGCGCTCAAAAGCTTATCCAGCACCGGGCGCACATGCTCCAGACATTCCGTATCACTGTGCAGAGCCGCCTTCGCCACCTCCCTGTTGATGTAGAGATAGAGCTGCAGGAGATTCCGGGCCACCTCATACTCCATATGCAGAGAATCCATAAGCTCGCACATGCAGCCCTGAATCCTGCGGACAGCGTTTTTCAGTTCCGACCTGTCTCCGGCGGACAGCGCTTCCTCCGCCTCGTCCACATAGAGCAGCGCCATCTCATACAGAATGGTGATAAGCTGCGTCTTATTTGCCTGCGTAATCCGCAGGGTATATTCCTGTTTTAATTCCTTCGTCATTTCGCAAATCTGCCTTTCCAGAAATTTATCACATCATTATCATTTTGATTCGCAAACCCGTGCTTAACGCTATTGTAGCAGCTGCAGCACCTGCGAAGGTCTCTCGTTGGCCTGCGCCAGCATGGAAACCGCCGCCTGGGATATCACCTGCTCCGTGGTGTACTCCGTCATTTCATCCGCCATATCCACATCCATGATACGGGAGTAAGAGGCTGTCATATTCTCATTGGACACCGCCAGGTTATTGATGGTGTGATCCAATCGATTCTGATACGCGCCGAGCCTGCTTCGCGCATCTGACACATAAAGGATTGCGCTCTTGATTGTTCTGTTCGCATCCGCACACTCGTCTGACGTAGTCATTTTCATGTCTTCCATGTTCATCCTGTTCAGAGAGATTTCGGGGATACGAATCCCAAGCTGCTGCCCCTCGTTTGCACCCGTCTGGATGTCCATGCTGCCGATGCCGGTGATATCAATCTTCAAATTCTGTATGGGTTTCATCAGAAGTCCCCCATACGCAGTACCATTCTCCTGCTCGGGCTTCGCCTCCGTGTTAGGCACTGTCGTCTTAGGTCTGTCACATACATATTCTAACCGAAATCCGGCCGCATTCGTAACGACAATCGTATCCGTACCAGCCGCATCATTGGGCACAATACTCGTAACTTTTGCATCCGACGGAACACCTGTTGTACCAGAGTCCTGCAGTACTTCGGTAAAATTAGCCTTTACAGCATCCTCATTCAATTTCGGCACCCAATTTGTTCCGTCATCTACAAAATCATATGGCACCTCAAAGCCGGGATACATATTCTCTTTGGACAGTTCCAGAGTCATTTCAAAATCCAAAGGTCCCTTCAGCGTAATTTTCGACTTCACGGTATCAAAAACCTCCACGCCCTGCGGGAATTCAGGACCAAGATTGATTGTGACCGCGTCCTTAACAATATTCCCTTTCGCATCATAAATAACATCCAATTGATTAATGGTATATTCTTTCGCCGTCACTTCATCCGAATAATAATCCACCTTGACCATATTGTTATCCGTGTATCCCCGCAGATCAAAAGTGCCGTCTAACAGCGTCTGCCCATTAAACTGCGTATCCGTAGAAATTCTGGTGATCTCCGCCTTGAGCTGCTTTACTTCCTGCTCCAGCGTCATGCGGTCGCTGGTGGTAAGCGATCCCGTCTCACCCTTAACTGCCAGCTCGTTCATTCTCTGCAGCATTTCATGCACTTCCGTCAGCGCACCGTCCGCCGTCTCAATAACGGAGATGCCGTTCTGGGAGCTCTGGGTCGCCGTGCCGATTCCCGTAATCTGCGTATTCATCCTTCTGCCGATAGCATAACCCGAAGGGTTATCCTTTGATGCCGTCACCTTCAAACCGGAAGAAAGGCGCTGCAAAGATTTGGATACCTTACTGTCCGATGCATTTAATGCATTGCATGCGCGCATTGCCGGCGCATTATAACTGATCTTCATTTTTATTTCCTCCTTCTTATGCTGTCAAGGTCGTGATAAAGGCTTTCGCAATTCCGTATAGCTCCGCCGTCTGCTGACCTTCCCCGCCGTTTATATCTTCCTCTGTGTAGTCCTCGCCGTTTACCTCTCTGCCCTGCAGAATAACCAGACTGCCCGTCTCTCTGCGTGACCCTTCTTCCCCCAAAGCTGTCAGCGCTTTTTCCAACTCTTCCTGCCTGCCCTGCAGCCAGGTCGTCCCTTCACTGCTCTCACAGGCGATGTAGCCGGATACCCGCTGTCCCCTGAGGGAAAACTTAGCCGTAATCTGTCCGAACTCTTCCGTCTGCACCGTGACGTTTACCTTCCCCGTCTCTGTTCCGTGCAGGATCTTTAAATTGATTGCTGTCAGCTCGCCGTTAATCTCCACAGGAATCTGGTAATTCTCCTCCCGGGAAAGACTTCCGGCAAGCGCAAGCTGCTTTTGACAACTCTGTAAGGTACGCAGATCAAGAAAATCTTCCGGCGCTTCCGCCGCCTCATCCAGAACCGAAGAAAGGGTTTCCTGCATTTCCTCGTAAGCTTCCTGCGCGCTCTCCTTATCTGTCAGACTCTCTATCAGCGCCTCGGCCTTCCGCATTCCTTCCGAAACGCCTGCGCCTTCCTCTAAATCCCGCAGCTTTCGATACAACGCGCCGGGTTTTCTCCGAAAAGCCGCAGCCGCCTCCAGATTGTTGGCCGTCACAGGCTGCCTGTACGCCACGAGTTCTCTCACCACAGCCTCTTCCACGTTCTCCAATCCGCGGTAGGACTGTATCTGTTCCTGCATATATGCCTGTTCCAGAGAGGCATCCGCCGTCTGCTGCCGCAGCGCATCCGCGAACTCTTCCATAGTCGTATCTGCTGTAAGATTCGCCGCCGCAAGCATTTCCGGTTCCAAACCGTCCACAATCTGTCCCGCAAGCATATGGTAATAACTCTCCGCCTGCTCCGAAGATTGCTGTTGCCGACCGCTCTCCCGATTTTCCGATTCCGCGCTCTCCTGTCCCAGATTCGGGAAGCCGCTCAAAATCTGATCAGTGATGGACTTGTTTTTCGCCACGGCGTCCACACCGTCAAAACCGTCATCCACCCTGTAGTCCATGCCCTGCTTTTTCGTGCTGCGCATTGCAGTCAGGAGATTGCTGAAAGAAATCTGTGCCCCTTCCTTCAGGAGACTGCCCACCGCAGCGTCATCCGACTTCTCTAACTGCCGGAACATGCGGTAAATCCCGATATAAGCCTCTCTCTCCTGCTCACTGACCGCATGGCTCTTTTCCAGTTTATATAAATATTTACTGAATTTCTCATCACGCGCCGCATCACCTGCGCCGCTCTCATCCAGATACTGATTCAATTCTTCCATAGACATGGTGAGCGGATTTTTGCCGTCCCGGATCGCCTGTAAGGACGCCGCCGGGGTCATCCTGCGGATGGTCTGCTGCAGCTCCATGTCGTATTTCTTCACCGCGTCCATATTCTCATCGGTGATATCCATACTGTTATAGCCCAAGATCCGCACAGCCTTGCGGTTTTCTTCACTTGTCTCAAGACCCATATCTTTCAGAATGTCGTCCACATTGCGGAACGCCTTGCGGATGGAATCTCCCATATCCGCCCGAGGTGCCGTCATCAGCGTCTCATAGGATTCCCTCGCCGCATCATAAACATTCTTAAGCGCCGTGCCGTTCTTATGTACACTGTCAAGCGTAAAATCTTCCGTGCCGTCAACATACTGTACAAGCACCGCCGCGGGAAGGTACGGAATCTCTGAAACCTTTGTCTGCACTTCCTCGTAAAGCGCTGCTTTCCCCGCTGCAGCCGCCGCGTCGGCATCCCCGAAAAGCTTCTGATTCAACTCCTGTTCCAGCTTCTTCAAGGCCTCCACCAAGGCTTCCAACTCCGTCGTATCTATGGAATAGCCGCGGGCCATCAACTGGCGGTTCGCCTCAATGGTCATCATCAGCCGTGCTTCTTCCAACTGCCGCCGCTGGGTAATGGCCGCCGGAACCTCCTGTGCCGCCTCGCCCGCATCTATCTTCTCCTGCGCTCTCGTCAGATTCCGCAGATTAACTTCTTTATTCTCCGCCACCGTCAGGTCAACCGCTTCATCGCTGATCCGCCCATAGCTCTCCGCATAATCGGCCGCACGTTCCAGACTGCTTCTGCCGTCGGCCATATTGGCCTCTCCGGGCCTTTTTCCGTCGGCAATCGCCGCCGCTGCCGCTGCCAAAACCTTCTCTCTGTCCCACGGCTGCTTCGCCTGCCCGATTTCATGGAGCTTCTGCATGGTCTCCGCCGTCAACGGCACGCCCACGCCGATCAGCCACTGTGCGTTCTCTATATTCTCTTCATTAGTTGCAAGTCCGGCTTCCTCCAGCACACGCTCAATCTGCGGACGGAGCTGTTCCCAATTATAATCCTCCGCCTTCTTCGCATAGTAGCCCGTGCCGTCTGCGGCATAATAACCGTGCGCCTGTCGCTTGCTGTCAGTAGCCGCGCTGTGGCCCGCCAAATAAAGATTGTCGATGGTGGGATCCATCCGATTCTCCACCATGTACTTTACGGCACCTTCCCCGATTTCCGCCGTCTGCATAGCTCTCTCAAACGCATCCTTCACTGCCCGCACATTCTCTTCGGTAAGCGGAATGTCATGCGCCTGAAACTGTAGGGCAAGCTCCTGTGCAAAGGCCTGGCTGCCCGTAATCTGTGCCAATGTGTCCGCATCCAGATCGTCGGTATAGCCCGCAACTTCCGTGCCTCCTTTTACAAGCGCTGCCTTAATCGTGTCGACAATGGTGACAACTTCCTCGATCTCCATATCGCCGGGATGATATCCTTCCTGCTGTAAGCGGGAAAAATCTTCCCCGGACATAGTATTAGACATTACTGTCATAAAGTCTGTCTGCGTGGCCACGTCAATAGCCGCCGCATCCTGCATAACCTCTTCTGCGGTCTTTCCGTGACCCCCGTAAGCGTTGTTATCCATAACTGTGCCAGAAATGTCTAATGCGTAATCACCCGCACGCTCCGTCCTGGTCGTCCGGGTGTCTCGATATGCAGTTGTCGCCCTGTCTACATTTTGGTTTGCATTACTGTGATCAAACGTAACCTTCATAAGTCTTCCTCATACAAAATGTAGTGTAATTTTTTAATTTTAATACAAAAAAGGGCAAATGATTTCTCATTCACCCTTTATTTCGGCATAGCCAGGCGGTTTCTTAACCTTTTTTAGCATTTTCTGTGCGCGCAATTTGTTTTGCCTGTGTTTTCAGCGTCTGTTTCCGCAATTCCCTTTCATATAATATTCTATTTATACCACCCATTTTTCTTTAATATTATAATTTTTTAATCATCTAATCATCTAAAGTCTTATAAAAACGTTGCAAATCATTGTTATAAATATTATAATGTTGTTGGTATATTTTCGATTATGTAGCTAAGGGAGAATACATATTTGAGTAATAAAAACAACCGCAAAAAGAAACATAAACCTCCATCAAAAAAGAATGATTCTCAAATTATTTTTCAGAGTGCTTCTTCTGCGTTGCCAACAATGGTTGATGAATATACGAAAGAACGTGAACGTGCAGGCATACTAGATAATAAAGCGATTTCATTAATTACCATTTTAATTGCTTTATTAACCGTGTATATACCACTTATTTCTTTTGATACAATTTACAATGCATATTTGAATGGCTCAAAAATTAGATTTGCCTTAGTATTTCTTGCTGTTCTTATGCTAATTGTTTCATTTATTCTTACTGCTATTTCTTTTAATAGACTAATTAAAACAGTAAAATTACAAGAATTTAGAAAAGCGGATATAGATACGATTTGTAAAGATGATTATCTTAAATGTGACAGCGATGTAATGGAGAAAGCCCTATGTGAACACTATAAAGAATTAATACAGTACAATTCAAAAATAAATGATGAAAAAGTCAAAAATTTAAGTGGATGCTTCGATA
The DNA here is from genome assembly GCA_009774215.1 of Lachnospiraceae bacterium. GTDB lineage: Bacteria > Bacillota > Clostridia > Lachnospirales > Lachnospiraceae > UBA3282. Next base: position 22,535 of record VSNH01000028.1, read on the forward strand.
TGATTTCTATCATTTTCTTTTTATTATTAATTTCTACAGTGACATTAAAAATTGTAAATTAAAAATTATATGTAAAGGAGAACCATATAGGAATATGAAGTTTGTAGATAACATAAAAAAAGCACAAGAAACAAAAAATCAATCAGGGCAGGCTACACAGGCTTCAACTTCTACAAGACAAACCATCGATTTGGGCAAAGGCATTCCTGCTAATTATGAATTTAATAAATCCGGACGTCCTACTTTTGAAGGTTTTGAAAGCGAAACTACTGGCGAACCAATTAACGATTAATTTATTTTACTGATTAATCCTATTGAAATGCTGAAAAACACAGATAAAAACAACATCAATAATATCTATATCTGCACCTGATTTCACGGCGGCCATTTCATAGCGGGTGCAAATATGCGTCTTTCCCGCCTACAAAGATAAACCCGTTCTACGTTTCTATCCCTTTCGGGATTACCAAGTAAAGTTTTTCTGTATCATAAGAGTTCCTTATATCCTATCACCGCTATTATCTTTTCGCAATTTTTAATTAACGCAATGCTTTTGCCCTCATTTCTCAATTCATTCACAGCCATCTCTATATTCTTTTCCAAGTTAAGCCTTTGATTATATTTTTTTACTTGATAGCCGCTAAAAATAGAATTGGAATCATCAATTCCATCCATAAATATTTCTTCTAATCGCTTCAAATCTATAATACTTTTAGGTACATACGAAAAAATGTCCAATACCTTATATCTTTTCATAATAATCCGCCTAACCGTAAATAAAATGCTATTTGATCCGGTCTGCATAATATCTTCACACTGTTATGAAGTGACTTTTGTCAAGAGCTAAATTCCAGAATAAGCAAACTTTTTCTTCCCTCTATGACAATACTCACATTTTTGACTGACAGCACCTGGAAAGAGCCCTGATTTTACAGTTCCCGGCATTTGGCCACTCTAATCTGTGAGACAGTTTTTTAACCCTTTAAAACATTTTCTGTGCGCACAATCTGTTTCGCCCATGTTTTCACTGTCTGTTCCCGCAAAAAATTCAGGAGCGGATCAAGTTCCTGCCGTGCGTCCCACGCCTCAAGTGCAACAAAATAATCCCTGCGGTCTTCCTCATGTATCGTAATCGGCGGATGCTCATGCATGATGAGGAAATAGTTCATCGCCAGACGGCCGACGCGGCCATTTCCATCAGCAAAAGGATGAATATTCTCAAATTTTGCGTGAAAATATGCCGCCGCAGTCAGCGCATTGCGATTGGAAATCTCTGTAAGCTCTGAAAGCAGCTCGTCCATCTCCTCCGCCACATCTTCCGGAGCGGCTCCGATTTCTTCTTTCCCCGTCACAAAATCATGGCGCTTATACTCCCCGGGGCGTTCTCCCAGCTGCCATCTGCGCGTGTCATAAGTATTCCGGGTCAATACTTCATGCAGCGCTCTAATAAAGGGCACATCCAATCCCCGCTTCTTCTGAAACGAGACAAGCAGCATTTCATATGCCTCTTTCGCGTTTCGGATTTCAAATAATGTCCGTAAGTCCCCCGTATAGGAGGTCACCCCGTCGTGCTCAAATATCTCTCTCGTGTCATGGTAAGTAACCCTGTCATTTTCAATTCTGCCCGAATGATAGGCAAAAGAAATGCCGTGGCCATTCAGTGCTTCGGACAGCTCCGCATCCGTCGATATATTCTTTTTCTGCCAGATGGTAACCGCTTTTTTATAGTCTGTCATGTGTGATACCTTTCCCGCAATACCCCTTCATATGATATCCTATTATACCACCCATTTTTCCTTTATTACCAATTTTTTAAAAGATGAATCAAATATTATTTGTGGCGCATTTATCGCTGTATTGTACGCCGCTGTATGAAAAACGACTCAGCGTGTGGAAAAGTTTCACCCTGCCTCACAAAGTTAAAACCAGTGAAACAAAAAGCCTCACTGGTTCAACTGATCTGCAATCACATCTGCGCCTGGTTTCGCGGCGGCCATTTCATATCATAAATGTCTGCTCCATATGGAATATCTAATTTTTTGTCCTCACTCAATACATACTCCTTGCCGCCAACCAGAAAAACAGACCCAGGGGTGTAATCCCGAAACACAGTTTCATTTAACGTCATAAACATCTGGTAGGTGTTATCATATCTTTCCTTTAGCACAGCAGTTCCCGCATTCCCATTGGAATAATAATATTCCTGCCTGTCATCTCCTACCTGTACGGAAAAAAATCCCTCTGTAATACCCGCCTCGTTTATAAGCCTTCTTTCCGTTTCTTCAGAATAATACAATCCGAGAAACGTACCGTTTCTCGCTAACATGTTCCAAAATCTTCCAATCTCAAAACTCGTGTTGTCTCGCATTCCCCTTTTTCCATCGGAATGGGGCTGTCTCATCCGCCCATAGGTACAGGTACAAATATGCGTCTTTCCCACTTCATCCGTAAACTGATAATAATTTCCCGTCCGAAATACAATCGCATTGTTTTCGGCTTTAACTTTCTGACATTTATCTAAACTGATTGGCGGAATATCCCTATTAAAATATTCTACGCCTCCAAAGATAAAGCCGTTCTCCGTCTCTGTCCCTTCCAGATATTCAAAATTAATCAAGTCCTGAATCGCATCAGAAACTTTTCCTGTCGTTTTTTGTGCGGACGCTGTGTATAACCCTATTTCATCGACACCGCTGTCGCTTCTTACGAATAAATCTCTTTGTCCTTTATTGGCCTTATTCCCCTTGGCACACAGAATGTCAAGAAGTTTCTGGTTTCTGTTTAAAGCCGCAACCGGACTCGAATTTATATTTTTCCAATTAACCATACCGTTCATTGTCAAGTCCTCTTTTATCATAACCTCTTGATTTATATCGGCCCAAACAAGAAAAATATCAATAAAGCCAAGGTCTTTCCCTGCATTTCTTATGTATTATTTTGTCTGGAAAGCTTCAACAGCTTATCAAGAAACACCTTATAAAACTCCCTTTCTTTCATGATTAACTGCTGATCCTCCCTGCTTCTTGCGGGCGATCCGGCAAGCGGATGATCCACGTCATATATCCACTTATTTACCGCTTTAATGGCACTTCCCACAGAATTTCCCAAAAGATCATCCTGATTATATTCGCCCCGGTACCATCTGACAAAGCGGTCTATTCCCATCTGGGTCATGTGCGCGTGCTTGCCGTCTTTGCTTATATAAAGACCAAAGACTGTAAAAAATGCGTCAGTTTCCTCCTCTGCTTCCATCCATGCCTGCTTCACTTCACTCGGAGCCCGAGAACCGATTGAATCTAAAACGGCCGAGGTCTTTTTTTGCACTTCGCTGTCTTCCGCTTCTTCCGCCTTCGTAACTGCGACATCAGAAAAGGTGCGTTTTGTGTCACCCGCTATGTTTTGTCTGCTTTTATTCGCAGAAGCCATGTATGATGCACTGTAATGATTGTTAATCTGCATAATCTCCTCCTTGACTTACCTGTGGCACATTTATCTCTTTTGCGTCATCGCATTGTATGCCTCTATATGGAATACGAATCAGCATGTGGAAAAGTTTCACCCTGCCTCATAAAGTTAAAACCAGTGAAACAAAAAGCCTCACTGGTTCAACCGATCTTTATAAAACAACAATTCAACTTATGCCTTAAAGTCAAAACCCTGAAATACCTTTGATTCCCCATGAAGATTAAGGACTCTGTCCGTAAGCGGCACGATCATTCCCTCTTTCTTCAAACGTTCCAGCACTTCCAGAAATACAGGAATTTTCGAGCCGAGCTGCACTTCTTTCAGCGAAGCGATCGCGCTTCCCTCCCCGAAGGTTTTCCTCATATATTCCTCATTTTTCTTTACCATCATCTCAAACCCGTCGACAGCGTTTTCCTCTCTTTTCAGTTCTTCCTCCCGTTCACGCAGATATTCCTCCTGGCTCCCCCTATACCAGCTTCTCACCCTGTCCTGCCATGCAGTCTGTCCGGGGCCATAGCCGCGTGATGTATCAAGATCATATAAATAACCGTCCTTATAACCGATCGCCAGGTTGCAGTCTGATGTTCTTTCCCATCCCACTGTGGCAACTCTCCGATATGCCCCCGCATAGCTGTTTAATCCGGAAGCATCTACGCTGCCATCCTCAGCCATTTCTTTATATTTTTCTTTTAATACCTCCCACAGATCTTTTCCATCCGGGGTATAAAATTTCCCATCCCTGTTTTCAAGTTCCCTGATATCCAAGCCTGTTACCCGGTTTACCAGATGATAAACCACCATCTTTTCTTTATCCCCGGATATATATTGAAGGGGCTCCTCGCCATACTCTGCCGGATTGCAGAAAGAGATATGCTCATACAGGTAGTAACCGTTTTCTCCCTGATTCAACGCTGTTTCTATCCTGCTTGCCAGTTCCGCATTTACGCCGCTTACGCGGATCAAGAAATCATAGGGATCGACTGTAAATTGCAGCTCCGTATTTTCGGGAATTACAATTCCATTTTCCTCCAGCGCCCGATGAATCGCATCATTCATTTCATTTCGGATTTCCTGATTCCATTCCATCCCCTCTACAAGCATATTGCATCCGCCGAAATTTTTACGGATAACCGGATCATCCGCACATAATGCAGGTGCTTCTCCTCGCAAAACACATAGTTCTGCGTTTTCGCAAATTTCACGTTCCTTTTTTGTCAGACCTTTTACATAATAAGGTGATTTTTTATTGAAATACTTGTCGTGAATATGCAGTTCGGGATTCGCAAATTTTTTATTTTCCTCATTCACCTTCGCATAATGTTCGTTTAATACCTTAAAGTACTTTTCATATTTCGATAAGACATTAAATTGGGGAAATGTAGTCTGGTCTTTTCCGTCTTCTTTCAAAAGAGCTTTATTTGTGTAATTGGAATATTCCTGCCCGGTCTGCCCCGAAAAAGAAACTCTCTCCTCCTTTTCTTCGTTTCCTTTTTGACCTGCCGTTACACTCTTTCTGCTGCTCTGATTTATTTCCGGCATATTTGAATAAGTAACATGATTAACCAGCATATATTGCTCCCTTCACAATGATCCCTGTCTGCACTTCTTCTTTATCTCAAATACAACAAAAGGCAAATGATTTCTCATTCACCCTTCATTTCGGCATGGTTGAACAGTTTCTTAACCTTGTTAGAGCATTTTCTGCGCGCATCATAAGTATTCCATGTTAAAACCAGTGAAACAAAAAGCCTCACTGGCTCAACTGATCTGCAACACCTGATTATTCAAAGCGCGGGACATGATTGCCAAACAAGTCAATGATCCCGCTCTCATGAGCGTACCAGTTCATAAACACTGACAATCCGCTTAAAAAGCGGCTATATTTATTATTATCACCTTTCGCCATAAATTCTTTATCCAACAGATCATAAACACGGTAGATCTGTCCCTTTAAGCTGCCCGTGTGAGATACCGAAAACGGAACATCCACATCCTTTCGATTAGCACCTAGCGATACCCATAAAGTCCCGTTGTCTGGAAACGAATTTTCTTTAAAAAACAGCTTGACATCCCTCGGGGGAACTGCCGCTTCATCCTCCATGCTGCCTCCACCCACTTGATTTCTATATTCCCAATTCCAGCAACTATTAAAGTCAAGCTTTCCGTCTAATGTATATGCTGTATTTTTCTCTATTTCTTCCGGGTCAATAGCCGGAATCTCCCACTGATCCGTCACATACCCGGCCGCCTCACGCAGCAGCTCTTTCGTTTCCTCACATTGATAATAGTAATCTGAATTGTAGTAAACCCAATCATCCGTTCTGCCGCCATACACTTGATTTTCAGCCAATCCTTCCTTATAATTCGCATTCAGGGCGGCTCTCGCGTTCATTTTCGCAAAAACTTCGTATACCTGACCTACAATCGACTGATTGTCCGTTTCATTATACCCGGATGTATGGCATTGCTGTGTCTGATATATCCGCATGGAAACACAGCATTCTTCCATATAATCTTTCACATCGCTTTCGCTAATCTTTCCGGCATAAAAATCCGTCATACAGTTATATATGGAATCATGCATATTATGCCCGAATTTGTCGCCAAACACGCTTAACGGCATTCCTTTCACAACCTGATAATTGGGATAGCAGCCACATACGCTTTCGTAGACATCTCTGGCCCTCTCAAAAGAATCCCACGTTTTTTTATGAAATACTTTCCCTGACTCTGCCTGCACCATTCTTTCCCGGTAAGCCCAGTAATCGCTGCTCGTTGCCAAAATGATATCTGTTGTATTTTCTCCAATATGCAAGATCGCGGAACCCATGTGATTAACCTCCTGTTATATAGTGGCATCATAGCGGCGGTTATGAAACCGCCGCCATAATTTTATTATATGTCTCCATACTCATAGTAAAAACTAAAAGTATATTCCGGTGTAAACGTTACGCTACTTGTTGAGGACGGAGACATAAAAGCCGCACTCCATGTCCCCTTTAATTGTGCGTTACCACTGGTGTCAGCTTGATAACCCATATCAACTGACGGATAAAACGAAGATTTATTATATGACCAAGACGAAGAGTTAGGCGCTATCAATCTCCATCTTTCTATTCTGGACATAGCCACCCCGTGCAGAGTTACGTCAACAATCTGACCTGTCTTTGGTAAATTATCACCTTGCACATCAAAAGTTGTCGTTGACGAATATCCTGAACTTCTTGCCGTAACAGACCTACCCGGTTCAATCGTAGCTCCTCCCTGGCACATAACTGGATTTCCTACTGCTGTAGTCATGGTGCTCCCGTCTCTAAGTGACAGGCTTGCATTTGGGTTCGTACAATAAACTACCAAATAATATTCCGTCCCCACAACCGTAGTTAATCTTGCTTTCTCCGCGCAAGTCCACGCCCCGCTGCCTGTAAAAGTTGTTTTATGAGTATCAGAATGTGCCGCAGAATCAAACATTACATGTTGTGAACTCAAACTTCGCACATAGATTTTAGCTATGCACCTTGAAAATTCAATATCTGGCAGTGATTCAATTATCAAAG
>VSNH01000029.1 GCA_009774215.1 Lachnospiraceae bacterium
TATTCGCAGAAAAAAAGAAGGAAAGGGTTTTCAATTCTTTCATTTTATGATAGATTTAGAAGGTGGCCCTTGCGTGTCAAAGAGATTCTCAGGCTGCGGGTCTGGGACGGAATATCTTGCGGTTACCCCTTGGGGAGATCTTTACCCCTGTCATCAGTTCGTGGGGCAGGAGGAATTTCTCATGGGAAATGTGGACGAGGGGATTGTGCGCGGGGATATTCGGGATCAGTTCAAGGCGTGCAATGTCTACGCGAAGAAGGCGTGCGGGGATTGCTTCGCTAAATTTTATTGCAGTGGCGGCTGCGCGGCCAACGCTTACCATGAGAGCGGCGATGTGAACGGTTCCTATGAGCTGGGGTGTGAACTGCAGCGGAAGCGTGTCGAATGTGCGATTATGATAAAAGCGGCGCTTGCCGATGAGGAAAAGGAGAGTTAGTCATGAAAAAGAGCAGAGCGGTTGTCAGTCTGATCGTCTATATGCTGATTTTGGGACTGCTGGGTTATACGGCAGTTTTCGGCGTCGGTTCGGACAAGTCGGGCGCGGCGGAGAGCATTAAGCTGGGACTGGATCTGGCGGGCGGTGTCAGTATCACCTATCAGGTAGTGGGAGACGAGGATCCCAGCGCGGAGGATATGAGCGATACCATCTACAAGCTGCAGCAGCGTGTGGACGGTTACAGCACGGAGGCGCAGGTGTATCAGGAGGGAACCGATCGAATCAATATCGAGATTCCCGGCGTTACCGATGCCAACGCGATTCTGGAGGAGCTGGGCAAGCCCGGAAGCCTTTACTTTATTGCCCAGACGGACAGCGAGGGAAATAACAACTATGAGATGGGTTACGGCGTGGACGCGGAGGGCAATCTGACGCCCCAGTATCAGTTAAATAAGACCATTGAAGAGCTGCAGGCGGACGGCTCCATCGTGCTTTCCGGTACGGAGGTGGAGAGCGCGCAGGCGAGGGCCCAGCAGGATTCCATGGGCAATCTGGAAAACGTGGTTTCCCTGACCTTTAACGAAGCGGGTAAGCAGGCCTTTGCGGATGCTACCACCAAAGCTTACAATAACGGCGAGTCCATTGCGATCTACTATGATGATGAATTCGTAAGCGTGCCCAACGTGCAGGCGGCGATCACTGACGGCAATGCGGTTATCACGGGACAGAGCACGGCGGCGGAGGCGGAGCAGCTTGCGTCCACCATCCGTATCGGCGGACTGAAACTGGAGCTGGAAGAGCTGCGATCCAACGTGGTGGGTGCACAGCTCGGCTCGGCGGCGATTCATACCAGCCTGATCGCGGCGGCAGTCGGTTTCGCGTTAGTCGTTATCTTTATGATTGCGGTATATTATTTCATGGGTCTGGCGGCGTCTTTGGCGCTCTGCCTGTACACGGAGCTGCTGGTCATCCTGATGTACGCGTTTGAGGTGACCTTAACCCTGCCCGGTATCGCGGGTATTATCCTGACCGTCGGCATGGCGGTGGATGCGAACGTGATTATCTTCGCCCGTATCCGTGAAGAGATCGCGGCAGGCAAGAGCGTGCAGAATGCCATTAAGATCGGTTTCCAGAAGGCATTGTCCGCGATTTTAGACGGCAATATCACGACCCTGATTGCGGGTCTGGTGCTTTACTTTATGGGAAGCGGTACCATCAAAGGCTTCTCCATCACCTTGATGTTAGGTATCATCCTGTCCATGTTTACGGCGCTTCTGGTGACAAAGTCTTTAGTGAATATCTTCTATGCGCTTGGCATCCAGAGTGAGAAGGCGTACGGCGTGGCGAAGGAAAGAAAGACCATCAACTTCCTTTCCAAGAGGTATGTGTTCTTTGGCATTTCCATCGTGGCGATTCTGGCCGGTTTTGTCGCTATGGGTATCAATAAGTCGAGCATCGGCATGACGATGAATTACAGTTTGGATTTTGTGGGCGGTACTTCCACAACCATGACGCTGAATGAGGACATGAGCATCGAGGAGATTGACGCGCAGATCGTTCCCCACATTGAGAAAATCACAGGGGACGGCAACGTGATGAGCACCAAGGTGGCAGGTTCCAACGATATCATCATTAAGACAAGAACATTGAATGTGCAGGAGAGAGAAGCCTTTAATGAGGTGATGGTAAATAACTTTGGTGTGGATGAGAACAGTATCACCGCGGAAACCATCAGTGCGACCATCAGCTCCGAGATGCAGTCCGGCGCAATTAAGGCGATTCTCGTTTCCACGATACTGATGCTTCTGTATATCTGGTTCCGCTTCAAGGACATCCGTTTCGGCGCAAGCTCGGTAATTGCATTGGTGCATGATGTGCTCGTGGTGCTGGCGTTCTACGCGATTGTACGGGTGTCCGTGGGCAATACCTTTATCGCGTGTATGCTGACGATTGTAGGTTACTCCATCAACGCCACCATTGTTATCTTCGACCGTGTGCGTGAGAACCTGCGCGAGATGCGGAGCAAGGAAGGTCTGGAGGATATGGTCAACAGAAGTATCACCCAGACGCTCACGAGAAGTATCTTTACTTCCCTGACCACCTTCTTCATGGTGGCGGCGCTTGAGGTGTTCGGCGTTTCTTCCATCCGGGAGTTCGCGCTGCCTCTGATGGCGGGTATCGTCTGCGGTACGTATTCCTCCATCTGTCTGACGGGCGCGCTCTGGTATGTGCTGCGCACGAAGCTTGTGAAAACGAAGAAATAAAGTTGTTCAGCCCACGCCGAGTTCACAGAACGCGTGATGAAACAAAGTACGATAAATTACCCTCTGAAAATGTTACAATGGGTTGTGACTTTTTCGGAGGGTTTTGTTGATTATATAGAAAGGTGTGACGGCGCGCGTGATTTCAGGGAGAGTGAGCGGTATTCCCGGAAGCGGCGTTGTCCGGCGATGATGCTTATGGCGAAATGGATGGTGTCCGCGAAGAAGGCGGATTTTAACGGGATAGCGGAGCGGTTCGGGATTGACCCGGTGATTGCCAGAATCATACGCAACAGGGACGTGGAGGGCGATGAGGCAATCGAAAAATTTCTTCACGGCACGACGGCGGATCTCTATGATCCCGCGCTCTTAAAAGACGCGGATAAGGCGGCGGGCATTCTCTGTGAGAAGACGAGGGAGCAGAAAAAGATCCGGGTGATCGGGGACTACGATATCGACGGGGTCTGCTCATCCTACATATTGTCGGCATGTCTGGAAAAGTGCGGCGCGGATGTTTCCGTGGTGATTCCTCACAGAATCCAGGATGGCTACGGGCTGAACGACCGGCTGATCGAGGAGGCCGCCGGGGAGGGCGTAGACACGATTCTGACTTGTGATAACGGCATTGCGGCTCTGTCCCAGACTGCTCTGGCGAAGCGGCTTGGCATGACGGTGATCGTGACGGATCACCATGAAGTGCCCTACGAGGTGCAGGAGGACGGCAGCCGCCTTGAGACGCTGCCGGAGGCGGACGCGGTGGCGGATCCGAAGCAAAGCGGCTGTACTTACCCTTACAAGGGCATCTGTGGCGCAGTGGTGGCATATAAACTGATGGAACTTTATCTGGGCAAAATGGCCGATGAGGGCGCCCTGTCCGCGGCGGAGAAGGAGACGCTTCTGCGGGAACTCCTGGCCTTTGCAGGATTTGCGACGGTGGGGGATGTGATGGAGCTGACTGATGAAAACCGTATTCTGGTCAGGTACGGTCTGCAGCAGATCGAGCATTCCTCGAATCCGGGTCTTCGCGCGCTGCTTACGGTGAATGAGCTGGCGGAGAAGAAACTGACAGGCTATCATGTGGGTTTTATTCTCGGTCCCTGCTTAAATGCCACGGGACGGCTGGACACGGCGGCAAGGGCGCTCGCCATGTTCCGGACGAAAGAGCAGGCGGAGGCTGTTACCATCGCCGGGGAGTTAAAGGCGTTAAACGACAGCAGGAAAGAGATGACATTGCTGGGGACGGCGCAGGCGATGGAACAGATTGAGAACACGGCGCTTAAGGAGGATAAGGTGATGGTGGTCTTTCTGCCGGACTGCCATGAGAGTCTGGCGGGGATCATCGCCGGGCGGATCAGGGAGCGGTACCACAAACCGGTTTTTGTGCTGACCCGCGGCGAGGAGGGCGTGAAGGGCTCGGGGCGTTCCATAGAGGCCTATCACATGTATGATAAGATGAGCGAGTGCAGGGAACTGTACACGAAGTACGGCGGGCATAAGATGGCGGCGGGGGTGTCCATGCCGGAGGAGAATGTGGAGGCGTTCCGCACTTTTCTGAACGCCCACAGCGGTCTGACGGACGAAGATTTGGTGGAAGTCATACATATTGACGTGCCTATGCCCATGTCCTATGTGACGCCGGAATTTGTCAGGCAGCTTTCCCTCTTAGAGCCTTTCGGAAACGGCAATCCAAAGCCGGTTTTCGCCCAGAAAAATGTGCGGGTATGCCGGGGGCGGATTCTGGGGAAAAATAGAAACGTGGGAAAATACCGGGTGGCCGACGAGAACGGGCGGGAATATGATATGATGTACTTCGGAGATCTGGAACAGTGGCACGCGTTTCTTTCGGCGCACTTCGGGCAGGAGGAGACAGACAGGCTCTACGCCGGAGGCAGCAGCGCCATCGTGATTAGCGTCATCTACTATCCCGATATCAATGTGTACCGGGGAGTCGAGTCCCTGCAGATGGTGATGCAGGGCTACAGTGTGTGAGGCAGGGCACGAAAAAGCCCGGACACGCCGGGCTTTTTCGCAGTTTTCTTATGAGGGGGAGATAGTGAATTCATCAACTATCTTGATACTTATCATAAAGTGTAATTGTGTCCAAACTGTGTTTAGTTTGTGAAGGAAAAATAAAAAAACATTAAGAAAACTTAAAAACCACGCAAAAATTGCAAAAACGTGTTTTTCGTGCTATCTTACTATATGAATCAATATAAAAGATAATAGAGAATCGTTTGGAACAAGGGAAAGATTGAGACGCTGACAGGGAGGGAAGTATGGCGGTTTTAGGCGAACTGTTAAAGGAAATATCTTACGAGTGCGTGTGCGGCACGACAGAACAGGAAATAACAGATGTTATCTATGATTCCAGAAAGGTGACAGCGGGCTGCTTGTTTGTCTGCATACCGGGGGCTAAAGCGGACGGCCATAAGTTTGCGGCGGATGCGGTGCGTTCCGGGGCGGCGGCATTGCTCACGGAGCATGAGGTGGAACTGCCGGAAGGGGCGGATGTGACGGTGATCCGCGTGGAGGATGTGCACTATGCGCTGGCCTTTGTCTCGGCGGCGTTCTTCGGCCACCCCGCAAGGCAGATGAAGATCATAGGCATTACGGGCACGAAGGGCAAAACCACCACCACCTATCTGGTGAAGTCCATTCTGGAGCAGGCGGGGAGGAAGGTGGGGCTGATCGGCACCATAGAAATCATAGCCGGAGAGACGCATATCCATGCGGAGAACACTACGCCCCAGTCCTATCTGGTACAGAAATATTTTCGGATGATGGCGGACGCAGGCTGTGATACGGTGGTGATGGAGGTTTCCTCCCAGGGGCTGATGCTGCACAGGACGCAGGGCTTTGTTTTTGATTTTGGAATCTTTACCAATCTGGAGCCGGATCATATCGGGGAGAACGAGCACAAAGATTTTGAGGATTATCTGCACTGTAAGAGCCTGCTTTTCCGCCAGTGCAGGGTGGGGATCGTCAATGCGGATGATTCTCATTGGAAGGCGGTCACGGCGGACTGCACCTGTCAGCTGGAAACCTACGGGATTGATACGGAGGCGGATCTGCGGGCAACGGACATTACCTTTTTAAACGAGGGCGGCAGTCTGGGGATGGCCTTTCGAACCACGGGGCTGACCGATCTTTCGGTGAAGACGGCTTCTCCCGGAAAATTCAGCGTCTACAACGCGCTGACCGCCATCGCCATCTGCAGACATTTCGGCGTGCAGGTGGAGAAGGTACAGCAGGCGCTTGCGGCGGCGAAGGTGAAAGGGCGGACGGAGACGGTGAAGGTGTCCGACGAATTTACCCTGATGATCGACTATGCCCACAACGCCATGGCGCTGAAAAGCCTGCTTGAGACACTGCGCGCCTACAAGCCCCACAGACTGGTCTGTCTCTTCGGCTGCGGCGGCAACCGGGCGAAATCCAGGCGGTACGAGATGGGGGAGGTCAGCGGCCGTATGGCGGATCTGACCGTCATCACCTCCGACAATCCGCGGACGGAGGAGCCGCAGGCCATTATCGACGATATTAAGACCGGGATGGCGAAGACGGACGGCAGTTATGTGGAAATCTGCGACAGAAAGGAAGCCATCGCCTACGCAATTGACCACGGTGAGCCAGGGGATATCATTGTGCTGGCGGGCAAGGGACACGAGGATTATCAGGAGATAAACGGGGTAAAATATCCGATGGATGAGAGAGTGCTGATCCGGGAAATTTTAGAGGAGAGGGCATGACGGAGCGGTATGCGGATGTTATCATAGATATTGCCCATGAGAGGGTGGATCGGGTGTTTCAGTATCGGATTCCGGAGGAACTGTCGGATGCGGTGAGGCCGGGCGTGCAGGTGCGCGTGCCTTTCGGCAAGGGCGATCACGAGAGGACGGGATATGTGGTGGATCTCACGATGGAGGCGGATTATCCCCCGGAAAAGATCAAAACGGTTCTCTCCGTGGATGAGAAGGGCATGTCCGTGGAGGGCAGGCAGATTCAGATCGCCTACTGGCTCAAGAGCAATTACGGGGGAACGACCATTGCAGCGCTAAAGACCGTGCTGCCCGTGAAGCAGAAGCAGAAGCTGCTCGAGAAAAAGAAGGTGCTGCGTTGCCTGTCCGGAGAGGAAACCGCCCGGGCGGCCGATGCGTGCGCGCAGAAGCATCAGCGGGCGAAGGCGAGAGTGCTGACAGCTCTGCAGACGGAGGAGGAGCTGCCCTACGAGCTGATCAGGCAGAAACTCCATGTGGCTGCGTCCACCTTGCAGGCGTTGGAAAGACAGGGATATCTGAAAATAGAAAAGGAAGCTTTTTTCCGAAATCCTGTCAGGGTTACGGATCGGAGTGAAGTGCGTCCCGCGCTGAATCAGGCGCAGCGGCATATCATAGAGGAAGTGACTGCGGATTACCGCGCCGGGCATCCGGGGGTGCATCTGGTGCATGGCGTGACGGGCAGCGGCAAGACGGAGGTGTACCTTGGCATCATCGAGGAGATGATTGCCATGGGGAAACAGGCGATCATGCTGATCCCGGAGATTGCCCTGACGTATCAGACGCTGCTCAGGTTTTACAAGCGGTTCGGGAACCGGGTTTCGGTGATCAATTCCTCGCTGTCCGCGGGGGAGAAGTACGACCAGATCGAGCGGGCGAAGGCGGGAGAGCTCGACGTGATGATCGGGCCCCGCTCGGCGCTGTTCACCCCTTTTCCCGATCTGGGCGTCATCGTGGTGGACGAGGAGCACGAGAACAGTTACAAGAGCGAGACGTCGCCCCGGTATCATGCCAGGGAGACGGCGGTGGAGATCGCGTCCCTGTGTGGCGCCAGTGTAGTTCTTGGGTCGGCAACGCCGTCCATGGAAGCATATTACCGGGCGGTTCAGGGAGAATATAAGTTATATGAGATGAAGGAACGCCCCGGGAACAGTGTGCTCCCGTCGGTGTATACGATAGATTTGAGGGAGGAGCTGAAACAGGGCAACCGCTCCATTTTCAGCAGGAAATTGAAGGAACTGATGCAGGAGCGGCTCTCGAAGGGGGAGCAGACGATCCTTTTCCTGAACAGGAGAGGCTACGCGGGATTTATTTCCTGCCGCTCCTGTGGGCACGTGATGAAATGTCCCCATTGTGATGTGTCCCTGTCGGAGCACAGAAACGGGATGCTCACCTGCCATTACTGCGGCTATCAGGAGCGGAAACCGTCGAAGTGCCCTTCCTGTGGTTCGCCTTATCTGATGGGCTTCAAGGCTGGGACAGAGCAGGTGGAGGAGGCAATTCACAGGGAATTTCCGGGGGCGAGGGTGCTTCGCATGGACGCGGACACCACCCGCAGGAAGGACAGCTACGAACGAATCCTTTCCGCCTTTGCTGACGAGGAGGCGGATATTCTCGTGGGCACACAGATGATCGTGAAAGGGCATGATTTTCCCAGAGTGACGCTGGTGGGGGTGCTGGCGGCGGATCTCTCCCTGAATCGGAACGATTACCGGGCGGGGGAGCGCACCTTTCAGCTTTTGACCCAGGCGGCGGGCCGTGCGGGCCGTGGGGAGCAGCCCGGCGAGGTGGTGGTTCAGACCTATCAGCCGGAGCATTACAGTGTGGTTTACGCGGCGAAGCAGGATTATGAAGGATTTTACGGGGAGGAGATCGCTTACAGGGAACTTGTGGGCTATCCGCCCGTGGAACATATGCTGGCGGTTCTCATCGTCTCCCGCGTGCAGGAGGAGGGAGAGCTGCTGGGAAAAGAAATGACCGATCTGGTCAAAAGGGAGATGGCAGATGTGGCGGGACTTAGGGTGATCGGCCCGGCACAGGCCGCGATCGGGAAGATATCCGATCTTTACCGCCATAGTTTTTATGTCAGGCACGGAACATATCAGACATTGGTGGAGGCCAAGGACAGACTGGAGCGTTTCTGCAGGGAGAGGGAACTCAGGGGACAGACGGTGCAGTTTGACTTTGACCCGATGAATACATTTTAGAGAGATTGAAAACAGGAAGGACAGGAGGAAAGGCAGTATGGCAACCAGAAAAGTCAGGGAGATGGGAGACCCGGTTTTGTCAAAGAAGTGTAAGGAGGTGACGGAGATTACCCCTCGTTTACAGGAGCTGATCGACGATATGTTTGAGACGCTGTATGAGGAGAACGGCGTGGGATTGGCGGCGCCTCAGGTGGGTATCTTGAAGCGTATCGTGGTGATTGATACCACCGGAGAAGATCCCCTGCTGCTGATTAATCCGAAGATATTGGAGACGAGCGGGGAGCAGGACGGCTACGAGGGATGCTTAAGCGTTCCGGGCAAAAGCGGCAAGGTGACCAGACCAAATTATGTGAAAGCGTTTGCCTATGATGAAAATATGGAGCCCTTTGAGATCGAGGGGACGGAGCTGCTGGCCAGGGCTATCTGCCATGAAGTGGATCATCTGGAGGGGCATCTGTATGTGGAAAGGGTGCACGGGCCTCTTGTGAACACGGAGGATTTGAAAGAAGAGGATGAGTAACCGTCCAACTGCTGACGGGAGCGGCATGTAGATTTTGCGAAGATATGTCCACAGGCGGCAGTAGAAATGACGCGGTGTTCAGAAAGGAGAGCGTGAACGATATGAGAGTGGTGTTTATGGGAACGCCTGATTTCGCGGTGGGCGCGCTGGAGGCGATTGTCGAAGCGGGACATGAGGTGGCGGCGGTGGTGACCCAGCCGGATAAGCCGAAGGGCAGGGGTAAGGAAGTGCAGATGACGCCGGTCAAGGTATGCGCGCTTGCCCATGATATTCCCGTATTCCAGCCTGTGAAAATCAAGGAGCCGGAGGCGGTGGAGACGCTTCACACGTACCGCGCGGATATCTTTGTGGTGGCGGCGTTCGGGCAGATTCTCTCGGAGGAGATTCTCGAAATGCCGAAGTACGGGTGCGTGAATATCCACGCGTCGCTGCTGCCGAAGTACCGGGGAGCAGGGCCGATCCAGTGGGCAATCATCAACGGAGAAAAGATAACAGGTGTTACCATCATGCAGATGGATAAAGGGCTGGATACCGGGGATATGCTTTTGGGGACGGAGGTGGAGATTGCCGCTGACGAGACGGCGGATACCCTGCACGACAAGCTGGCCGCGGCAGGCGCGGCGTTGATCGTGGAGGCGCTTGCAAAGATCGAGGCGGGCGATGTGACGCCTGTGAAGCAGAATGACGGGGAGTCCTGCTACGCGAAGATGCTGAATAAGTCCATGGGGAAGATCGACTGGAACATGGAGTCGGAGAAACTGGACTGTCTGATCCGGGGGCTGATCTCGTGGCCGGGAGCCTCCACAATTTATCGGGGAAAGACCCTGAAAATATGGCGGGAGGAAGTGGTTTCGGCGGAGACACCGGCGGCGGGAGAAGCACTTTCGGGGCAGGAGACGACAGATGGAGGCAGTGTGGAAGAGCGGTTTGTTGCGGATACGCGATTTGAACAGAGCAACGGCGGCTTCATCAGAAACGCGCCGCCGGGCACGGTTGTCCGGGTGGATAAGGACGCCTTCTACGTGCAGACGGGGAAAGGTGTGCTCAGGGTACTGGCGGTGCAGCCGGAGGGCAAAAAGCGTATGGAGGTAAAGGATTTCCTGCTGGGATATCCGGTGAAGCCGGGCGATATGCTCGGGAAGAACTGCTAACAGTCTACACCACAGGACGTTTTGCCAAGAAGCGTCTCAAACCGGAGAATGCGGGTCATTTTTCGAGAAAGGATGATGAATATGGGATATTACGGGTATGGATTGGGATATTACTTTGATCCGACTTACATTCTGGTACTGATCGGGGCGGTGCTTTGTCTGTGGGCGCAGGCCAGGGTCAGCTCTACCTACAGTAAGTTCTCCAGAGTGCAGAGCCGGACCGGCATGACGGGCGCGCAGGCGGCCCAGAGGATTTTACAGATGTCGGGGATCTATGATGTACGTATCGAGCATGTGGGCGGCAGCCTTACCGATCACTATGACCCGGCGCACAAGGTGCTGCGCCTTTCGGATTCCGTGTACGGTTCGACTTCCGTGGCGGCGATCGGGGTGGCGGCCCACGAGTGCGGACATGCGGTGCAGCACGATAAGGGCTATGCGCCCTTAAAGATTCGTTCAGCGCTTGTGCCGGCGGCAAATATTGGTTCCAAGGCGGGGATTCCGCTGATCATTCTGGGCGCCATTCTGGGGATGAACCAGACGTTGATTCAGATCGGCATCTGGGTGTTCGCGCTGGCAGTGCTCTTTCAGGTGGTGACCCTGCCCGTGGAGTTCAACGCATCCGGCAGAGCGCTCGCCATGCTGGGAGATTACGGGATGCTGGAGCGGGACGAGACGGCGGGGTGCAGGAAGGTGTTGAAGGCGGCGGCCCTGACTTATGTGGCGGCTGCAGCATCGGCAATCTTGCAGCTTCTGCGGCTTGTGCTTTTGTTTGGCAACAGAAGCCGGGACGATTAAAGTGAAAAGAACTTCTAAAGCTCAGCAGCAGAGGCTGCATCGCAAATCACTTTCACTCAGGAGAATGCCTGAAATACGGCATTCTCCGCACTGATTTGAGATTCCGCAGAGCGGAATCATGGGGTTAGAGTGAAAAGAAATGCGGTATTCTCCGCATAGATCGAAGCTTCTGCATAAATGGAATTATGGGAGAGCGTGACATGGCACAGATCAATACGCGGGAGATCGTTTTGGATATTCTGCTGGAGCTGTCCGGACAGACCGAATACAGCAATGTCCTGATCGGGGCGGCGCTTACTAAATACAATTATCTGGACAGCAGGGAAAAAGCTTTTATCAAACGGCTGACAGAGGGATGCGTTGAGCGGAGGATTCAGCTTGATTATGTGCTGGATCAGTATTCAAAAACACCTGTTATGAAAATGAAGCCGTTGATACGGGAGCTGCTGCGCATGAGTGTATACCAGCTTCTGTTTATGGAGCACATTCCTGCGGCGGCGGTCTGCAACGAGGCGGTGAAGCTGGCAAAAAGGCGCAGATTCCAGAATCTGCAGGGCTATGTGAACGGTGTACTGCGCAATATCGCCAGAGGGCGGGAGGAGATCGCGTGGCCCGACAGACAGTATGACAGGGCGGCCTTTTTGTCCGTCACCTATTCCATGCCGCCTTGGCTTGTCGTACATTTTACGGAGAATTACGGCGAGGAGGCTTGCGAGAAAATTTTGGCGGCTTTTTTGGAGAGACGCCCGGTGAGTGTGCGGCTGGACGAGCGGCTTTCGGAAAAGGAGCGGGAGAGCCTTTTCGCCGCATGGGAAAAGGACGGGGTAAAGGTGAGCAGACATCCTTTCCTGCCCTATGCCGTGGAACTGCAGGGAGCCGCCGGAATCGGCAGCCTTGCGGGATATGCGGAGGGACGCTTCGCGGTGCAGGATGTAAGCTCCATGCTGGTGGTGGAGGCGGCGGGCATCTGCCCCGGGGATACGGTGATTGATGTCTGCGCGGCGCCCGGCGGCAAGGCGCTCCACGCAGCGGTGAGGCTGGACGGCACGGGCGAGGTCATTGCCTGTGACGTGAGCCGCTATAAAACGGATAAGATTGAGGAAAACCGACTCCGCCTCGGGATGGAGAACGTGTCCGTCCGGGTGCGGGATGCCAGAGAGCGGGACGATTCTCTTCTGGGAAAGGCGGACGTCCTGCTGGCAGATGTGCCATGTTCGGGGCTGGGCGTGATCGGTCACAAGCAGGATATCAAGTACCGGGTGACGAAGGAGTCGCTGAAAGAGATAAGGAAACTGCAGGAAGAAATAATAACAAACGTTATTGAATATATCAAGCCTGGCGGCATTCTGATGTACAGCACCTGTACCATGAATCCCGGGGAGAACGAAGAGATGGCGGCATGGATTTGTGAAACCTTCGGTCTGGAGCCGGTGAGCATGAGAGACAGACTGCCCGCCGCACTTGCCGAAGAGGCGGGGCAGGGGATGGTACAGCTTTTGCCGGGGGTCCACGAGACGGACGGTTTTTTCCTGGCGAAGTTTCGGAAAAAGTAACCCCGGATTCCGGTGAAGGAAAAAGAGTCGCACTTAAGAGACACAGAATCTGACTTCAAAAAAGATAAGTCAGTTTAAGAAAAAACAGAATCCGGCATAAGAGAAGGAACAGGAAGAAAGCGTAAAGGATGGAGAAGAAGGATATCAAGTCCCTCACATTGACGGAATTGAAAGAGGAGATGACGGCGCTCGGTGAAAAGCCCTTCCGGGCGGTACAGATGTACGAGTGGATGCATCAGAAACAGGCGCGCGGTTTTGAGGAAATGACGAACATTTCTGCGGCTATGAAAGCAAAATGTGGGGAAAGCTATCTTTATACGGCGCTGCGCATTGTGACGGTGCAGGAGTCGGCCATAGACGGCACGAAAAAGTATCTTTTCGCGCTGTCCGACGGCAATATGGTGGAGAGTGTGTGGATGCGCTATAAACACGGCAACTCAGTCTGTATTTCCTCGCAGGTGGGATGCCGTATGGGGTGCCGTTTCTGCGCCTCCACGCTGGACGGGCTGGTGCGCAATCTGTCCGCCTCGGAGATGCTTGACCAGATTTACGCCATCACACGGGAGACGGGGGAGCGGGTCTCCAATGTGGTGGTGATGGGAAGCGGAGAGCCGCTCGACAATTATGAAAATCTCCTGCGGTTCATCACGCTGCTCACGGACGAGAACGGCCTCCATATCAGCCAGAGGAACGTGACCGTTTCCACCTGTGGGATTGTGCCCATGATGCGGAAACTGGCGCAGGAAAAATTACAGATTACGCTGGCATTATCGCTTCATGCTGCGACGGATGAAAAGCGGCGGGAGCTGATGCCCATTGCCAACCAATATACGCTGGAGGAGCTGATGGCCTGCTGCGCCTATTATTTTGAACAGACCGGGCGGCGGATCACCTTCGAGTACAGCCTGGTGCGGGACGTCAACGATACACGGAGGGACGCGGAGACACTGGCGGCTTTGATCCGGGGGTTGAACTGCCATGTGAACCTGATCCCGGTGAATCCCGTCAAAGAAAGGGCTTACGTGCAGTCGGAGCGGCAGGCGGTGGAAGCCTTCGCCGCGCTTCTTGCGAAAAAGGGGATAAACGCCACGGTCCGCCGGGAGATGGGGCGGGATATCGACGGCGCCTGCGGTCAGCTCAGAAGGCGGTTTTTATCGGAAGCGGAAGAGGGCTGAATTTTAATTTGCTTGCTCTTTTACAGGGAATATGCTAACATGGGTAATTGGTAAAATATGCAAATCACTATAAAACGGAGGAAAAAGCCGTGCTCAGGTCTTATGCGCTGACGGATATCGGGCGAAGGAGACAACTGAATCAGGATTATATTTATGCTTCCGAGACGCCGGTCGGGAATCTGCCGAATCTCTTTATTGTGGCGGACGGCATGGGCGGCCATAAGGCGGGGGATTACGCTTCTGACCTGGCGGTGGAGACGGTGGTCGGGGAAGCGGAGACATCCTTTGAGAAGAGCCCGGAGAAGATACTGGGTCATGCGATCTCCAAGGCAAATGAAATTTTGCGCAAACGCGCCAATGAGGACTTTGCCTTGAGCGGCATGGGCACCACGCTTGTGGCGGCTACCTGTATCGGGCGCTATCTGGAAGTGGCGAATGTGGGGGACAGCAGACTCTATGTAATCCGTGATGAGATTGAGCAGATTACGGAGGATCATTCTCTTGTGGAAGAGATGGTTCGGATGGGCGGGATTGGCCGGGAGGAGGCCAGAAACCATCCCGATAAAAATATCATTACCAGGGCGGTGGGCGCGAGGGATGATGTGGAGGTTGATTTTTTCAACAGGGAATTACAGACAGGAGATATGGTTTTACTTTGTTCGGATGGTTTGACTAACATGGTGGACGACGAGACGATATGCCGGATTCTGAAAAACGGCAAAAGCCTCAGGGACAGGGTAGAAGAACTGGTAGAGACGGCCAACGTAAACGGCGGCAGAGACAATATATCGGTGATCGTTATCGAACCGTTAGCAGACGAGGACTTGTATGAAAAATCATATGAGAACGCTCCGGAATGAGGTAGAACATGATTAAGATAGGAATGATGATCGCTGATCGGTATGAGATTCTGGAAAAGATCGGTACCGGCGGCATGTCAGATGTATATAAAGCAAAAGATCATAAGCTGAACCGTTTTATTGCGGTGAAAGTTTTAAAACAGGAATTCAGCGAAAACGCCAATTTTGTGTCCAAGTTCCGTATCGAGGCACAGGCTGCGGCGGGTCTTATGCACCCCAATATCGTCAATGTCTATGACGTGGGCGAAGAGAGCGAGAACCACTATATTGTTATGGAGCTTGTG
Source organism: Lachnospiraceae bacterium (assembly GCA_009774215.1). Taxonomy (GTDB): domain Bacteria; phylum Bacillota; class Clostridia; order Lachnospirales; family Lachnospiraceae; genus UBA3282. Next base: position 15,019 of record VSNH01000029.1, read on the forward strand.
GAGGGGATCACCCTCAAAAAATATATTGAGAAGAAGGCAAGGCTTTCCGTCAAGGAGGCGGTGAGCATTGCCATTCAGGTTTCCATGGGAATAGAGTCGGCGCACAACAATCACATTATCCACAGGGATATCAAGCCGCAGAATATCATTATTTCCAAGGAAGGAAAAGTGAAGGTGACGGACTTCGGCATCGCGAAGGCCGCTACCAGCAATACCATCACTTCCAATGTCATGGGCAGCGTGCACTACACCTCTCCGGAGCAGGCCAGGGGCGGCTATAGCGACGAGAAGAGCGATATTTATTCGCTGGGTATTACCATGTTCGAGATGCTTACTGGCAGAGTGCCATTTAACGGGGAGACTACGGTAGCCATAGCGATCAAACATATTCAGGAAGAGTTTCCGTCACCAAGAGAATATGTGCCGGAAATACCGGTCAGTGTGGAGCAGATCGTCCTGAAGTGCTGTCAGAAAAGCCCGGACAGGAGATATCAGTCCATGTCTGAGCTGATCGTGGACTTAAAGCAGTCGTTAATCAGCCCGGATGAAGACTTTGTCAAGGTTGCCGACCCTGACGAGGAGGCTTCCACCCGTATGATTACCGACAGAGATATGGTGCAGATCAAACGCCAGTCTGAGAGCCGGGATTCCATGGATGAGGCTATGCGTTTAAAGAAGGATGTAAGGGACAGAGAACGCGCGCGCTCTTATGAAGACGATGAGGACGAGGACTGGGACGACGACGAGGAGGATTACGACCCCAAGATGGAGAAGATTACGACCATTTTGGCGGTGGTGGCAGCCCTGCTGATCGGCTGTATTCTGATCTTTTTGGTGGGGCGGACGATGGGTGTTTTCAGCTTCGGAGGGGGAAATGCCGGAGAGGAGCAGGAACAGGCTGCGGAGCAGGTGGAGATGATCCGCGTGGTCGGTATGCACGTGGATGAAGCCAAGCGCGAGCTGCTCGAGCTGGAACTGACGCCTGAAATCAAATATGAGGAGAACAGCTCTTACGATGCGGGAACGGTGCTTCGCGCAAGCGTACAGGACGGGCTGATGATAAATAAAGGAACGACGATTGTGCTCACGGTGGCGGAGGCTGCGGAGGGCGTGCAGGTTCCGGACGCGGCGGGTAAATCCCAGACGGAGGCGACTTCCCTTCTGGAGAAGGAGGGATTTGTGGTAAACGTGGTGGAGAGCTACGATCCGCAGGTGGAGAAGGGGATTGTGATTTCCCAATCACCGGAGGCGGGCACCACGGCATCCGCCGGCTCCAGCATTACCATCCGCGTCAGTCAGGGGGCGGAGGATAATAAAGTGAGAGTGCCCGACGTGATGGGTATGGAGGAAATGGATGCGACGGTCAGTCTGACGGAGAGCGGCCTTACCGTTGGCAATGTGACGCAGACGACCCATGAGGATGCGTCCCTTACGGGCAAGGTGTGCTATCAGAGTTATTCAGTCGGCTCCTACGTGGATAAGGGGACACCCGTGGATCTGCGGATCAGCACAGGGCCGACCCAGATAACTTACAAGTATTCCGAGGGGATTACCGCGCCAACGGAAGAGCCGTCTTACCAGAACGGTATGCATGTGACGGTGACGCTCACTGCGGATGACGGTACACAGCTTTTAAATACACAGACGACCACTTTTCCTGTGGGGGTTAACTATACGGGAATCAAGTCAGCTACGGGCACGATCCGCTATAGCTTTGCGGTGCAGACGGAGCCCACCACGATCACCGATCCCGAGACCGGGGAGACGACGACCGAGGGCGGAGGGACGGAGACAAAGACGGTGGAGCGAAAGGTTAACTTTGTAGAAGAATAGCGCGAAAAGTGCTTCTAAAGATGTCCCGCCATTGGACGGGACGCCAAGAAGCACTATGTTTCGCGTGGGAGAATGCCTGAAAAGCGGCATTCTCCGCATGGATTGGAGTATATGACTGGCAAGATTATGAAAGGGATCGCCGGGTTCTACTATGTGCATGTGGAGGGGCGCGGTGTCTACGAGTGCAAGGCGAAAGGAATATTCAGAAAAGAGGGAATCAAGCCTCTGGTCGGGGATGACGTCGGGGTGGACGTGCTGGATGAAGCGGAGATGCTCGGAAATATCCGGGAGATCCTGCCGCGGAAAAGCACGCTTCTAAGACCGGCGGTAGCCAATGTGGATCAGGCGCTGATTCTCTTTGCGATTGTGAAGCCGAATCCGAACTTTAACCTGCTGGATCGTTTCCTGATCCGCATGGAGCAGCAGAAGCTCCCGACAATCATCTGCTTTAACAAAGAAGATATCGCGTCCCCGGAAGAGAAGGAGACGCTCCGCAAATCGTATGAGACATGTGGATATCAAGTGTTATTTATAAGCGTTCTGGAAAACAGGGGGCTGGATCAGGTGCGGGAGCTGTTGGCGGGAAAGACCACCGCGCTGGCAGGACCGAGCGGCGTCGGCAAGTCCTCCCTGATCAATCAGTTATCTCCCGGAACACAGATGGAGACGGGGGAGATCAGCGAGAAGATCAAGCGGGGCAGGCACACCACCAGACATTCGGAGATCATTGCGCTGGGGGATGGCACCTATATCATGGATACGCCGGGCTTTACCTCTCTGGAACTGCCGCAGATCACAAAGGAGGAGCTTGGCGGGTATTATCCGGAGTTCCGGGCGTATGAGCCGCTTTGTAAATTCCGTGGCTGCGCCCATATCAGCGAGCCGGAGTGCAGCGTGAAAGAAGCTGTGGAGGCAGGGAAGATCAGTCAGGTGCGGTATGAGAATTATATGGTTTTGTACCGGGAATTGAAAAAAAACAAGCGTTATTAAAATGCGGTCGCTGTAAACATCATAGTGCATAGAGACGGTTTTTGGAAGTCGTCCCAATACAACATTTGTCGGCCCGTCCAGAATCTGGTGTTTAACGCTTGAGCAGTCTACTATGAATGATGCATGGGGGCAATGCCTTTTTAGGTTCTTTTATACAGATTATTGCGTTACGGCAGATCTCAGTGAAATATGGACTGTGAGAGGCGGGAAACCGGTAGAGGAAAGCAATTTGTTGAGAAATAGATAAAGCAGGAAGCACATGTAAAGCGCGTCTCCTGCTTTTTTGTGTGTAGATATCATCAGGATGAAATGAAGTGAATGGATTATATGAATTAGAAAATAATGCATTGGCATAAAGTGAAGTGAAAAAATCGGTTGATACATAATAGTGAAATGATATTGACTTGTATGAATACATGATGTAGTATGTAGATATGAAAGGTGGAAAGGCAGGTGAACTGAAGTGCTGGCAGAAGAGGACATATATCAGGAAACATTGGATGAAGTATGCAAACAAAAAATATCAGCTTTTCTTACCAAAAGCAGAATGGATGTGATTAGGGCACTAGCAGGGAATAAGAAACTTAATCACGGGGAACTGGCCCTTGCAATAAGAACTTCTGTAGCATCGCTTTCCAATAGACTGGTGAAATTTGACGAATTTGAATATAAGTTGTTAGACAGTGAGAGCGAGGGAAAATTTAGATATTATTATTTGACGGAATTATGCAAAAAATACCTGGAGAGCTGTAATCGAGATCAGGCCACGCAGGAAAGCGCGAAAATTCTACAGCATGAAGTGCTGCAGTTAAAGCAGAGACTGAAAGATCTGCTGGAAGAATTTAAAAATCTGTATGAAGACGACTGGGAAATCGAACTGGATGATGCGCTGATTGCGCGAATCGAATGCCGGGAAATAGAAAATAGTGAAGGGGAGAGGCTGGTAGATGACTTTATCATAGGAATCGAAAAACTATTATTGTATGATTATGATAATTACAGCATTATCGTGCTGCAAATGCTGCAAAATAGCATTCTGCGGGCGCGTGTAGCCCGGTTCATGGAGCAATATGAAGCGTTTATACCGATTTTGGAAGCGGGAAATGACGAGGAAAACCTAATGCATATATTTGGTCAGTTGGCTGATATCGTTAAGGTATACCGACGGTCAGAAGAAAGTATGGCAGAGCAGGTGGATGTCCTTGAGGGAGATAAGCTTTATCTCAAAATAAGTTACATACTTGGAAAAGTCGAACATTTGGATAAGCAGAGCATAAACGACTGGTTTATGCGATATATGGCGGGTAATAAAGCGCTGAGTGCATTTATGGCACAAATCATTTCAAACGATGAGAGAGAATAATACAGACATGATATTACAAAGTTAACGCACGGTAAAGAGTATAGGAACTTAAGAATGGGAATGAGGAGAAAACAGCCTGTGCGCAATAAACAGTAACGGTTTATGCGGTGCAGGCTTTTTGCATGAGAGACATGGCAGAACAGAATAAGAATCAAAGTTTTGCCGGGAAAGCTCAGCAAAACGAAAAAATCGAAGAAACCGTTCAGAAAGAGAAAAGAGGAAGAAAAGACCAAAGGAAAAAGCGGAAACAAAAAAGCCTGCGCTGGATGATACCAATTGCAATCGGAGTGGGACTGGATATTTTGTGCGCGGTGTGTTTGTACGTTTGGTCGAAAAGTATTGGAAAAAGCAGTGTATATCTCAATTTCGTTGCCGATGGTATGGCGAATGTCGTATTGATAGGTATGGAATCGGCTCTGACTATTGCTACAGCGGTTCTTTCCTCGAAAGGTGAAAAGAAGCTGGCGTGTTTTCTTGGGGTCAGCAGTACGGTAATCATACTGATTATCTTTGGTTTGGCCGGCGTTAAGGTATGGGGATCGGTCAATGAAGATAGTGAAAGTCAGACAGCGGCAGGTATGGAGGAAAGCAGGAAGGCATTCAGTCCAGCGGGGGATCAAGTGGTATATCAGGTACAGCAATATATCCTGGAAGATGATTTGTTTATAGAAAAGCTGGAGCAGTACTGCAGCATGACGGATAGGGAGATTTCTCGGGAAGAGCGGCCAGATATCATGGCAGAGCTCATTTTAAGATATTTGAAAAGTAAGGCCGTGGGTATAACGGAGAAAGTGCTTCCCAAAAACTATGAGACGAATGTATTGTTGGCAGATGTACTGTATGAAAGTTTTTCTGACTTGCTGGACGAAAGCCGGAAGCCGGAGAATGGCAGTATTATGGATAGAATCTGTGATTATGCGTTGAAGATTTTAAGCGATGCTATAGATTGCAGAATAGAAGCCGATCACTCACTCCATACGGCGGAAAACCGCAGGATGATAGGTGTATATCAAATTGATTCGGGCGATTTCTTCCTGAGAGTGGAAGAAATTGATTCGGCGACTGCCTGTTTTGAAGATGCGGCGGAATGGGCTGTACAATCTATATATTCTGCAGCAGTTGAAAATGATCTGGAGGGAATGAATGACGCATGGGATGTTCTAAATAATGCTACGCTCAAGATGGAGGAAGCGGAAGGAAGTGATGATGGAGACCGCGTACAAAAAATGAAAAATATCAGGGATGCATATCGAATAGTCATCGATCAATGGAATTAGCAGGCCACCCGCCAATTTAAACAGAACCGTGTCGCAAAAGGCGCTATGTGTTATTATATACTTACATAAAATTGTATGGTGCAAGGGCGCTGGAAAAATTTTACTTTTTGATCTTACTATGCTATACTAGCATAATCGCTGGGAAACTTTCAGAAAGAAATAAATTTTAAAAGCGATTTTTATAGAAATTATGACATCTGTAAAGAATAAAACTTAAGAAACACGGAGGATTAAGATATCATGAAACTCGGCATCGTCGGTCTCCCCAATGTGGGCAAGAGTACCCTTTTTAATTCACTGACAAAGGCAGGCGCGGAATCCGCCAACTACCCGTTCTGTACCATCGACCCGAATATCGGCATTGTGACAGTGCCGGATGAGCGGTTAAAGCTTCTAGGGGATATGTACCATTCCAAGAAGGTGACGCCCGCGACCATTGAGTTTGTGGACATCGCAGGGCTTGTGAAGGGCGCTTCCAAGGGAGAAGGGCTGGGCAACCAATTCTTAAGCAACATCCGTGAGGTGGACGCGATCGTCCATGTGGTGCGGTGTTTTGAGGATTCCAATATCGTTCATGTGGACGGCTCTATCGACCCGCTCCGGGACATCGAGACGATCAATCTGGAATTGATTTTTTCTGATATCGAGATTCTGGAGCGCAGGATGGCAAAGACGGCAAAAGTTGCCAAGATGGATAAGACGGCGGCGAAAGAGTACGCCCTGTTAGAGCGGCTCAAGGCGCATCTGGAAGAGGGAAAACTGGCGAAGGTGTTTGAGACGGAGGATGAGGACGAACGGGGTCTTCTTATCTCTTATAACCTTCTCACCTACAAGCCGGTGATCTTTGCTGCAAACGTGGCGGAGGACGACCTTTCGGACGACGGCGCGGGCAATGTCGGCGTACAGAAGGTGAAAGCGTTTGCGGCGGAAAATGACAGCGAGGTATTCGTGATCTGTGCCCAGATCGAGCAGGAGATTGCCGAACTGGATGAGGAGGAAACAGCGATGTTCCTTGAGGATCTGGGGCTTTCAGAGTCCGGGCTGCAGAAACTGATCCGGGCGAGTTACCGTCTGCTCGGGTTGATGAGTTTCCTGACGGCGGGCGAGGACGAGACGAGGGCGTGGACGATTAAGGTTGGCACGAAAGCGCCCCAGGCGGCGGGAAAAATACATACCGATTTCGAGCGGGGCTTCATCAAGGCGGAAGTGGTCAACTACAAGAACCTTCTGGAGCAGGGCTCCCTTGCGGCGGCGAGAGAGAAAGGGCTTGTCGGTATGGAAGGAAAAGACTATGTGGTGCAGGACGGGGACGTGATTCTGTTTAGGTTTAATGTGTGACAGCAATGAGCAGCTGCGCCGGCAGACAAGCCAAGAGCGTGACTGCTTGCAGGCAAAGCGCTTGACTTGTCTGCCGGCATAGGGCGAATGCCCGACATGAAATAGAATGCGGCAGCATTCTATGAATGGCAGCTGCGTTTAGATAGGAGGTCCGACATGCAGGATATGATGGGAAGCATGGATATTGCCTTTCCCAATCTGGGAATTTATCTCAAGAATGTGCCGAAGACGTTTACGGTCTTCGGCTTTCCGATTGCCTTCTACGGTGTGATTATTGCCGTCGGGGTATTGGCGGGAGTGCTTCTCGCGGCGAAGGTGGCGAAGCTGGAAAAGCTGGATCAGGATCTGATCTGGGATTTCGCGATTTATGCGATCATCTTTTCCATCATCGGGGCGAGGGTCTATTATGTGGTCTTTTCCTGGGACAGATATAAGAATGACCTGCTCGGTATCTTTAATCTGCGAAACGGCGGACTGGCCATTTACGGCGCGGTGATTGCCGCTTTCCTGACGCTGTGGATCTATTGCCGGAGGAAAAAGCAGAGTTTTTTACAGCTTGCGGATATCTGTGTGCCGGGACTGGTGCTCGGACAGGTGATTGGCAGGTGGGGCAACTTTACGAACCGGGAAGTATTCGGGGAGTATACGGACAGCCTGCTCGCCATGCGTCTGCCGACGCAGATGGTCAGGGCGGGAGATATCTCCGAGAAGATCGCCGCCCACATGGCGGAGGGCACAAACTACATTCAGGTGCATCCCACGTTTCTATACGAGAGCCTGTGGAATCTGGCGCTGCTGATCGTGATGATGCTTTACCGAAAGCACAAGAAATTCGAGGGGGAACAGTGGCTGCTATATCTTGGCGGCTATGGTCTCGGCAGGGCGTGGATCGAGGGCATCCGCACCGACACCCTCTTCATCCCCCACACAACCATAGCGGTATCACAGTTGCTGGCAGGCATCCTGTTTGTCGGCGCGCTGGCGGCAGACATCTTCATCCGCCTCTATTTAAAAAAGCATACAACAGCCACGGTTACAGTGGAAAAGACGGACACAAAGTGAAACGCTTGTGTCCGTCTTTTCTTTCACAGCTTATATTGTGTCCATCTAAATTGCGCCGTTCGCCCTAATCATTTCTTATTATTTCTTCCTTTTTTCCTTGCATTATCCCTGCGATTGGGGTAGAATTGATGTAAAAGTGGTGAAAAGTGGAGTGAAGTGGTATAAAGTGGAACCAACATTCCTTTTTCGTGGCAGACCACATAGGGTACAGTGTTACAGGCGGGCAGGGTGATTGCATATGTTCATGGGAGAGTACAATCACACAATTGATGCAAAGGGCAGGCTGATCATCCCCTCCAAATTCAGGGAAATCCTGGGAGACGCTTTTGTGGTAACCAAGGGGTTGGACGGCTGCCTGTTTGTGTATGACAACGAAGAGTGGCAACGCTTTGAAGAAAAACTCAGATCCCTGCCCATTACGAATAAAGAGGCCAGACAGTTCGTCCGTTTTTTCCTGGCGGGAGCAACGGAAGCGGAAGTAGATAAACAGGGAAGGATCCTGATTCCCAATGTCCTGCGGGAATTTGCGGGACTGGCGAAGGACGTGGTGTTAGTCGGCGTCGGCAGCAGGATTGAGATCTGGGGCAGAGAACGCTTCGAAGATACGGCGGCATTTGAGGACATGGATGAGATCGCGGAGCACATGGCGGAGCTTGGATTAGGAATCTGAGAGGGAGCGGTAAGTTACGGAGTAACTTACCGGATTCCGAGTGGATGCCGAATTGCGGGAATTGCGAAGCAATGGAGCAATTCGGATATATGTTAAGAGGACAGACAAAATGGAATTTAAGCACACCTCAGTGCTCCTTGAAGAAACCATAGAAAATCTGGACATCAAACCGCAGGGCATCTATCTGGACGGCACCCTTGGCGGCGGCGGACATGCTTACGAGGTGGCGGGCAGGCTTACGGGAACCGGCAGGCTGATCGGGATCGACCAGGATGAGGATGCGCTTGCGGCGGCAGGGAAGCGGCTGGAACCGTATAGGGAGCGGGTTACTTTGATCCGCGACAATTATGCCAACGCGGCGGGGGCGCTGGCGGGCATCGGCGTATATGGCGTGGACGGCATCGTGCTTGATCTGGGCGTCTCCTCCTATCAGCTCGACAATGAGGAGAGAGGTTTCTCCTACCGATATGACGCGCCGCTCGACATGCGGATGGACAGGAGACAGACTTTAAGCGCGAAAGAAATTGTAAACGAGTATTCGGAAAATGAGCTTTCCCGTATTTTGCGGGATTACGGGGAAGAAAAATTTGCGAAGAACATAGCGAAGCATATTGTGGCGGCGAGGAAGGACAAGCCTTTAGAGATGACAGGAGAGCTGAACGAGATCATAAAGGCTTCCATCCCGGCGAAAATGCGCGCCACGGGAGGGCATCCGTCCAAGCGGACTTTTCAGGCGATACGAATTGCATGTAACAGAGAACTGGAAGTATTGCAGGATTCTTTGGACGGGCTGATTGCGCTTCTGAATCCGGGCGGAAGGCTCTGTGTGATCACGTTTCATTCGCTGGAAGACCGGATTGTAAAGTCCGGCTTCCGGAAAAATGAGAATCCGTGTACATGCCCGCCGGATTTTCCGGTCTGCGTATGCGGAAAGGTCGCAAAGGGGAAAGTGATCACGAAAAAGCCGATCCTTCCTACCGAAGAGGAGACGAAGGAAAACAGCAGGGCGAAAAGTGCGAAACTTCGGGTGTTCGAGAAAAGATAAACGGCGGCAGACACGGGGATAGGGATGCGGCCGTCGGGGAGTACATAAAAAGAGGGAAAACGTTCAGTGAGAGCAAAATAAAGAGGGGAAATGGAAAATCATGGCAGCGACAAGGCAAAACGCATATTATGTGCGCGGTAATACGGTCAGGAATATACAGCCGGAGAGAAGGACTGACGACAGACCGAAGAAAAAAGTGAATAACACGGTGAGAAGAAACAGGGAGAGGGCAAAGCACATGAGCCCCGGCTATGTTCTGTTTCTGGGCGCCGCTCTGATTGCCACCGGCATCATTCTGGTATATTATATCGGACTGCAGTCGGACATCACAAACAGCGTGAAGCATATCGCAACACTGGAGAGAGAACTTAACGCTTTAAAGGTTGCCAATGAGGAGGATTACAGCAGAATTACAAGCAGCGTGGATCTGGAGGAGATCAGAAGGATCGCGATTCAGGAGCTGGGTATGCAGTATGCGCAGGAAGGGCAGATTATTTCCTTCGCCAGTGAAAACAGCGACTATGTGAAGCAGATGGCGGAAATCCCGCAGCAGGAATAAGCAGGTGATTGTTTGGGTGATAAGAGAAGAAGTTCCGTACTGAAATTTACAATAAAAATGCAGAAGAAGCTGCTGGTGCTGTTTTTGTTTATCCTGGCGGCTTTCGTGGGGCTCAGTGTCCGGCTGTTTCTGATTAACAGGGACAACGGGGAGGAGTACAAGAAACAGGTATTGTCGCATCAGGAGTACGACTCCACGATAATACCTTTTAAACGTGGAGAGATTGTGGATTCCAACGGCACGGTGCTGGCGGTGAGCAACAAGGTTTACAACGTCATTTTGGACACCAGACTGCTGCTTCGGAAGGAGGAGTATCTGGAGCCGACCTTAAACGCGCTGAAGCGTTTCTTTGATATCGATTCTGAGCCGGTGAGGGCCTACATAGCAGAGCATCCGAACTCCGCTTACTATGTGATGGCTAAACGGGTGGAATATGAGAAAAAAACAGCCTTCGAGGAATTCTGTGCCGACGAGGAACAGGGAGCCAACATCAAGGGTGTCTGGTTTGAGGACGAGTATAAGAGAGAGTACCCCAACGGCTCACTGGCCTGTGATCTGGTCGGGTTTACCACAGGAGACAATGCGGGCACCTATGGGCTGGAGGAGTATTATAATGATATTTTAAGCGGCACGAACGGCAGGGAATACGGCTATCTCAATGATGATTCCACACTGGAGCGCACGACCATTGCGGCGAAGGACGGCAACAACATCCAGCTCAGTCTGGACGCGAACATTCAGGCCATTGTAGAAAAATATCTCAAGGAGTTTAATGAGGAGTATAAAGACAACGCCAGACCCGGCAACGGCGCGGAGAATATCGGCTGTGTCATTATGGATCCGAACAGCGCCAGCGTGCTGGCTATGGCGAGCTACCCGGTCTTTGACTTAAACGACGTCAGAAATACGGAGAATCTGATTGGGATGCCGCTTCTTGACAAGGACGGGAAACGGGTTAAGACGGACGGCGTAGCGGAATATGTGACGCAGGAATCGATCGCGGGGATGAACGACGAGGTCATGTACCAGCACTTGAATGCGCTGTGGAAAAATTTCTGCATTGTGGATGCCTACGAACCGGGCTCCGTGTTCAAGCCCTTTACGGTGGCGGCGGCTCTGGAGAGCGGCGCCATCACCGGCAACGAGACTTACAACTGTGAGGGATATCTTCATGTGGGCGATCACGACATCGCATGTCACCAGACCTTTGGGGATGGCCCGCTTACGGTGCAGCAGGGCGTGGAGCGTTCCTGCAACGTGGTGCTGATGAATGTGGCGTTTGCGCTTGGCAAGACGGAATTTGTGAACTATCAGCACAGTTTTAACTTCGGCTTGAAAACCAACATCGATCTGGCAGGCGAGGCGCGGACGGCGAGCATGATCTATCATGAGGATAACATCGGCATGACGGATCTTGCAACCAACTCCTTCGGACAGAGCTTTAACGCCACCATGATTCAGATGATCACGGGCTTCTGTTCCCTGATTAACGGCGGCTATTACTATGCGCCCCATGTGGCGAGCCGCATCACGACGGCGGATGGCGCTACGATAGAAAATATCGAGCCAAGACTTTTGAAGCAGACCATTTCCCGGTCTACCAGCGATACGATTATCGAATACTGCAACACGGTGGTGAGTGGGGAAAACGGCACAGGACATACGGCAAGGCCCGCGGGCTATATGATAGGCGGAAAGACGGGGACGGCGGAGACGCTGCCGCGTGGCAATAATGAGTATGTGGTGTCCTTTATGGGATATGCGCCCACAGATGACCCGCAGGTGGTCATTTATGTGGTAGTGGACAGGCCAAATGTAGTTTTTCAGGACGACGCGAAATACGCCACCAGAATTGTGAAAAAGATTTTGACGGAAGTGCTCCCCTATATGAATATCTTTATGACGGAGGAGCTGAGCGATACGGAGCGGGAGGAGCTGGAGCAGCTCCAGATTCAGATCAGGACACCCCAGACTGCGGAGCCGGAGGAAGAACTGGACGAGGAGGGCAATCCGATCCCGAAAGAAGGGGAAGAAGGCAGTCCCGCAGAGGGTGAGGGCGCCGGACCTGCAGAGGGAGAGGAAGGCGCGGAAGGTTCGGAGGAGGAACCGACAGGGCCAAATGAGGCGTGGAGAGATTTCCCGGTAGATCCTGAGACCGGCTATTTGGTAGACCCGGCAACGGGAGACTATTATGATCCGCAGATCGGCACCCGGGTGGGCAGCGGTAAGTCTTCCGATGAGGAGTCCGGGGAAAATGCCGGAGAAGATACCGGGGGCGTGTGGTCGCCCGCTCCGCCGCCGGGAGACGGGGAAGACACAGGGGAACCTTAAATAGCGCGAAGTGAGAATAACCTCAGAAAAAGGATAATAGATTATATTAATACCTTTTTGTGAGGTTTCTCTTTGATGGAAGGGAGTATGAACCATAAAACATACCACAGGAGTAAGACGGTGACGGTGTTCTTCCTGTGTGTGCTGGCGCTTCTCGGTCTGGCGGGAAGGCTGGTCTATCTCATGGTGTTCCAGTCTGAGTATTATACGATGAAGGCAAGGGAGCTGCACGAGAGAGAAAGGAGTATCAAGGCGGCCAGAGGGCGCATCATAGATGCCAACGGTAAAATTCTGGCGGACAATAAGACGGTCTGCACGGTTTCCGTGATTCACAGCCAGATTACGGACGCGGAGGAAGTGATCGCCGTCCTCTCCAAAGAGTTGGGATTGTCGGAGGAGTATGTGAGAAAACGGGTGGAGAAGTATTCCTCCATCGAGAAGATTAAGAGTAACGTAGATAAGGCAGTGGGTGATGCCATCAGAGCGAGAGCCATTGACGGGGTCAAGGTGGATGAGGACTACAAGCGCTATTATCCTTATGATACGCTGGCATCCAAGGCGCTAGGGTTTACCGGTGGGGATAATCAGGGCATTATAGGGCTGGAAGTGGTTTATGAGGAATATCTGGCGGGTGAAGCGGGAACGATCTTAACGGTGACCGACGCCAAGGGCGTGGAGCAGGACGAGGAGGGAGAGCAGCGGGTGGAGCCGGTGAGCGGCCGCGATCTCTATGTCAGTCTGGATATCAATATCCAGAGCTACGCCACCCAGCTTGCAAAACAGACCATGGAGACGAAGGAAGCGGATCGGGTTTCTATTCTGGTGATGAATCCTCAGAACGGGGAGATTCTTGCCATGGTGGATGTACCGGAGTTTGACTTAAACAATCCGTACACGCTGCCGGACGGTATGGATGCGCTTGCTTTTTCCGAGAAGAAACGGCAGGAGCTGTTAAACGCCATGTGGAGAAACGGCTGCATCAATGACACTTACGAGCCGGGTTCCACCTTCAAAATCGTCACGGCGGCTGCGGGGCTGGAATCCGGAGCGGTGAAGCCCACGGATACTTTCAACTGTCCCGGTTTTATCATGGTGGAAGATCGGAAGATCCGCTGTCACAAAGTGGGCGGACATGGTGCGGAGGATTTCGTGCAGGGAACGATGAACTCCTGCAATCCTGTCTTTATCACGGTCGGACTGCGCATAGGCGTGGAGCGGTATTACTCTTACTTCCGGCAGTTCGGGCTTCTGGATAAGACGGGAATCGACCTGCCGGGCGAGGCGGGAACAATCATGCACAAGATGGAAAACATCGGTCCGGTGGAGCTTGCGACCATCTCTTTCGGGCAGTCCTTCCAGATCACGCCGATCCAGCTCGCCACCACGGCGGCCTCCATCGTCAACGGCGGCAGGCGCATCACGCCGCATTTTGCCGTGCGTGCGGTGTCGGCGGACGGCAGCGACAGCCAGTCCTTCACCTATCCGGTGAGGGAGCATGTGGTGTCCGAAGAAACCTCCGAAACCATGCGGTACATCTTGGAGCAGGTGGTGGCGGAAGGCAGCGGCAGAAACGGTGCGGTGGAAGGGTACCGGGT